>NZ_JBITXP010000041.1:0-45938 GCF_044544765.1 Streptomyces sp. NPDC053513
CAGGCACATGAGCCTCGGGCGCCGGCAGGGCGCGGGTCCGTTGTGCCCACCCGTTCCGCCCCAGCGGAACGACTGCCCACAACGGGGCGCGAGGGTGGGCACCGCCCGGCGGGCGCAGCCCGCAACGGGGTGGCCGGGGGCACCGCCCCGCGGGCGCAGCCACAGCGGGGTGGGCACCGTCCCGCAGGCGGGTGCCCACAACGGGGGCGCTGCCCCGCAGGCGGGTGCCCACAGCCGGCGCGGGGCCCGTCAGGGAGCGGTTTTCACTGGGTCGGTGACCCTCACGGGCTCCGTACCGGCCGCGCTGTGTCGTTCGGCCCACGTCTCCAGGGCCGTACGGCAGGCGTGGTCGAGGTGGTGCAGGCCGGAGACGTCGACCACGATCGGCCGGTCCTGGGGCAGCGCCTCCAGGCTGTCGAGTATCTTCGGCAGCCGCAGGAAGGTCGCGTTGCCCGACAGGTGCGCCTGGAGCGGGCCTGCGCCCTTGTCGACGACCTCCAGTCGGACGTGCGACGTCTCCCAGGCGGTCTTGGCTACGGACAGGGCCAGCCCGATCAGCACGCCTTCGAACATGTTCACGGTGACGATCGCGACGGCCGTCGCCACCAGGATCAGCGCCTCGCCCCGGTGTGCCCGCCACAGCGCCGCGACCCCGCGGAACGGGATCAGCTTCCAGCCCGCGTGGATCAGGATGCCGGCGAGCGCGGGCAGCGGGATCAGCGCCAGCGCCCCCGGCAGCAGCGCCGCGAACAGCAGCAGCCACACGCCGTGCAGGACCCGGGAGGCCTTGGTCTTCGCGCCCGCCGCCACATTGGCGGAACTGCGGACGATGACCGCGGTCATCGGCAGGGCCCCGAGCACACCGCAGACCGCGTTGCCCGCGCCCTGCGCCATGAGCTCCTCGTCGTACCGGGTGCGGGGACCGTCGTGCAGCCGGTCCACCGCGGCGGCGCTGAACAGGCTTTCGGCGGAGGCGATCAGGGCGAAGGCGAGGACCGTGCCCAGGACGGCCGGGTCGGCCAGCTCGCCGAGGGCGTCGGCGCCGGGCAGCCGGACGGAACCGAACAGGCCGTTCACCTCGACGGTGGCCACCGGCAGGCCGAACGCCAGGGTGACCGCCGTCGCCAGGATCACCGCGGCGAGCGCGCCCGGCACGGTCCGCGCCCGCTTCGGCAGGTGCTTCCACCCCACCATCACGGCTATGGTGCCGGCGCCGACCGCGAGCGAGACCGGCGCCGCGGTGCCGCCGAAGGCGTCGAAGACGGCCCCGGGCAGCCCCAGGATCTTGTCGACGCCGGAGGCGGGAGCCTTCAGGCCCGCCGCCGCGTACAGCTGACCGGCGATGATCACCAGACCGATGCCGGCCAGCATGCCCTCGACGACGGCGACGGAGATCGCCCGGAACCAACGGCCCATCCTCAGGGCGCCCATGGCCAGTTGGAGCAGCCCGGCGGCGAGGACGATCACGCCGAGCGTGGCGAGCCCGAACTCGGTGACGGCCTCGAAGACCAGCACGGTCAGCCCCGCCGCCGGCCCGGACACCTGCAGGCTGCTGCCCCGCAGGAGACCGGTGACGATGCCGCCCACGACGCCGGTGACGAGTCCGAGCTCGGCCGGGACTCCCGAGGCGACGGCGACGCCGACGCACAGGGGGAGGGCGACGAGGAACACGACGAGGGAGGCGGCGAAGTCCTGGCGTAAGTAAGGGAACTTGGTCATGTCGGCGCCCCTCACAGCGTTTCGAAGGCGTCGGTGTCCGCGCGGTGCTCGCGCACGGCCCCGGTGTGGACCTCGTAGTACCAGCCGTGCAGGCTGAGCCGCCCTGACGAGAGGCCCTTGCGGACACAGGGGTAGGAACGCAGCCGCAGCAGCTGCGTCAGGACGTGGTGCTGCACGGCTTCGGCGACCGCCGGGTCGGCCGGGTCGGCGCACCGGGGCTCCTCCGCGGCGTGCGCGAGCCAGTCGCGCACCGCGGGAACGGAGTCCAGGTCGTCGCCGCGCACCACGGCACCCACGGCGCCGCAGTGCGAGTGGCCGCAGACCACGACGTGCTGGACGCCGAGGACCTCCACGGCGTACTCGATGGTGGCGGCCTCACCGGTCGGGGCGCCGGAGCCGTACGGCGGGACGATGTTGCCCGCGGTGCGCAGCTCGAAGAGCTGGCCGGGCCGGGCTCCGGTGATCAGGGCGGGGACGACCCGGGAGTCGGCGCAGGTGATGAACAGGACCTCGGGGGACTGGCCTTCGGCCAGTGGGGCGAACTCCTCGGGGCGCTGTCCGAAGGTGCGCGCGTTGTCGATGAGGGGTTGCATGGCGTGGTGGCTCCTCCTGGCGCGTCGTGGTGACGCGTCGGGCGTGCGGGGCAGGTGTGAGGGGGGCGCGGGGGCCGCTCAGCAGCGGAACACCTGGAGTCCAGCCGTGGAGTGGAGGCCCGGCGATCGCGCCGGGGAGGGATCCGCGGCACCGCACGTGGGCGGTCGGGGTGCGGTCGGGGCGGAGCGCGGCGGCGACGGACGTTCGGACGCGGCCGGCTTGTCGGCGGTGCGGTGGCGGTCGCGGGTGCGCGGGGGACCGATCGGGTCTCCCGGCAGCTCGGCGTCTCGACAGGTGACGACCTCGTCGTGCGGGGTCGCCCCGGAGGGCTTCGTCCCGAACGGCGCCTCGGCCACGGTGTGCGGGGGCGCGTGTGCGGCTGCGAAGGAGGCGGCGGTGAGGAGTTGGAGGACGACGAGGAGGACGGCGAGGATCGAAAGCCCCGTCCGGGCCGTCATTGCTGGTTGCATATGCCTCCCCCGGAACGACTCACCAGGTGTGGGGATCACCAACGATTGGTCAACGATCAGTCAAGAAGACGATAACTCAGCAAAGTCGCTTGCAGGGTTAACCGGACGTTACAGGCGGAAGCGAGCCCGAAAATCCGAGAATATTTGACGCGCACCCGCCCTTGAACGGCAACCGCCGAGCAGGTAATGGCAACCGCCGAGCAGGTAAGGGCGAAGCCTCCCGGAGCGCCGGTCAGCCCCGCGTCAGGGACAGCAGGTCGCGCGCCGGGCCCGTCGGGCGGGGACCCGTCGGCCACACCGCCCGCAGGTCGCGGCGGAGCAGCACCCCCTCCACCGGAATGGCGACGAGGCGCCGCGACGCCAGCTCCTCGGTGATCGCGAGCTCGCTCAGGACCGCCGGCCCCGCCCCGCTCACCGCCGCGGCCTTGACCGCCGTCGTGGAGGCGAGTTCGAGGAGCGGCTGCGCGAGGCCGCCGTGCGCGGCGAGTGCCGCGTCGAGGACCTGCCGGGTGCCGGAGCCGCGTTCCCGCAGGACCAGCGGGGTCGCGGCGAGCTCGGCCGGGTCGAGCGGGCGTCGGCGCCGGGCCCACGGGTGGGAGGGCGCGGCGACGACCGCGAGCCGGTCGTGCGAGACGACGACGCCGTCGAGGCCGTCCGGCACGGCGAGCCCCTCGACGAAGCCGACGTCGGCCTCGCCCGCGAGGAGGCGTTCCGCGACGGCCGCCGAGTTCCCGGCCTGGAGCGACACGGCGGTGTCGGGACGCTCGGCGCGCAGCGCGATCAGCCAGCCCGGCAGCAGGTATTCGGCGATCGTCATGGACGCGGCCACCCGCAGCCGCGAGTCCCGTCGCCCGCGCAGCGCCTGCGCGCCCGCGTCGAAGGCCTCGGCGGCCTCCACGATGCGCCGCGCCCAGTCGGTGACGAGGGCGCCGGCGTCGGTGAGCCGGGAGCCGCGCGGGGAACGGTCGAGCAGGGCCACGCCGAGCTGCCGCTCCATCGAGCGGATCCGGCTGCTGGCGGCGGGCTGGGTGATCCCGACCTCGCGGGCGGCCGCGCCGAGGCTGCCGTGCCGGGCGACGGCGAGGAGGAGTTCGAGCGCGCCGAGGTCCGGGACCCGGTGGGAGAGGAGCCGGTGGGGGACGACCCCCGGGGAGACGCCCCGAGGGGAGTCGGGGGTCGGCCTCTTGCCCTGCTCGCTGCTCATAAAGCCAGCTTATGGCCTCATAGTCGCAACGTCCCTGGTGGGGGCCTTTCCGGCGCGAAACGATCGGGGCATGGCAAGCCACGCACCTTCTCTCCCCGGTCTCCCCTCCCCTCGCGCCACCACCCCCGGCGCCCGGGCGACCCGCTCCGTCCGTCACCTCGGACCCAACTGGTACGCCTCCGTGATGGGCACGGCCGCCGTCGCCACCGCGGGCGCCGCCCTCCCGCTGGACGTTCCCGGTCTCCGTACTGCCTGCGCCGCGGTCTGGGTCCTGTCGCTCGCCATGCTGCTCGTCCTGCTCACCGCCCGCGCGGCGCACTGGGCCCGCCACCGGGACCGGGCCCGCGCCCATCTGATGGACCCGGCGACGGCGCCCTTCTACGGCTGTCTGTCGATGGCGCTGCTCGCGGTCGGCGGCGGGGCGATGGTCGTGGGCCGGGACTGGGTGGGGCTTCCGGCGGCCGTCGCCCTCGACGCCGTCCTGTTCGCCGTCGGCACGGCGATCGGCCTGGTGGCCGCGGTGGGCGTCCCGTACCTCATGGTGGTGCACCACCGGATCGAGGGCGCGTCGCCGGTGTGGCTGCTGCCGGTGGTCGCCCCCATGGTGTCCGCCGCGCTCGGCCCGCTGCTCGTGCCCCATCTGCCCGCTGGGCAGGGCCGGCAGACCCTGCTGATCGGTTGCTACGCGCTGTTCGGCGTCAGCCTGCTCGCCACCCTGGTCATGCTGCCGCTGGTCTTCGGACGGCTCGTCACCGGCGGCCCGCTGCCGCTCGCGCTCACCCCGACCCTCTTCCTGGTCCTCGGCCCGCTGGGCCAGTCGACGACCGCCGCGAACAAGTTCGCCGACACGGCCGCGGGCGTGCTGCCCGCCCCGTACGCCCACGGCTTCGCCGCCTTCGCCGTCCTCTACGGGGTCCCCGTCATGGGCTTCGCGCTGCTGTGGCTGGCGCTCGCCGGGGCGATGGTGCTGCGGGCGCGGCGGCGGGGCATGGGCTTCGCGATGACCTTCTGGGCGTTCACCTTCCCGGTCGGGACCTGTGTGACCGGTGCCGAGGGCCTGGCCGGGCACACCGGTCTGGCGGCGTTCCGGTGGCTGGCGATCGTCCTGTACGTGTTCCTCGTGGCGGCCTGGCTGGTGGCCGGACTCCACACCGCGCGCGGGCTGTTCAGCGGTGCGCTGCTCGAAGGGCCCGGGCCAGTGCCCGGGGGGCCTCGGCCAGTGACGGGCCGTACCAGGTGAGCATGCGCCCGTCGACGAGGGCGGCGGCGGTCCCGGGGAAGGACTCGGGGCCGTCGTCGCGCGTGAAGCGGTAGGGCTCGTCGGGCAGGACGACGAGATCGGGGGCGGCGGCGCGGAGTTCGTCGAGGGGGACGCGCGGATAGCGCTCGGGGTGGTCGGCGTACAGGTTCCGGACGCCGAGGCGGGCGAGCAGGTCGCCCGCGAAGGTGTCACGGCCGACGACCATCCAGGGCCGCCGCCAGATCGGCACGACGGCGGTGGCCGGTTCGAGGGGTTCGACGGCCTCCCAGGCGGCCTCCGCCTCGTCGAGCCAGCGCGGCCGGGGCGCGCCGCAGGCGGCGAGGACCCGTTCCAGTTCCCGCAGCGCCTGGTCGAGGGTGCGGATCTCGGTGAGCAGGACGTCGAGTCCGGCGGCCCGCAGGGCGGCGAGGTCGGGGGCGCGGTTCTCCTCCTCGTTGGCGATGACGAGGTCGGGCCGGAGCGCCGTGATCGCCGCGACGTCGGGGTTCTTCGTGCCGCCGATGCGGACGGCGTCGAGTCCGGCCGGACGGCTGCACCAGTCGGTCGCGCCGACGAGGACGCCGGGGGCGGTGACGGCGACGGCCTCGGTGAGGGAGGGCACGAGGGAGACGACTCTCATGGGTGCGCGGCCTTCACTTCTCATCGGTGTGCGGCCCTCACTCCACCTCGGCCTCGACGTGGTCGCCGACGGCGACGACGAGGAGGCGGGTGCCGGGTTCGGTGGCGCGCCAGCGGTGCCGCACGCCGCCGGAGAGGTAGAGCGTGTCGCCGCGCCCGAGGCGGTGGGCGCGGCCCTCGGCCTCGACCTCGGCGGCGCCGTCGGCCACGTAGAGGAGTTCGTCGTTCCGGTGCTGGAACTCGCGGCCCGCGTCCTGCTCGCCGGTGAACTCCAGGGCGTGCAGCTGGTGGCGGCCGCGGACCAGCGCCCGGACGCCCGGGGGCAGGCCGGGCGAGCGGTCCCCGGCCCGTACGACGTCGACGGTGCGGGAGGCCTCGGCGGCGGCGAGGAGTTCACCGGCCGTGGTCTCCAGGGCCTCGGCGACGAGTTCGAGGGAGCGGCGGCTGGGGCGGGCGCGATCGTTCTCGACCTGGCTGAGGAAGGGGACGGACAGGCCGCTGCGGGAGGCGACGACGGCCAGGGTCAGCTGAAGCGCTCTGCGGCGCCGCTTGACGGCCGCGCCCACGCGGGGTGCTTCCTTCTCGTCCATGTCGGCTCCCTCCCCCTGCTCGTACCGGTCGGTTACCTGAACCTTACGCAGCTTTGGGGCGGGGTTTCGCGTCGTGCCGAAAAGGGGTGGTCGCCGAACACGTTCGGCGACCACCCCTTTTCGGTCAGTGAGCGAAGGGCCCTACTGGGGGGCGAGCTTCTCCGCGAGGCCGGGGTTGCGGTCCAGCCAGGTGCGGACGGCCTGCTGCTCCTTGCCCTTGCCGGTCTCCTGGATGACGGCCTCCAGGTCCGTGAGCTGCTTCTCGGACAGCTTGAAGTCCTTCAGCCAGGTGCCGACCTCGGGGTTCTCGGCGGCGAATCCCTTGCGGGCGAGGGTGTGGACGCCGTCGCCCTCGCCCCAGGAGCCCTTGGGGTCCTTGAGCTTCTTCAGGTCGTGGGCGGAGTAGGCCCAGTGCGGCGACCAGAGGGTGACGACGACGGGTTCCTTGCGGTCGTACGCGCGCTTCAGCTCGGCGAGCATGCCGGGCGTGGAGCCGTCGACGACCTTGTACTCGCCCTCCAGGCCGTAGTCCTTCAGGACCTTGTCCTTGAGGAGGCCCATCATTCCGGCGCTGGGCTCGATGCCGACGATCCGGCCCTTGAACCGCCCGGCCTTGCCCTTGAGGTCGGCGAGGGAGTCGACGCCCTTCACGTACGAGGGGACGGAGAGCTCCAGGGAGGTGGGGCCGTACCAGGAGCCGAGGTCCTCCAGCTTGTTCCGGTACTTCTCCCAGTACTGGGCGTGGGTGACGGGGAGCCAGGCGTCGGTCTGGAAGTCGACCTGTCCGCCCGCGAGGCCGGTGTAGAGGGCGCCGGCCTCCAGCTGCTTGGTCTCGACCTCGTAGCCGCGGCGCTCCAGGAGCTCCTTCCAGAGGTACGTGGAGGCGATGCCCTCGTCCCAGGGGATGTAGCCGATGCTGACCTTCTTGCCGTGGCCGCCGTTCGGGCCCGAGGCGGTGGTGGAGGACGCGCCGGTGCCGCCGAGGAAGCCCATGCCGCCGGCGGCGAGGGCGAGGACGACGACGCCGACGAGGGCGGTGACGGGCTGCGGGCGGTGGGTCCAGAGCTTGGCGCCGGGCCGCTTGGCGCCCAGCGCGGCGCGGGCCTTGGCGACGGCGCGGCGGCCCAGCGGGGAGACCTGGCGGCCGAGCGCGCCGGTCATCCGGTCCAGGTACATGGCGAGGACGACGATGGAGACGCCGGCCTCGAAGCCGAGGCCGATGTCGACGTTGCCGATGGCGCGGTAGACGGCGCCGCCGAGCCCGCCGCCGCCGACCATGCCGGCGATGACGACCATGGAGAGGCCGAGCATGATGACCTGGTTGACGCCGGCCATGATGGTCGGCAGGGCGAGCGGCAGCTGGACGCGCAGCAGCGTGTTGCGCGGGGTGGTGCCGAACGCCTCGGCGGCCTCGACGAGTTCGCCGTCGACCTGGCGGATGCCGAGCTCGGTCATGCGCACGCCCGGGGGCAGCGCGAAGACGATGGTGGCGATGATGCCGGGGACCACGCCGACGCCGAAGAAGATGATGCCGGGGATGAGGTAGACCATCGCCGGCATGGTCTGCATGAAGTCGAGGACGGGCCGCAGGACGGCGCTGACGGTCTTCGAGCGGGCCGCCCAGATGCCGAGCGGGACGGCGATCACCAGGGTGACGAGGGTGGAGACGAGGACGAGCGAGAGCGTCGCCATGGCCTCGTCCCACAGCTGGACGGAGTCGACGAGCGCGAAGCCGGCGAAGGCGAGCGCACCGGCGGCCAGACCGCGCAGCCACCAGGCGACGACGGCGAGGATGCCGGCGAAGAGCAGCGGCTGGGGTGCGGACAGGACGGCGTCGATGCCGTCGTAGAGGCCGGTGACGCCGGTGGTGACGGCGTCGAAGAGCCAGGAGAACTGGGCCTGGAGCCAGTCGACGGAGCTGTCGACCCACTGGCCGAGGGGGAGCCTAGGCACGGGCGGTCACCTCCCGGGGCTTGGGGAACGGGACGCTCGTCGCGGCGACACCGCCCATGACGGCGAGGAGGCGTTCCGTCGGTACGACTCCGAGGACGGAGCCGTCGGCGTCCTCGACGGTCACCGGGTGCGGGGCCAGGGCGGCGGCGGCGCACAGGTCGGCGACGAGGGTGTCGGGGCCGACGGGGCGGCAGGCGCAGTCGTCGGGGCAGTCGACGGGGGCGTCGTCGGTCATGACGGCGGCGGCGGTGAGCACCCGGGAGCGGTCGACGTCCTGGATGAAGGAGGCGACGTAGTCGTCGGCGGGGCGGACGAGGATGTCCTCGGCGGTGCCGAGCTGGACGATCCTGCCGTCGCGCATGATGGCGATCCGGTCGCCGAGGCGCATGGCCTCGTTGAGGTCGTGGGTGATGAAGACGATGGTCTTCTTCAGGCGCTGCTGGAGCACGAGGAGCTGGTCCTGCATGTCACGGCGGATCAGCGGGTCGAGCGCGCTGAAGGACTCGTCCATCAGGAGCAGGTCGGCGTCGGTGGCGAGGGCGCGGGCCAGGCCGACGCGCTGCTGCATGCCGCCGGAGAGCTCGTCGGGCCAGGACTTCTCCCAGCCGGCGAGGCCGCACAGTTCGAGGGCCTCGGCGGCGCGGGTCTCGCGCTCGGCGCGGGGCACGCCCTGGACCTCCAGGCCGTAGGCGGCGTTCTCCAGGACGTTTCGGTGCGGGAACAGAGCGAAGTGCTGGAAGACCATGCTGATCTTGGTGGAGCGGACCTCGCGCAGCTCGCGGGGGGAGAGGGCGGTGAGGTCGTGGCCGTCGTAGAGGACCCGGCCGGCGGTCGGTTCCAGCAGGCCGTTGAGCATGCGGAGAAGGGTGGACTTCCCGGAGCCGGACAGGCCCATCACCACGAAGATCTGGCCGGGTTCGACGACGAAGCCCGCGTCCACGACGGCCGCGGTCGTTCCTTCGGCGCGCAGCTCCTCGCGTTCGGCGCCGTCGGCGAGCCTGCGGACGGCTTCGTCGGGTCGTCTGCCGAACACCTTGTACAGATGGTCGGCCTGGAGCCTGGACACATACACCTCACGGGTAGCAATGAAGAACGGCCCCACCACCCCCGCGCGGCTGGGCCGTGGAGCGGGCGGGATCGGCCCGCGGGCCCGTCGCGTACGGCGATCCTTTTCGTTGAATCCCGTACCGGGTTCCGCTCCGGGCTCGCGCATGCCCCGCTTCACCGGGTGCAAACGCAAAGGTGACGGGGGTCACGCGCGGGGCCCGAAGGGGGTTCCGCGCGGAGCGGAGGGCCCTGTCGGTGGGGTGCGGCATGATCGGGGTGTGACGCGACGCCTGATGCTCCTCGACACCGCCAGCCTCTACTTCCGCGCGTACTTCGGCGTGCCGGACTCCGTCCGGGCGCCGGACGGCACCCCGGTGAACGCCGTGCGCGGGCTGCTCGACTTCATCGCCCGGCTCGTCCAGGACCACCGCCCCGACGACCTGGTCGCCTGCTGGGACGAGGACTGGCGGCCGCAGTGGCGGGTGGACCTGATCCCCTCGTACAAGGCGCACCGGGTGGCCGTGGAGACGGAGACGGGCACGGACGTGGAGGAGGTCCCGGACACGCTGTCCCCGCAGGTGCCGGTGATCGAGGAGGTCCTGGCCGCGCTCGGCATCGCGCGGGTCGGGGCGGCGGGGTACGAGGCGGACGACGTGATCGGGACGCTGACGGGCCGCGCCGGCGGGCCCGTGGACATCGTCACCGGCGACCGCGACCTGTTCCAGTTGGTGGACGACGCCCGGGGCGTCCGCGTGCTGTACCCGCGCAAGGGCGTCGGCGACTGCGACCTGGTGGACGCGGAACTGATCCGCACGAAGTACGGGGTGCGGCCCGATCAGTACGCGGACTTCGCGGCGCTGCGCGGGGACACGAGCGACGGGCTGCCCGGCGTCAAGGGCATCGGCGAGAAGACGGCGGCGCAGCTGATCACGGAGTACGGGGACCTGGCGGGCGTCCGGGCGGCGGCGGAGGACCCGACGTCGAGGCTGACGCCGGCGAAGCGACGCGGGATCGTGGAGGCGGCCGCGTACCTGGACGTGGCGCCGACGGTGGTGCGGGTCGCCGCCGACGTGCCGCTCCCGGAGTTCGACGCCGCCCTGCCGGCCGCTCCCCGCGACCCGGAGGCCCTGGAGGCGCTGGTGAAGCGCTGGGGTCTTGGCGGCGCGGTGGGCCGCCTGCTGCCGGTCCTGGAGCGCTGACGGGAGGGGCCGCCCGGGCCGCGACGAGCCCCTCTTGCCCGAGGATGCTAGCTTAGGCATACCTAAGTACGCAGAGTCAGGAGAGCCCGTCGTGGCAGAGCAGCCGGCCCGCAAGGCACCGAAGGCCACCGAAGCCCGTGTGGTGCACACCGAGCGGATCACTCCGCACATGGTGCGGGTCGTGCTGGGCGGGCCCGGACTCGACGGCTTCTCGGCGGACGTCTACACCGACCACTACGTGAAGCTGCTGTTCGCCCCGGAGGGGGTCACCTACCCGGAGCCGTTCGACATGGAGCGGATCCGGGCGGAGTTCCCCCGGGAGCAGTGGCCGACGACGCGGACGTACACGGTGCGGGCGTGGGACCCGGTCCACCACGAGCTGACCATCGACTTCGTGGTCCACGGCGACGAGGGCCTGGCGGGCCCCTGGGCGGCGCGCGCCCGGGCGGGCGAGACCGTGCGCTTCCTCGGCCCCGGCGGCGGCTACGCGCCGGACCCGGCGGCGGACTGGCACCTGCTCGCGGGCGACGAGAGCGCGCTCCCGGCGATCGCGTCGGCCCTGGAGCGGCTGCCGGAGGGGGCGAGGGCGCACGTCCTGATCGAGGTCGCGGACGCGGCCGAGGAGCAGAAGCTGGCGACGGGGACGGGCATCGACGTCACGTGGCTGCACCGGGGCGCGCGCCCGACGGGCGAGGCGCTGGTCGAGGCGGTCACCGCCCTGGACTTCCCGGCGGGCGACGTGCACGCCTTCGTCCACGGCGAGGCGGGCTTCGTGAAGGAGCTGCGCCGGCACCTGCGGCTCGACCGGGGCGTGCCGAGGGAGCGCATGTCGATCTCGGGCTACTGGCGCCTGGGCAAGACGGACGAGGGCTGGCGCGCGATGAAGCGCGAGTGGAACGACCAGGTGGAGCGCGAGCAGGAGAGCTGAGCCGAGGGGCCCGGGGCGACGAGAGCCCCGGGCCCTCCGTCATCCGGCCACGGGCCCTTCCGCCCTCGGTCCCGGGCCCTCCGCCACCCGGCCGCGGGCCCCTCCGCCCTCACCCCCGGGCCCTCCGCCACCCGGCCACGGGCCCCTCCGCCCTCGGCCCCTGGCCTTTTCGCCACACGCCCCAGAGCCCTCCAGCGCTCGCCCCCGGGCCTTTTCGCCACACGCCCCAGAGCCCTCCAGCGCTCGCCCCCGGGCCTCTCCGTCACTCCGCTCCCCCGCTCTCCCCCGCCCCCCTCCCCTGCGCCGCCCGGCCGAAAGCGCGCTGCGAGGCGTCCGTCTGGGCCAGGCGGCGCAGCGCGGAGAACATCGCGTCGCCGAGGACCGTGCCGACGACCGCGCTCTCGACGAGCTCCTCCCGCGCCACGTGGTGCGCCACGTAGTCCAGGTCGGCCCGCGCCACCCCCTCCGCCGCGTCCGCGTACGCGTCCAGGACTTCGGCGAACCGCCCGTGCCCGACCTCGTCGAGCGCTGTGAGGGCCACCGCGAGGGCCTCCGCCGCCGGGCTGGAGGCGTCGGCGTGCCAGCCCCGGGCCTCGATCAGCCCGGCGACCGTCTTCCGCGCCTCCTCGACGCCCTCGCGGGACTCACGGTCGTAGCGCGGCACCAGCGGGCCGGTCGCCGCGCCCAGCACCTTGTGCACCGACCTCTCCGGGTCGTCGACCGCCGCGACCACGCAGCGGATCGCCGCCACCGACAGGCCGCCCACGTCGAGGAGCGCCCGGATCAGGCGGAGCCGCTGCACGTGCGCCTCTCCGTACGACGCCTGGTTCGGGCTCGTCAGCTCGCCGGCGGGCAGCAGTCCTTCCCGTACGTAGAACTTGATCGTCGGCACCGACACCCCGGTCCTGCGGCTCAACTCTCCGATGCGCACAGCGCGTTCACCTTCCAGATTCCTCTCCGGCCTTGCCGACCGACACCCCCATCATAGATAGTGGCGCTATCAGATAGTGGCGAGTGCCACTATCCATACCTTCCCACGGGGGGATCCGTATGTCTTCGTCGAACCCACGCGCCCACGTCACCCCGCCGCTCCGGCTGCACCGCCCCCTGGTCTGGTTCGTCGCCGCGATGGGCGTCCTCGCCCTCGTCTCCGCCGTCGGCATCGTCGTCGACGACCGGGTACTGGTCGGCGTCCCCATCTGGACCAAACCGTTCAAGTTCTCGGTCTCGTTCATCGCCTACGGCCTCTCGCTGGCCTGGATGCTCTCGCTGCTCCCCCGCGGCAGGCGGGTCGGCTGGTGGGCCGGGACGGTGATCACCGTCGCGAGTACGGTCGAGATGGTGCTCATCACCCTCCAGGTCATCCGCGGCGCCCAGAGCCACTTCAACCAGGCGACCGCTTTCGACAGCGCCGTCTTCTCGCTCATGGGCGCCACCGTCGCCGTGCTGTGGCTGGCGGCCCTGGTCATCGCGGTGCTCCTGCTGCGCGCCCGGATCCTCGACCGGGCGATGGCCTGGGCCGTCCGGCTGTCCTCCCTGATCGCCCTGGCGGGCACAGCCGTCGGCTTCCTGATGGTCCGCCCGACACCGGAGCAACTGGCCGTCGACGACTCGCCGATCATCGGCGCGCACAGCGTCGGCGTCCCGGACGGCGGCCCGTCGATGCCGCTCACCGGCTGGGCGACCACCGGCGGCGACCTTCGCATCGCCCACTTCTTCGGGATGCACGCCCTTCAGCTGCTCCCGCTGGTGCTGATCGTCCTCACCGCCCTCGCCGCGCGCTCCGCCCGCTTCCCCGTCCTCGCCCGCCTGGCCGACGAGCGGATCCGGCTGCGCCTCACGGTCACGGCCTCGGCGGCGTACGCGGCGACCTTCGCCCTCCTGACCTGGCAGGCCCTCCGCGGCCAGGCGCTCCTGTCACCGGACGCCACGACGCTGGCCTGCGCGGGAGCCATCGCGCTGCTCGGCGGAACGGCCACGGCACTCTCCCTCCGCACCACCACCGCCTCCTCCGCCCCCGCCCCCGCGGAGAAGGTCCCGGCGTGACCGGCGACCACCGGGGCGGACCGCGCGGCCACCGCGCGGTCTACCCTGGCCGGATGCTCGACCTCGACCGCGCCGTGGGCGCCGTACTCGGTTCCGCCGTCGGTGACGCACTGGGTGCTCCCTTCGAGTTCGGTCTGCCCGGCGTGTTCCGGGAGCGGTTCCCGGACGGTGTCGGGGAGTTGTGCGGGGGCGGCGGCTGGGATCCGGGTGAGGCGACCGACGACACGCAGATGGCGGTCCTCCTCGGGGAGTCGCTCCTCGAACGGGGCGGCCTCGACCTGCCGGACGTCTTCGACCGCTTCCGACGCTGGGCGGCGGCCGACCCCAAGGACATCGGCCTCCAGACCGAGCAGGTGCTGCTGGGCGGCGACGCCTGGGACGTCGCGGCCGCGCTGCACTTCCAGGTCAACGGGCGCGCCGCCGGCAACGGTTCGCTCATGCGCGCCTCCACCTCGGCCGTGTACTTCGCGGCACGGGGGCGGACGGAGACGATGGACGCCGCCCGCCGCATCGCGGCCCTGACGCACGGCGACGGCGCCGCCTGGGAGGGCACGGCGATCCTCCACGAACTGGTCCGGGTCGCCCTCCTCGGGGAGGACCCGCTCGCCGCCGTGCCCGCCGCTCTGGCCGAGGTGGCCCCCGCGCACCGGGAGCGGTGGGCGACGGTACTCGCCCCTGGCTGGCACCCGGACGAGGCGACCGAGTTCAACGGGGCCGTCTGGCCCTGTCTCGGCTCGGCGGTCTGGGCGCTGCGCACCACCGGCTCCTTCGAGGAGGCCCTCGCCGCCGCCGTCGACCTGGGCGGCGACACGGACACGGTGGCCGCCGTGACGGGCACCCTGGCGGGTGCGGTGTACGGCCCGGGCGCCATCCCCACCCGCTGGACCTCCCCCCTCCACGTCCCCCTCCCCGGCCACGCCGACCGCGTCCTGCGCGCCGGAGACCTGCGGGACCTGGCCGGGGCCCTCGCTTCTGCCGCGTAAGGATCGGTGGGGAGTCGAACACCTCGGTCCGGAGTCGGTCACTGTCGAGGCACCCTCCAGTGCCCCGCCCGCCTCACCCCGCCCGTCTCAGCCCCGCGCACCTCACCCCGCGCCTCAGCCCCGCGCGCGTACCGTGGCCAGGACGTCGCGGTCCGGCTGGAGGGTGAGGCTCGGGACCGGGAGGATTTCAGGTGCCGTGACGTCCAGGTGGTAGCGGCGGGCCAGGACCGCGAGGACGAGGACCGCCTCGACGAGGGCGAAACGGGTGCCGAGGCAGACGCGGGGGCCTCCGCCGAAGGGGAACCAGGCGTACTCGGGTATCTCCTCGGCGGGTTCGCCGTCCCCGTCGGTCCACCGCTCGGGACGGAAGGCCTCGGCGTCGCCGTACCAGCGGGGGTCGCGGTGGGTCGCCCACTGGCTGGACCAGACGCGGGTGCCGGCGGGCACGGGCATGCCGCCGAGGGTGGCGCCCTCCTTGGCCAGGCCGGTGATCAGCCAGATCGTGGGGTACAGCCGGAGGGTCTCCTTGATGACCGCCTGGGTGTACGTCAGGGAGGCGTAGTCGTCGTAGCCGGGCTCGTGGTCGGCGAGGACCCGGTCGAGTTCCTCCGTGAGGGCCTCGCGGACCCGGGGGTTGCGGGAGAGCAGGTACCAGGCCCAGACGAGGGTGGAGCTCGTGGTCTCGTGACCGCCGATGTAGAGGGTGACGGTCTCGTCCCGGATCTCCTGGTCGGAGAGGGACGCACCGGTCTCGTCCCGGGCGGCGAGCAGTCGGCTGAGCAGATCGGGGCGTTCGCCCCCGCCGTCGCGGTGCTGGGACACGACGCGGGAGACCTCCGCGTCGATGACGGCCGTGGCCCGCTTGATCCGGGCGCGGCCGGGGGTGGGGACCCAGTCGGGCAGGACCGCTCCGATGCCGCTGAACTCGGCCCCGATCTCCTTCTGCGCGACGTCCATGGCCCGGCCGATGACCTCGGCGTCGGCCGCCGTGTCGACGCCGAAGATGGTGCGGACGGCGACGAGTTGGGTGAGGGCGGCCATCTCCTTCCTGACGTCGACCCGCTGCCCGTCGCTCCACCGGTCGGCGAGGGCGACGGCGCACTCGCTCATCGTCGCCGCGTAGGAACGGACCTGCTTCGGACGGACGGAGGGCTGCACCAGGGACCGCTTGCGCCGCCAGTCCGCGCCCTTGGAGACGATGACGCCGTCGCCGAGGAGCGTACGGAAGGCGATGCCGAGGTCGGGCTGGTCGAAGGTGCGCTCGACCTCGGTGAGGAGTTCACCGACCGCGTCGGGGTGCGCGATGAAGAGCGAGGGCTTGCCGCCGAAGCGCCAGCGGACGAAGTCGCCACGGCTCCGGAGCTCCTCGAAGAAGGCGAGCGGGTTCTTGCCGAAGGCCGGCAGGTTCCCGAGGAAGGGCACGCCTCGCGGCCCCTCGACGACGACCGGGGCTTCCGCCGGGGCCTCTTCCCCCGCCGGCCGTTCCTCGTCCCGTGTCCCGGCATGCGGCTGACCGGCTCGCGTGGTCATGTGCGTCCCCTCCCCAACTGGCCTTTCCTGCTTGCGAGTCCATGCAAGCGGAAGGGCCCCCCGCACGCCACCCCTGTGGACAACCGCCTGTGGGCGACCTCTGCCGGCGACATGCCGAAGGGGCCCGTGGCGCGCACGCCACGGGCCCCTTCGAGAACCACCGAACCGTCAGCCCGTCAGCCCACCGAGCTGTAGGCGACGACCCCGCGCAGCAGCTTGTCCACGGCCTTGCGGGCGTTCTTGGCGACCGTGCTGTTCTCCTTGGGCGCCGCCGCGGCGATCTGACCGAGGACGTCGATCACCTGCTTGCACCAGCGGACGAAGTCGCCCGCGGGCATCTCCGCCTCGCGGAGCACCTCGTCGAGGCTCTTCTCGGAGGCCCACTGATAGGCGGCCCAGGCGAAGCCGAGGTCGGGTTCGCGCTGTCCGACCCCCTCCGCCTGGTTGATCTTGAACTCCTCTTCGAGGGCGTCCAGCCGGCCCCAGATCCGGACCATCTCGCCGAGCGCCACCTTCGCCTTGCCCGTGGGCAGCTTGGGCGCGACGGCGTCGTCGGCCTGCCGCGCCTCGAACACCAGCGCCGAGACGCAGGCGGCGAGTTCGGCCGGGTCGAGGCCCTCCCAGACGCGGTCGCGGAGGCATTCGCTCGCCAGCAGGTCGAGCTCGCCGTAGAGCCGGGCGAGCCGCTTGCCGTTGTCCGTGACCTCGTTGCCGCGCAGGTAGTCGAGCTCGGTGAGGAGCGCGACGATCCGGTCGAAGGTGCGGGCGATGGTGTTGGTGCGCCCCTCGATGCGCCGCTCCAGCTGCTGGGTGTCGCGCTGGAGGCGGTAGTAGCGCTCGGCCCAGCGGGCGTGGTCCTCGCGCTCGTCGCAGCCGTGGCAGGGGTGCGCGCGGATGGCGGTGCGCAGCCGGGCGATCTCGCGGTCGTCGGCCGCGGCGGAGCGCTGCCTGTGGTGGCGCTCGGGGTTGATGTGCCCGGCCTTGCTCCGCAGGGCGGAGGCGAGGTCGCGGCGGGACTGCGGGGAGCGCGGGTTGAAGGACTTGGGGATCCTCATGCGCTCCAGCGCCTCGACCGGCACCGGGAAGTCGATGGAGGCGAGCCTCTTGACCTGCCGCTCGGCGGTGAGGACGAGGGGGCGCGGCCCGTCGTGGTGCTCGAAGCCGCGGTGGCCGTTGGTGCGGCCGGCCGGGATGCCGGGGTCGAGGACGAGGGCGAGGCCCGCGAACTTGCCGGTGGGGACGTGGATGACGTCGCCGGGCTTGAGCTTCTCCAGGGAGCTGGCGGCCTGGGCGCGGCGCTGGGCGGCGCCCTGCCGGGCCAGCTCGGTCTCGCGGTCCTTGAGGTCGCGGCGGAGCCGCGCGTACTCCTCGAAGTCCCCGAGGTGGCAGGTCATGCCCTCGCGGTAGCCCTGGAGCCCCTCCTCGTTCCGCTGGACCTGGCGCGAGATGCCCACGACGGAGCGGTCGGCCTGGAACTGGGCGAAGGACGTCTCGAGCAGCTCGCGCGAGCGGTGCCGGCCGAACTGGTCGACGAGGTTGACCGCCATGTTGTACGAGGGCCTGAAGCTGGAGCGCAGGGGGTACGTGCGCGTGCCGGCGAGGCCGGCGAGGTGGTCGGGGTCGAGGCCGCGCTGCCAGAGCACGACGGCGTGGCCCTCGACGTCGATGCCGCGGCGGCCGGCCCGGCCGGTGAGCTGGGTGTACTCGCCGGGGGTGATGTCCGCGTGCTGCTCGCCGTTCCACTTGACGAGCTTCTCCAGGACGACGGAGCGCGCGGGCATGTTGATGCCGAGGGCGAGGGTCTCGGTGGCGAAGACGGCCTTGACGAGGCCGCGGACGAAGAGCTCCTCGACGACCTCCTTGAAGGTCGGGAGCATGCCGGCGTGGTGGGCGGCGATGCCCCGCTCCAGGGCTTCGAGCCACTCGTAGTACCCGAGGACGTGCAGGTCCTCGCCGGGGATGGCGGCGGTGCGCGCCTCGACGATCTCGCGGACGCGCTGCCGTCCCTCGTCGTCGTTGAGCCTCAGGCCGGCGTAGAGGCACTGCTGGACGGCGGCCTCGCAGCCGGCGCGGCTGAAGATGAAGGTGATCGCGGGCAGGAGGCCCTCGGCGTCGAGGCGCTCGATGACCTCGGGCCGGCCGGGCGTCCAGATCCGGGAGCGCTGGCGGCGCTCGCGCTCGCGGTCGGCCTCGCGGACCATCTTGCCGCGCCGCCGGTCGCGCGGGTTGTACGTGCGCGTGTTCTCGGTGCGGGCGAGGCGGAGGAGGTCGGGGTTGACCTCGCGCCGGGACGCGCCGCGGCCGCCGTGGTCGGTCTCCTCCTCGAAGAGGTCGTACATCCGGCGTCCGGCGAGGACGTGCTGCCAGAGGGGGACGGGGCGGCTCTCCGAGACGATGACCTCGGTGTCGCCGCGGACGGTGTCGAGCCAGTCGCCGAACTCCTCGGCGTTGGACACGGTCGCGGAGAGCGAGACGAGGGTGACGGACTCGGGGAGGTGGATGATCACTTCCTCCCAGACGGCGCCGCGGAAGCGGTCGGAGAGGTAGTGGACCTCGTCCATCACGACGTATCCGAGGCCGGAGAGGGCCTGGGACCCCGCGTAGAGCATGTTGCGGAGGACTTCGGTGGTCATGACGACGATCGGGGCGTCGCCGTTCACGCTGTTGTCGCCGGTGAGCAGGCCGACCTTGTCGGGGCCGTACCGCTTGACGAGGTCGGCGTACTTCTGGTTCGACAGCGCCTTGATGGGGGTCGTGTAGAAGCACTTGCGGCCCTGGGTGAGGGCGAGGTGGACGGCGAACTCGCCCACGATGGTCTTGCCGGAGCCCGTGGGCGCGGCGACGAGCACGCCCTTTCCCGCTTCGAGAGCCCGGCACGCCTCGATCTGGAAGGGGTCCAGATCGAAGTCGTACAGCTCGCGGAAGGGCGCCAGTGCGGTGCGCCGCTCGGCGTTGCGGGCGCGGGCGGCCGCGTACGCCTCGGCTGGTGTGAGGTCCTCTGTCATCTTGCTGTCGAGCCTACCCGTCACCTGTGACAGTGACGCGATCTTTACCGAGGGGATGCGGAAGGCTCGGCTCCGGGGGGCGCGGCGCGGGCGCCGCGGCCGGCGGCGGGATCGACGAAGGCGGTGAGGCCGCCGGACACGGCTCTCCCCCCGGACGGAGCCCGGGGGGAGAGCCGACAAGGATGGGGTCGGGATCAGGTGATGTCGTCGTAGCCGTTGAGCCGGTGCGTGCCCGCACCGCCGTGCTCCCCGGTGGCCTGCTCGGGCAGGGCGCGGACCGCGCCCACGGGTTCGACGGTCCCGACGGCCTCGGGGGTGAGGTCGAGCGAGGAGGCCTCGTCGTCGTCGAGCTCGGCGTCGGGGTTGTTGCGCCGGCGCCGGCGGTCGTTGAGGAGGGAGAACCCGACGGCCCCGAAGTACAGGACGGTGATGGGCCCGGCCAGGGCGAGCATGCCGACCGGGTCGGTGGTGGGGGTGATGACGGCGCCGAAGACGAAGACGCCCATGATCACGCCGCGCCACCAGCCGGCCATCCGCCGGCCGGACAGGACGCCGGTGAGGTTGAGCATCACCAGCACCAGCGGGAGCTCGAAGGCGAGGCCGAAGACGAGCACCATGCGCAGGGTGAAGTCGAGGACGTCGCCGAGCGAGAGGATGTTCGCGGAGCCCTCGGGCGTGAGGCTGATGAGGACCTTCACGCTGACGGGCAGGATGAGGTACGCCAGGTAGGCGCCGGCGGCGAACAGCGGCACGGCCGCGCCCACGAACGCGTACGTGTACTTCTTCTCGTTCTTGTGCAGGCCGGGCGCGACGAAGGCCCACAGCTGGTACAGCCAGACGGGGCTGGCGACGACCAGGCCCGTGGTCAGGGACAGCTGGATCGTCGTGCTGAAGGGGGCCATCAGCGTGTTGAAGGAGACGATCGCGCAGTTGCCGCCGTTACTGGTGACGTGCGGTGCGCAGGTGGGCACCGACCTCGTCAGGAACTGCATGAGCTCCTCGCTGTACACGAGGGCCACGATCGTCACCGCCGCGATGGCCAGGAGACCCTTCGCCAGGCGGTTGCGGAGTTCACGCAGGTGCTCCACGAGGGGCATCCGGCCCTCGGGATCCTTCTCCTGCTTGCGGGCAGACTTGGGCAACCCACGTCCTCATCTCGTGCGGCAGGCCGCCGCCCGGTGCGGCGGCCGCGGCGGACCGGGTCAGCGCTTGGTGGTGTCCGAGGGCTCGGTCACGGGACGCGCGCTGGTCACGTCGCCGGGAGCGGCCTGGATGGTGCGCGGGGCGGGCTCCTGCGTGCCGGTGCCGGCGTGCGGGGGCTCGGCGGGGGCGCTCTGCTGGTCGTCCGCCTTCATCGCCTTGGCCTCGCTCTTGAGGATGCGGGCCGACTTGCCCAGCGAGCGCGCCATGTCCGGGAGCTTCTTGGCGCCGAACAGCAGGATGACGACGACGAGGATGAGAATGATCTCGGTGGGGCCGAGCCTACCCATAGCTGTTTACCTTCTTCACCGAGGCGACAGGGAGTACGTGCCCGGCGGGTCGGACAGGCGTCCGGCCACCGCGCTGTCTGCGATCGTAACCCGCAGGAGTAAACGCGGGGCAATGCCCCTGCGTACTCCCGATTGCGTCCCCCCGACCGCGACCGGGAACGCTTCCCGCAGCGCGGGACGGGGATTCAGCGGAGCGTCTCACCGGTTCGGGCGAGTCCGACGGCGGCGGTCTCGAGTTCTTCGGCGGCCTGCTGGATCCGGTGTGTGGTGTGGGCCACTTGACGGCCGAGGCGCTGGACCTCCAGGAACACCTTGACGGCGAGGACGCCGAGGACGGCGATGCCGAGGAAGCCGAGGGCGATGGCGAGCATGGGCCAGAACATGTGCTGAGCCTAGACCTTGGGCGGGTGCGGGTCGTTCAGACGGTGGTGTGGAGGCGCAGGGTGCGGACGCCGCCGCCGGTGAGGAGTTCGACGATGCGCTCGCCCGCGGGCTTGCGGACGGAGCTGCCGCACTCGGGGCAGGTGAAGGAGTAGAAGGTGGTGCGGCGGCTCGCCCCGATGGCGAGGCGCAGGGCGCTCGCGGAGAGTTCGAAGCGCGAGCGGCAGTCGGGGCAGGCGGCCTTGAAGAGGACCGGGGCCATGGACGCCGCAAAACCGTGCATCACGGACATCTCCCTCATCTCTCTCGACTCTGGCATCACGTCAGTAACAGCGTCCCGGGCGCGGGGAACGTCACACGCCCCCGCGGACACCCCTGCGACCGGCGACCTCACACACCCTCGTACGCGGCGAGCGCGGCGGCCGCCGCCGTCCTCGCGCTGTCGGCCAGCTCCGCCGGCGCGACGATCCGCCCGTCGCTGCCGAGCCGCAGCGCCAGCCTGCGCAGCGAGGCCGGGTCCGGCGTCCGCAGTGTGATCCGCAGCCCGCCGTCCGGCAGCTCCTCGGCCCGGTCGTGCGGGTAGTACTCGGCGACCCAGCGCCCGCCGGGCCCCACCTCGACCACGACCTCCGGGTCGTCGGCCGACGGGTGGACCAGGCCCTCGGAGAGGTCGCGCAGCTCCAGCTCCGGCGGCGCCGCGTGCTCGTCGAGGATCCGGATCTCCACGACCCGGTCGAGCCGGAAGGTGCGGCGCGCCTCGGAGAGCCGGCACCACGCCTCCATGTAGGTGTGGCCGACGGCGAAGAGCCGGATCGGGTCCACCTCGCGCTCGGTGAGCTCGTCGCGCGCGGGCGAGTAGTACCGCACCCACAGGCGCCTGCGCTCCGAGATGGCCCGGTCGACCTCGGCGAAGACCCCGCCCTCGGACTCGAAGGTCACCGAGAGCCGGGCGCTCGCCCCGGCGGCCTCGCCGGCCGCCGCCTCCAGCTTGGCCGTGGCGCGCAGCAGGGCGTCCCGGTCGCCCTCCCGGAGCCCCGGCAGGGTGGCGACGGCCCGGGCGGCGACGAGCAGCGCGGTCGCCTCGTCGGCGGCGAGCCGCAGCGGCGCGGCCACGTCGTCCGGGTTGTGCCACCAGATCCGGTCGCCGTCGGTGTCGATGTCCAGGAGGTCGCCGCCCCGGAAGCTGGTGCCGCACATGGGCAGCACGTCCAGGTCGGAGATCAGCTCGTCCTCGGTGATCCCGAAGGCGCGCGCCACGTCGGCGACGTGGGCGCCGGGGCGCTCGCGGAGGTAGGTGACGAGCGAGAGCATCCGCCTCGTCTGGTCGATCGCGTTGGCAGCCATGCGGTACGTCTCCCCCTCAGCCCTTGGCCACGGCGCGCAGCCGTTCCACCACGTCGGCCCGCAGATCGGCGGGCTCCAGCACGACCACGTCGGGGCCGAACTCGACGAGCCAGGCGTCGAGCCCGTGCCCGTACGGGATCTCCAGCTCGTCCCAGCCGTCGTCACCCTCGGTCACGGCCTGGGCGCGGGCCCGCAGCGGGTAGCCGCAGCCGGCGCGCAGCCGGATCCGGGCGGAGCGGGTGGCGGTCTCGCCGGCCCAGCTCTCGACGGTCTCCCGGACGGTCACGACGTCGGGGACGGGCGCGGTGAAGGCGCCGGCGCGGGAGCGGACCTTGCCGGTGATGCGGGAGAGCCGGAAGACGCGCTCGGCGCCCCGGTCGCGGTCCCAGCCGGCCAGGTACCAGTGGCCGCGCCAGCACTCCAGGGTCCAGGGCTCGACGTGGCGGGTCTCGGGGCGGGCGGCGTTGGCCTTGCGGTAGTCGAAGACGACGGGCCGGCGGTCGCGGCAGGCCAGCATGAGCGGCTCGAAGGCGGCCTCGTGGACCGGGATGCGCGGTTCGAGGGCGCTGGGCTGGGTCTCGTACGAGTCCTCGGCCTCGGGCATGCCGGCAGCGCGGAGCTTCTGGAGGGCGCCACTGGCGGCTCCGGCGAGCCGGGCCTGCTGCCACACCTTGGCGGCGAGGCCGAGCGCGGCGGCCTCCTCGGCGTCGAGGGTGATCGGCGGCAGCCGGTTGGAGTCGCGGCGGGCCAGGTAGCCGGTCTCGCCCTCCAGGTTCTCGACGGTCTCGATGACCAGGCCGAGCTCGCGGAGGTCGTCCTTGTCCCGCTCGAACATGCGGTTGAAGGCCTCGTCACTGCTCGCTTCGAGGTAGGCCTCGATGGAGCCGCGGAGCTCTCGCTTGCTCAGCGGACGGCGCGTCCCGAGCAGACACAGCGCGAGATTCATCAGCCGCTCGGACTTGGCAATCGCCATCGACGCCCTGCACCCTCTTCCGCCGGTTCCACTTCTCGGACGTCCGACCGTACCGCCCCGGGGTGTCGGGACCAAAGCCGAGGGCCCCCGCCGTGGACGGCGGGGGCCCTCGGACCGGCCCGGACCGGTCTGGACCGGCCTGGACCGGTCGGCGTTACTTCACGGCCACGAGGTCGCAGACGAAGATCAGCGTCTCGCCCGGCGCGATCTTGCCGCCGGCGCCACGGTCGCCGTAGGCGAGGTGGGCGGGGATCGTCAGCTGGCGGCGGCCGCCGACCTTCATGCCCTGGATGCCCTGGTCCCAGCCGGAGATGACCTGGCCGGCGCCGAGCTTGAACTCGAGCGGGGTGCCGCGGTTCCAGGAGGCGTCGAACTCCTCGCCGGTGGAGAAGGCCACGCCCACGTAGTGGACCTGGGCGAGGTGGCCGGCCTTGGCGACCTCGCCGTCGCCCTCCCAGATGTCCTTGATCTCCAGGTCCTTCGGCGGCTCGCCGCCCGGGAAGTCGACCTCGGGCTTCTCGATGCTCACTGAACTGCTCCTCAAACCGATGAACTGCGCGATGACGATCCGCGCGAACGGGACAGTCTTACATCTTCGTCAGGATGTCCACGGCGAAGACCAGCGTGGAGTTCTTCGGGATGCCCTGCTGCTCCTTGTCGCCGAACGCCTCCGACGGCGGGGCGACGATCAGGACGCGGCTGCCGACCTTCTTGCCGACGAGGCCGTCCTTGAGGCCCTTCAGCGTCAGGTTCGCGAGCGGGAAGTTCTGGGGCTTGCCCGTGGTGTAGGTCGAGTCGAAGACCTTGCCGTCCTTCCACAGGGCGGCGACGTAGTTCACGACGATCGTGTCGGTGGCCTTGACCGCCTCGCCCTTGGACTCGAGCACGTAGTTCGAGACGAGCTTGGTCGGCGGGTCGGTCTTCGGGATCGTCAGCGAGGGGGCCTTGCCGTCGGTGTTCGTGCCGACCTTCGGCAGGTCCTTGTCGTCCTGGGCGACCTCGGTGCCCGTGGCGGACTTCGGGATCGTCACGGCCTTCAGGATGTCCACGACGAAGACGAGGGTGGCGTTGGGCTTGATGCTCGGCGGCGAGCCCGCCTCACCGTAACCGAGCTCCGGCGGGATGCCGATCTCGATGCGGCTGCCGACCTTCTGGCCCTCCAGGCCCTGGTCCCAGCCCTTGATGACCTGACCGGCGCCCAGTGTGAGGTCGAAGGGCTGACCGCGGTCGAAGCTGTTGTCGAAGGGCTTGTCGGAGTCCCAGGCCTGGCCCAGGTAGTTCACCTGGAGCGCGTCGCCCTTCTTCGTCACCGCGCCCTTGCCCTCGCTGATGACGTTGACCTTCAGTTCCTTGGGCGGGTCGCCCTCGCCCTTGGAGAGGGTCGGCTTCTCCCCGAACTTCTCACCCGCGGTGATGGCGGGCAGTCCGTTCTTCATCGAGGCGGAATCGGAGCCCTTGTCGTCGCTGCCGCAGGCCGCTGTGGAGAGCAGCAGCAGCGGGACGACGAGAAGGCCGGCAAGTCGGCGCACGTGTTCCTCAGATCTCAGACGGCACGGTAGTGGTGCCGACACTCTAGGCGCTCCTCCTGTCACGTCGAGGGCCCCGCACGCCGAACGTGCGGGGCCCTGCCGGTCGGTACGACCCGTCCTACATCCCGGCGATCAGCTTTTCCACCCGGTCGTCGACGGAGCGGAACGGGTCCTTGCACAACACCGTGCGCTGTGCCTGGTCGTTGAGCTTGAGGTGGACCCAGTCGACGGTGAAGTCCCGCCGCTGCTCCTGCGCGCGGCGGATGAAGTCGCCGCGCAGCCGGGCCCGAGTGGTCTGCGGGGGCACCGACTTGCCCTCGAAGATCTTCAGGTCGTTGCAGATCCGGGCCGCCTGGCCGTTCTTCTGGAGCAGGTAGTACAGCCCGCGACGACGGTGGATGTCGTGGTAGGCGAGGTCTATCTGCGCGACCCTCGGGTTCGACATGGTCATGTTGTGCTTGGCCCGGTACCGCTCGATGAGCTTGTACTTCATGACCCAGTCGATCTCGGTCTCGATCCGGTCGAGCTGCTCGCTCTCGATCGCGTCGAGCGTACGGCCCCACAGCTCCAGGACCTGGGCGACCGTGCCGGCGCGGATGCCCCGGCGGTCGACGAAGTCCACGGCCTTCTCGTAGTACTCGCGCTGGACCTCCAGGGCGGAGGCCTCGCGGCCGCTGGCGAGGCGGACCTTGCGCTGTCCGGTGATGTCGTGGCTGACCTCGCGGATGGCCCGGATGGGGTTCTCCAGGGTCAGGTCGCGCATCACCGTGCCCGCCTCGATCATGCGGAGCACCAGGTCGGTGGCACCGACCTTGAGCAGCATGGTCGTCTCGGACATGTTGGAGTCGCCGACGATGACGTGCAGCCGGCGGTAGCGCTCGGCGTCGGCGTGCGGCTCGTCCCTGGTGTTGATGATGGGGCGCGAGCGGGTGGTGGCCGAGCTGACGCCCTCCCAGATGTGCTCGGCGCGCTGGGAGACGCAGTAGACCGCGCCGCGCGGGGTCTGGAGGACCTTTCCCGCGCCGCAGATGAGCTGCCGCGTCACGAGGAAGGGAATGAGGATGTCCGCGAGCCGGGAGAACTCACCGTGACGGGCGACGAGGTAGTTCTCGTGGCAGCCGTAGGAGTTTCCGGCCGAGTCGGTGTTGTTCTTGAAGAGGTAGACGTCGCCCGCGATTCCCTCCTCGTGCAGGCGGCGTTCGGCGTCGACGAGCAGGCCCTCGAGAATGCGCTCGCCCGCCTTGTCGTGGGTGACCAGTTCGGTCACGTTGTCGCATTCCGGTGTTGCGTATTCCGGATGCGAGCCCACGTCCAGGTACAGGCGGGCGCCGTTCCGCAGGAAGACATTGCTGCTGCGGCCCCATGACACGACACGGCGGAAGAGGTAGCGCGCCACTTCGTCAGGAGACAGTCGGCGCTGTCCCCTGAACGTGCACGTGACGCCGTACTCGTTCTCCAGCCCGAAAATGCGGCGGTCCATGTCTGAACATTACGCCTGACGGCGTGCGCTGAAACCGGGTTGGACGCCCCCGTTTCGATCATTTTCCGATCAGTGCGTGTTCTTTTCGGCGTGTACGGCGAGGGGAGCCGCCTCTCCGTCGGCGTGTCGCGCGTCGGCACCGGCGCCGCCGGGCGTGTCGGGGACGGTGAGGACGCGGCCGGTGGCGAGCAGGACGAGCAGCGCGACGAGGCCGCCCGCGCCGGCCACGGCGAACCCGGCCGCCGTTCCGGCCAGTTCGACCGCCGGTCCCGCGACGGCGGAGCCCAGGGCCGCGCCGACGCCGAAGGTGGTGACGAGCCAGGAGAAGGCCTCGGTGACCGTGCCGCGCGGGGCGTGCCGGTCGACCACGATGAAGGCGCAGGCGAGGACGGGGGCGAGGAAGACCCCGGAGAGCACCGAGAGGCCGGTCATGGCGACGGGGCCGGGGGTGAGCATGAGCGGCAGGTAGCAGAGCGCCAGGAGGGCCACGAGGACCCGCAGCCGCCGCTCGGGCGCCCCGGCCCATCGCCGGGCGCCGTAGAGGACGCCGCCCGCCAGGGCGCCGAGGCCGAGGGCGGCCATCAGCCAGCCGTACACGGACGGCGTGCCCCGGTCGTCGGCGTAGGCCACGGCGGCGACGGTGATGGAGCCGAGGGCGAGGCCGACGAAGAAGAACGAGCCGAGGAGGGCGAGGAGCCCGGGCGAGCGCAGGGCCCCCAGCCAGTGGGCCTCGCGGGGGGCGGAGCGCCAGGCGCGGGAGGGCTCGGAGAGGACGACGGCGAGGGCGCCGAGGATGCCCAGGACGTTGATGACGAGGAGGGCGGCGGCGGGCGACCACAGGGCGACCAGGAGGGTCACCAGGAGCGGGCCCACGGTGAACATGACCTCCTGGGCGACGGCGTCCAGGGCGTACGCCCGGTGGACCCGGTCCTCGCGGCCGAGGACGCTCGGCCAGAGGGCGCGCAGGCCGCCCTCCAGGGGCGGGGTGAAGAGCCCGGCGACCACGACGGCCGCGTAGGCGAGGGCCAGGTGGCCGATGCCGGTGAGGGCGAAGAGGGCCATGCCGAGCGCCGAGAGGACGGCGGCGGGCAGCTGGACGCGGGGCTGGCCCTTGAGATCGACGGCGCGGCCGAGGAGCGGCTGCCCGACGGCGTTGGAGACGCCGTAGGCCGCGATCAGTCCGCCGGCCAGGGTGTAGCTGCCGCCCTGGTCCCGGACGAACAGGGTCATGGCGATGGGGCCGGTGCCGTTGGGCAGGCGCCCGACGAGGGTTCCGGCGAGGAGCCGGGCGGCGTGCGGCGCCCGGAGTATGTCCAGGTAGCCGCCGTGCGCGGGGGCCTCGGTGGCCATGTCACTCTCCCGTCACCTCGGAACCACGCCGAGGTTTTACGTATAACGTCCTGAGTCATACGTACCATGACGGCGTGACGCGGGTCCACCCCGCACCCCCCAGGCCGCGGGCCCGCCCGCGCCCCGCCCCCCGACCACCGTCCCACGCGGAGGCCATCCGTGCAGTCCCCCGAGCCCTCCGGCGCCCGCCCGACCAGCAGGGACGTGGCCCGGGCCGCGGGCGTCTCCCAGGCCACCGTCTCCCTGGTGCTCGGCGAGAAGTGGCGCGGCCGGGTCTCCGAGCGCACCGCCGAGTCGGTCCGCCTCGCCGCCCACGAGCTGGGCTACCGTCCCAACCTCGCCGCCCGCAACCTGCGGCTCGGCCGGACCCGCACCGCCATGCTCGTCGTCCCCGCCCTCACCAACGAGTTCTTCGCCCACGTCCACACCGGCGCCGCCCTCGCCGCCGCGCGGCACGGCTTCGGCGTCGTCCTCTACCCCTCCCCCGACGGCGTCGGCCCCGCCCGCGACCCCTTCGCCTCGGCCCAGGCCGCCCTGGACGGCGTCATCGCCTCCTCCATGGCCGCCGACGCCCTCAAGGCCTTCCGGGGCACCGACCTGCCCCTCGTCATGCTCGACAGCGACCCGGCCGACCCCGGCGCCTCCGCACACGTGAACCTCGACGTCGCCGACGGCATGCGACGGGTGACCGACCACCTCCTCGAACTGGGCCACCGCCGCTTCCTGCACCTGGCCTCCGCCGCGCCCTCCTGGACCTTCGACGTACGGGCCGAGGTCCTCGCCCGCGCCCTGCGCGGCGCGGACGTGCGCACCGTGCGCTCGGCCCTGAACGTCGCGGACGCCCGGGAGGCCGCCGGCCTGGCCCTCGCCGCTCCCGGCACCCGGCCCACGGCGGTGATCTGCGACGACGACATCCTCGCGGCCGGCGTCTGCAAGGCCGCGCGCCGGCTCGGCCTGCGGGTTCCCGAGGACCTCTCGGTCACCGGCTTCGACGACATGGCCCTGGCGACCGTGCTGGAGCCCGAACTGACCACGGTCCGGCTGCCCGCCGAGGAATTCGGCCGCCGGGGCATGGAAGCGCTCATCGCCGTCCTCGCGGGCGAACGGCCCGAACCCGTCGCCCTGCCCGTCGACCTGGTCCCGCGCGGCTCCACGGGCCCCGCACCGGCCGTCTGAGCCCGGAAACCGGCGCCCGGTCCCGGAAACGACGGAGGGGCCCCGGTCCACCCGGACCGGGGCCCCTCCGTCGTAGAGCCGCGACTACTCCTCGGGCGCCTCGTCCGAGGGCTCGTCCGTCTTCGCCGCCGCCGCGTTGTCCGCCTCCAGGAGGCGCGACAGCTGACGGCCGACGATCCGCTTGAACTTGCGCTGCTGCGGACGCGTGCGGTCGAGCACCGCCACCTCCAGGCGCTCCGCGGGGATCTCCCGCTCGGTGCCGTTGGTGTCCCGCGACAGGGCCTGCACGGCCAGCTTCAGGGCCTCGGCCAGCGACATGCCGTCCCGGTGCCGCTGGTCCAGGAAGGAGCTGATCTGCTCCGCGTTCCCGCCGACCGCGACCGAGCCGTGCTCGTCCACGATCGAGCCGTCGTGCGGCAGCCGGTAGATCTGGTCGCCCTCCGGCTCGGAACCCACCTCGGCGACGACCAGCTCCACCTCGTACGGCTTCTCCCCCGCGCTGGAGAAGATCGTGCCCAGGGTCTGGGCGTAGACGTTGGCCAGGCCGCGCGCGGTGACGTCGTCCCGGTCGTAGGTGTAGCCCCGCAGGTCGGCGTAGCGCACACCGCCGATGCGGAGGTTCTCGTACTCGTTGTACTTGCCGGCGGCGGCGAAGCCGATCCGGTCGTAGATCTCGCTGAACTTGTGCAGGGCACGGGACGGGTTCTCACCGACGAAGACGATGCCGTCGGTGTACTGGAGGACGACCAGGCTGCGGCCGCGGGCGATGCCCTTGCGGGCGTACTCGGCCCGGTCGGCCATGGCCTGCTGGGGTGAGACATAGAACGGCGTGGACACCGGCTACCGTCCCTTTCTTCCGGTCTGAAGGGCTTCTACGGGCGACGAAACGGTCAGAGCAGTGCGGCACGCGGCCCGTCGGGCTGCTCCAGGCGCCGCTCGGTGATCGACCGGGCCAGCTCGGAGGACTCCGCCTCGCTGAGCCTGCGGAAACCCTCCTCCGTGATGACGGTGACGATCGGGAAGATCCGGCGGGCCAGGTCGGGACCACCGGTCGCCGAGTCGTCGTCCGCCGCGTCGTAGAGCGCCTGCACCACCAGCGTGGTGGCCTGCTCCTCGGTCAGGTCGGCGCGGTACAGCTTCTTCATCGAGCCGCGCGCGAAGATCGAGCCGGAGCCGGTGGCGGCGAAGCCGTGCTCCTCGGAGCGGCCGCCGGTCACGTCGTACGAGAAGATCCGGCCCTTCTCCTTGCCCTCGTCCCAGCCCGCGAAGAGCGGCACGACGGCGAGCCCCTGCATGGCCATGCCCAGGTTGCCCCGGATCATGGTGGAGAGACGGTTCGCCTTGCCCTCCAGGGAGAGCGTCGCGCCCTCCACCTTCTCGAAGTGCTCCAGCTCCAGCTGGAACAGCTTGACCATCTCCACGGCGAGGCCGGCGGTGCCGGCGATGCCGACGGCCGAGTACTCGTCGGCCGGGAACACCTTCTCGATGTCCCGCTGCGCGATCATGTTCCCCATGGTGGCCCGGCGGTCACCGGCGAGCACGACGCCCCCCGGGAACGTCGCGGCCACGATGGTGGTGCCGTGCGGGGCCTCGACGATCCCCTCGGGCAGCTTCCGGTTCCCCGGGAGCAGCTCCGGCGAGTGATCGGCCAGGAAATCCATGAACGAGGACGAGCCCGGCGTCAGGAAGGCCGCCGGCAGACGCCCTGTGCTACGAGTGTTGGGTTCCACAGGTTTCCTTCCACGTACGCGGCCGCACGCCTTATGACATCCGGCCGATCCTTGAACTGCCCCAGCGCCGCGTTGCAGCCGAAGCACAGTACGCCTCGGACCTTACCCGTCCCATGATCGTGATCCACATGTTCCGCCGGACCTTCCCGGCAGATCAAGCAGACACCACCCTGGGCGGCGATCATCTGGTCGCGCTCGGCTTCGGTGATGCCGTACTTGCGCTTGAAGTAGCTGGCCCGATTGCGCTGCGCCCGACACTCCCGGCAATAGCTGGACCAACCGTCCGAACTGGCCCTGTTCGGTTCCCAGTCGGAGTGGGGTTTGACCTCTCCGCACTGAGGACACCGCTTGTGCCCGGACGGCACGGGCACCTTGACCCGTACCGTCCGCCCGGCCGCTTCCTGGCGCGCCTTGTAATGCGCTGCCTGACACTCCCGGCAGTACGCCTGTAATCCGTCCCGCATCGCGCGGTTACCCGCGAATGCGCCATGAGGCTGGACTCGCCGACAACGAGAGCACCGCTTCATGCCTTGCGGCACCGGATTGACCACGAGCCCCCCACCTACCTTCGATCTGAAGGTAAAATGGCCTCAGCGAGCCTCACTCGCCACCCTTTTGCACGAACGACCGCACGAAATCCTCGGCATTCTCTTCCAAGACGTCGTCGATCTCGTCCAGGACGGAGTCCACGTCGTCGCTCAGCTTCTCCTGGCGTTCCTTGAGGTCGGAGCTCGCCTCGGTGGTGGTCTCCTCGACCTCCTCCGTGGATCGCGTCGCCTTCTGCTGTCCGCCGCCGGTGTCCTTGGTCGCCATATCCCTCACCCCGCTCGAATCGGCCCGCTCGGTTGAGTCCGTACAAGATCAGACCCTATAGGTCGGGTCTGACTTCGGCCCCGCAGTTTCCACAACGCCCGGGCACTGATTCCATGATTCCCAGTGCCGGGGTATTTCAGGCCCGTACCGGGCCCCCTGTTCAGCCGCCGGACAGGACGCGGACGAGTTCCTCCGCGGTCCGGCAGCGGTCCAGCAGTGACTTCACGTGGGCCTTGGTGCCGCGCAGCGGCTCCAGGGTCGGCACGCGCTGGAGGGAGTCCCGGCCGGGCAGGTCGAAGATCACCGAGTCCCAGGAGGCCGCGGCGACGTCGTCGGCGTACTGCTCCAGGCAGCGGCCCCGGAAATAGGCCCTGGTGTCCTCCGGAGGCGCCGTCTCCGCCCGTTCCACCTCGGCCTCGTCCAGGAGCCGCTTCATGCGCCCGCGGGCCACCAGGCGGTTGTAGAGGCCCTTGTCGGGGCGTACGTCCGCGTACTGGAGGTCCACCAGGTGCAGCCGGGCCGCGTCCCAGTCCAGGCCGTCACGGCGCCGGTAGCCCTCCATGAGCTCCCGCTTGGCGACCCAGTCCAGCTCGCCGGCGAGGCTCATCGGGTCGGTCTCCAGGCGCCCCAGGGTGTCCTCCCAGCGTGCGAGGACGTCCATGGTCTGCTCGTCCGCGTCGGAGCCGTAGCGCTCCTCCACGTACTTCCTGGCCAGCTCGAAGTACTCCATCTGGAGCTGGACCGCGGTCAGGGTCCGGCCGCTGCGGAGCGTGATCAGGTACTGGAGCGACGGGTCGTGCGAGACCTGGTGCAGGGTGCGGACCGGCTGGTCGACGGCGAGGTCGACCGTGATGAAGCCGTCCTCGATCATCGAGAGGACGAGGGAGGTGGTGCCGAGCTTGAGGTAGGTGGAGATCTCCGAGAGGTTCGCGTCGCCGATGATCACGTGCAGGCGGCGGTACTTCTCGGCGTCGGCGTGCGGCTCGTCCCTGGTGTTGATGATGGGCCGCTTGAGGGTGGTCTCCAGGCCCACCTCGACCTCGAAGTAGTCGGCCCGCTGGCTGAGCTGGAAGCCGTTCTCCCGGCCGTCCTGGCCGATGCCCACCCGTCCCGCGCCGGTGACGACCTGGCGGGAGACGAAGAAGGGCGTGAGGTGGCGCACGATGTCCGAGAAGGGGGTCTCCCGCTTCATCAGGTAGTTCTCGTGCGTGCCGTAGGACGCGCCCTTGTTGTCGGTGTTGTTCTTGTAGAGGTGGATGGGCTGGGCCCCGGGGAGCTGGGCGGCGCGCTCGGCCGCCTCGGCCATGATCCGCTCGCCGGCCTTGTCCCAGAGGACGGCGTCGCGCGGGTTGGTGACCTCGGGCGCGCTGTACTCGGGGTGGGCGTGGTCCACGTAGAGGCGGGCCCCGTTGGTGAGGATCACGTTGGCCAGGCCGATGTCCTCGTCGGTGAGCTGGCTGGAGTCGGCGGCCTCGCGGGCGAGGTCGAAGCCGCGGGCGTCCCGCAGCGGGTTCTCCTCCTCGAAGTCCCAGCGGGCGCGGCGCGCCCGGTGCATCGCCGCCGCGTAGGCGTTGACGATCTGGGACGAGGTGAGCATGGCATTGGCGTTCGGGTGTCCCGGGACGGAGATCCCGTACTCCGTCTCGATGCCCATTACTCGCCGTACGGTCATGCGGCCCTCCTTGCCCGGCGGCGCTCACGGTGCGCGACTCGGCGGTACCGATGAGCCTAGAACGGCTCCGCGCTGGTGGGGAGATCGGTTGCGCTATTTCCCTGCGGTGCCGGGGAAATGCTGGATGGAATGCGACGGCTGCGGATGCCCGGTTTCCGGACATCCGCAGCCGGTGGGCGTTTTACAGGTACTGGCCGGTATTGGCCACCGTGTCGATGGAGCGTCCGGTGTCCGCGCCCTGCTTTCCGGTGACGAGTGTGCGGATGAACACGATCCGCTCGCCCTTCTTTCCGGAGATCCGGGCCCAGTCGTCGGGGTTGGTGGTGTTGGGCAGGTCCTCGTTCTCCTTGAACTCGTCCACGCACGCCTGGAGGAGGTGGGAGACCCGGATGCCCTTCTGGTTGTGGTCGAGGAAGGCCTTGATGGCCATCTTCTTGGCCCGGTCGACGATGTTCTGGATCATCGCGCCGGAGTTGAAGTCCTTGAAGTACAGGACTTCCTTGTCGCCGTTGGCGTACGTGACTTCGAGGAAGCGGTTCTCCTCGGATTCCGCGTACATCTGCTCGACGACGGACTGGATCATTCCGTGGGCGGCGGCGGCCTTCGAGCCGCTGTGCTCGGAGATGTCGTCCGCGTGGAGCGGCAGGTTGGCCGTGAGGTACTTCGCGAAGATGTCCTTCGCGGCCTCCGCGTCCGGACGCTCGATCTTGATCTTGACGTCGAGCCGGCCGGGCCGCAGGATCGCGGGGTCGATCATGTCCTCGCGGTTGGAGGCGCCGATGACGATGACGTTCTCCAGGCCCTCCACGCCGTCGATCTCGGCGAGCAGCTGCGGGACGATGGTGTTCTCCACGTCCGAGCTGACACCGGAGCCGCGGGTGCGGAAGAGGGATTCCATCTCGTCGAAGAAGACGATCACGGGGGTGCCCTCGCTCGCCTTCTCCCGGGCACGCTGGAAGACGAGGCGGATGTGCCGCTCGGTCTCACCGACGTACTTGTTGAGGAGCTCGGGGCCCTTGATGTTGAGGAAGTAGGACTTCCCCGCGGGCTGACCGGTCACCTCGGCGACCTTCTTGGCCAGGGAGTTGGCCACGGCCTTCGCGATCAGCGTCTTGCCGCAGCCGGGCGGGCCGTAGAGCAGGATGCCCTTGGGCGGCCGCAGTTCGTGCTCCTTGAAGAGGTCCGGGTAGAGGTACGGGAGCTCGACCGCGTCGCGGATCAGTTCGATCTGGTTGCCCAGACCGCCGATCTTGTCGTAGTCGACGTCCGGGACCTCTTCCAGAACGAGCTCTTCGACCTCGCTCTTGGGGACCACCTCGTAGACGTAGCCGGACCTGGGGTCGAGCAGCAGGGCGTCGCCGGCGCGGATGGTGACGTCCAGCAGAGGCTCGGCGAGCCTCACCACCCGCTCCTCGTCGGTGTGCCCCACCACCAGGGCGCGCTCGCCGTCCTCAAGGATCTCCTTGAGGGTGACGATGTCCCCGGCGCGCTCGAACTCCATGGCCTCGACCACGTTGAGCGCTTCGTTGAGCATGACTTCCTGGCCGCGCTTGAGCTCTTCGAGCTCGATGCTCGGGCTGACGTTCACCCGGAGCTTGCGGCCGCCGGTGAAGATGTCGCACGTGCCGTCCTCGTTGGCCTGCAGGAAGACACCGAAGCCGGCCGGCGGCTGTGCGAGCCGGTCGACCTCCTCCTTGAGGGCCACGATCTGGTCGCGGGCCTCACGGAGCGTGTTCGCGAGTCGTTCGTTCTGCGCGGACACGCCGGCCAGGTTGCTCTGCAGCTCGACGATCCGCTCTTCGAGAATCCTCGTGTGACGCGGAGAGTCGGCGAGCTTGCGGCGCAGGACGGCGATTTCCTGCTCGAGATAGGCAACCTGACCGGCGGGGTCTTCAGACCCCCGCCCCGGCCGGATGCCGCGGTTGATGTCGTCGTCGTGGGCTGCCACGGTCCTCACCTCCTCCAAGGGGAGCTGGACGCTTCCTGACCCTACCTGCGTGGGTGGTGATTGAAACCCCTAGATCAAAAAGACTCCGGGGTGTGTCCGATCTTCACCCTTGCGCTTCCCCTCTCGCCAGGGGAATACCCACCCTTCACCGTCTGAAAGCGGGCGGTTGTATCGTCGTTACCGGTCAACACCCGTCAGGGGTGGCCCGACTTATCGCGCGAAGCAGAAACGGCAGGAGATATGACCGTGCAGCACGAGGCCCCGGCGACGGGTGCCGAGGAGGCGCTGGAGGTCTGGATCGACCAGGACCTGTGCACCGGTGACGGGATCTGTGCGCAGTACGCCCCCGAGGTCTTCGAGCTCGACATCGACGGGCTCGCTTATGTGAAGAGCGCCGACGACGAGCTGCTCCAGGACCCGGGGGCCGCCACGCCGGTGCCGCTGCCGCTGCTCCAGGACGTGGTGGACTCCGCGAAGGAGTGCCCGGGCGACTGCATCCATGTGCGCCGGGTCGCGGACAAGGTCGAGGTGTACGGCCCCGACGCCGAGTGACGGCTCAGACGCCGAGTGCGTCGGCCTGGTCGCCGCGGACGAAGGCGCCGCCCCGCCAGCGCCAGCTGACCTGCTCCTTCTCGTCGGGGCAGCAGCTGGGCACGTCGGGGGACGAGTAGCCGAGCAGGGTGGCGCGCACGGCTCCGTCGCGTACGGCGAGCTCGGTGACGTTCCGGCGCTGCTCGGGTGCGACGAGGGTGGCGACCACGCGCGCGGGGGTGCCGTTCTTCTTTCCGCGCGTGAGGACGTAGACGCCGCTCGGCGGGGTGCCGGAGCCGGCTTCGCAGTGCACGACCGCAACGGTCTCGGGGTTCCCGTCGCCGTCGAGGTCTCCGGAGACCCGTTTCGCGACCGTGTGGGGGCCTCCCCCGCATTCCAGGGGGTAGGAGACCGCGGCGGCGTCCGGGGCGGGTGCCGGGTGCGGGGCGGCGGCGGGGGCGGTGCCGACTCCGGCGGGGGCGGTGCCGACTCCGGCGGGGCCGGGCTGGAGCAATCCGGCGAGGGCGACGACCGCGGCGGTCGCGGTGGCGGTGGCCAGCCAGTGGGCCGGCCGGGCGTGGGTGTGGGTGAGGTCCGCGAGGTCCGGGGCGGCGGAGTGCTGCACGCGAGACGTCTCCTGTGGGGTGGTGCGGCGGGGGTTCCCGGCATCGTGCCATACGTCACAGGGGGACGGAACAGGTGGGGTGTTCCTGCTCTCCGGAGCGGCGGACAACATGAGGACGCCGCCGACGACTTCCCCTCGGACGCGGGGGAAGTCGTCGGCGGCGCGGTGTGGGTGTCGGGACGTCAGCCCTTGTTGGGGCCCTCGTAGTCCTCGCCGTAGGCGCCCTTGGCGGGGCGGCGGCGGCGCATCGGGGGCTCGACCCCGTCCGCGAGGCGGCGGGCGGTGACGAGGAAGCCGGTGTGGCCGATCATGCGGTGATCGGGGCGGACGGCGAGGCCCTCGACGTGCCAGTTGCGGATCATGGACTCCCAGGGCTGCGGCTCGGCGTAGCAGCCGAACTCGCGGATGGACTCCACGGTGCGGGCGAGCTGGGTGGTGGTCGCCACGTAGCAGCAGAGGATGCCGCCGGGGACCAGGGCCTTGGAGACGGCCTCCAGGCACTCCCAGGGGGCGAGCATGTCCAGGATGACGCGGTCGACGTCGGTGTCGGACAGGTTGTCCTGGAGGTCGCCGACGGTCAGCTGCCACGCGGGGTGGGGGCCGCCGAAGTAGCGCTCGACGTTGCCCTTGGCGATCTCGGCGAAGTCCTCGCGGCGCTCGTAGGAGTGCAGCATGCCGCTGTCCCCGATGGCGCGCAGGAGGAAGCTGCTCAGCGATCCCGAGCCCACTCCCGCTTCCACGACGCGGGCGCCGGGGAAGATGTCGGCGAAGGCCAGGATCTGCCCCGCGTCCTTGGGGTAGACCACGGCTGCGCCGCGGGGCATGGACAGGACGTAGTCGGGGAGCAGGGGGCGCAGCGCGAGGTAGGCGACGTTTCCGGTGGTACGGACAACGCTGCCCTCGGGGGCGCCGATCAGTTCGTCGTGCGGGAAAGAACCCTTGTGGGTGTGGAAGTTCTTTCCCTCTTCGAGCGTGAACGTGTAGTGACGGCCCTTGGGGTCGGTCAGCTGAACCTGGTCCCCGACCTTGAAGGGCCCGCGTCGGCGGGCGGCACCGGTCGGTTCGGACATGTGACCAGAGTACCGGGGTTACGTGGACGGTCGTGCCATGGCCCTGACGAAGGCCCGTTCGACGTCGGTGGTGGCGAGGACCCCGTAGATCTCGCCGGTGTCCTCCACCACGAGGTACTCGGTGGCGGGGCTGGCGCGGAGGTGGTCGAGGAGGGGCTGACCGGTGAGTTCGGCGGGGACCCGCATGCCGTCGGTGAGGTCCTGGGCGAGGGTGCTGACGGCGACCCAGGGGCGGCGGTGCTGGGGCACGGCGGCGATGGCGGCCTCGCGGACGATGCCGGTGGGTTCGCCGGTGGCGTCGACGACGACGAGGGCGCGGGCGCCGGCCTCGTTGGCGCGGCGGAGGGCCTCGGAGAGGGGCGTGACGGGTTCGACGGGGATGGCCCGGCGGGTGAGGGCGCGGGCGCGGAGCTCGGGGAGGTGCTCGCGGAGGCGGGCCATGCGCAGGCTGTTGCCGGCGCCGGTCCAGATGATCGCGGCGAGGATCGCGGCGAGGAGGGCGTCGGTGACGGTCTCGAAGCCGCTGATGTCGTCGGTGGAGTTGCCGAGGAGGCCGGTGCGGGTGAGCAGGGGCAGGCCGACGAGGACGAGGACGGCGAGGGCGCGGCCGACCCAGGCGGCGGCGACGGTGCCGCTCATGGGCTTGCCGGTGATCTTCCAGACGACGGCGCGGAGCATGCGGCCGCCGTCGAGGGGGAGGCCGGGGAGCAGGTTGAAGGCGGCGACGATCAGGTTGGAGATCATCAGGCCGCCGAGGAGGACGCCGGGGACGGTGCCGGGCTCGACGGCGTGGAGCGAGAGGTAGAACACGCCGGCGAGGACGAGGGAGAGCAGGGGGCCGACGAAGGCGAGGACGAATTCGCGGCCGGGGGTCTCGGTCTCCTTCTCGATCTCGGAGACGCCGCCGAAGAACTGGAGCTGGATGCGGCGCACCGGGAGCTTGAAGCGGAGCGCGGCGAGGGTGTGGGCGAGCTCGTGGACGAGCACGGAGGCGTAGAAGGCGACGGCGAAGAAGAGGGAGACGAGGTAGCGGGCGGCGCCGAGCTCGGGCAGGACGCGGTCGATCTGGTCGCCGAAGACCCAGGTGATCAGGGCGGCGACGACGAACCAGCTGGGGGCGACGTAGACGGGCACGCCGAAGGGCCGTCCCATGAGGATCCCGCCGCCGGGCTCCTCGGTCCGCTGCGGCTTGGGCTCGTCCTGGTTCACGGGTTCCTCTCGTCGCGTGGTGTGACCCGCGTCGGTGCGTCACGGTTCGATCATGCAGTGCGGCGGGGTCCCAGGTCGATGGTATTCCGCCCGCTGTCGGCGGCGGGTCGTAGGGTCTTGTCATGAGTACGAGCGAGCAGGTGCCGGTGGAGTCCCGGGCGCCCATGTCGTTGTCGCCCTCTCGGGCGAGCGATTTCATGCAGTGTCCGCTGCTGTACCGGTTCCGGGTGATCGACCGGCTGCCGGAGAAGCCGAGCGCGGCGGCGACGCGGGGCACGCTGGTGCACGCGGTGCTCGAGCGGCTCTTCGACGATCCGGCGGCGGAGCGGACGGCGTCGCGGGCGAAGTCGATGGTGCCGGGGCAGTGGGAGCGTCTTCTCGCGTCGAAGCCGGAGCTGGCCGAGCTGTTCGCGGAGGATCCGGACGGGGAGCGGCTGGCGGGCTGGCTGGGCGAGGCGGAGGGGCTGGTCGAGCGGTGGTTCACGCTGGAGGACCCGACGCGTCTGGAGCCGGCCGAGCGTGAGCTGTTCGTGGAGACGGAGCTGGATTCGGGGCTGCGGCTGCGCGGGGTGATCGACCGGGTCGACGTGGCGCCCTCGGGGGAGGTGCGGATCGTCGACTACAAGACGGGGAAGGCGCCGCGGCCCGAGTACCGGGACGGCGCGCTGTTCCAGATGACCTTCTACGCGCTGGTGGTGTGGCGGCTGAAGGGGGTGATCCCGCGGCGGCTGCAGCTGGTGTACCTGGGCAGCGGGGAGGTGCTGACGTACGACCCGGTGGAGGCGGACCTGCTGCGGGTGGAGCGGAAGCTGCTGGCGCTGTGGGACGCGATCCGGCTGGCCACGGAGTCGGGCGACTGGCGGCCGCGGCCGACGAAGCTGTGCGGTTGGTGCGACCATCAGGCGGTCTGTCCCGAGTTCGGGGGGACTCCCCCGGTCTATCCCCTGAAGATCGTTTCCGCGCGCCCGCCGGAGTCGGGTGAATCGGGGCAGGGCAGAATGGACCCGGCCCAGCCGTCTTCCTGAGCGCAGCCCGCGCCGGCGCGGGCGCACCTCGTGAGCCCAGCCCCGTGAAGGAGCCCTTGTGACGATCCGCGTCCTGTTGGTCGACGATCAGCCGCTGCTGCGGACCGGCTTCCGGATGATCCTGGAGGCGGAGCAGGACATCGCGGTGGTGGGTGAGGCCGGGGACGGTCTGCAGGCGCAGGAGCAGGTGCGCGTGCTGCAGCCGGACGTGGTCCTGATGGACATCCGGATGCCGCGGATGGACGGGGTGGAGGCGACCCGGCAGATCACGGGTCCGGGGCGGGACGGTCCGGCGAAGGTGCTGGTCCTGACGACCTTCGACCTGGACGAGTACGTGGTGGAGGCGCTGCGGGCGGGGGCGAGCGGCTTCCTCCTGAAGGACGCCCCGGCGAACGAGCTGGTGCAGGCGATCCGGGTGGTGGCGGCGGGCGAGGCGATGCTGGCCCCGTCGATCACGCGCCGGCTGCTCGACAAGTACTCGGCGCACCTGCCGACGGGCGAGGAGCAGGTGCCGGACACGCTGAACACCTTGACCGACCGTGAGGTGGAGGTGCTGAAGCTGGTGGCGCGGGGCCTGTCGAACGCGGAGATCGCGGCGGACCTGTTCGTCAGCGAGACGACGGTGAAGACGCACGTGGGCCATGTGCTGACGAAGCTGGGGCTGCGGGACCGGGTCCAGGCCGCGGTGTACGCGTACGAGAGCGGTCTGGTGCGGCCGGGGGCCGGCGGCCAGTAGTCGCGGGAACGACGGGGGCCCGGTGCGCGTGATGCGTACCGGGCCCTCGTGCGTGGCGGGGGGGGTGCCGGCCCTGTGGAGAGGGCCAGCCCTGTGGGAGGGCCGGCCCTGTGGGAGGGCCGGCCCTGCGGCGGGCGTCAGCCCTTGCGGATCTCCCAGAAGCGGAAGACGGTCGAGGCGTCGAGGGTCCATTCGAGGCCGGTGACGTCCTCGCGGGCGACGGCGTACTGCTTGCCCTGCCAGAGCGGCAGGACGGGGAGCTCCTCGGCGACGAGGTCCTGGAGGCGTCCGTACTCGTCGGCGGTGGCGGCGCGGTCGGCGATGGCGGCGGTCTCCGGGAGGAGCTTGCCGGTGATGGTGCCGTTCTCGTAGTGGTTGCCGAGCACGTTGCCCTCGCCGAAGAAGGGGCTGGTGAAGTTGTCGGCGTCGGGGTAGTCGGGGACCCAGCCCTTGACGTAGACGCCGTACTTGCCGGCGGCGATGTCCTTCTCGTACTGCTCGTAGGGGACGGACTTGACGTCGGCGTCGAAGAGGCCGCTCGCGTTGAGCTGTTCGGCGATGGCCTTGAGCTCCTGGTCGGTGGACGGGCCGTAGCGGCTGGGCGTGGACCAGAGGGTGAGCTTCACCTTGTCGGTGATGCCGGCGGAGCGGAGGGCCTTCTTCGCCTTGGCCTTGTCGGGGCTGCCGTAGGCGTCGAAGAAGGCGGTGTTGTGTCCGGCGATGCCGGCCGGGACGATCGAGTAGAGCGGGGTGGCCGTCGACTGGTAGACGTGCTCGACGAGGGCCTCGCGGTCGACGAGGTGGGCGATGGCCTTGCGGACGGCGAGCTTGCCGGCGACCGGGTCCTTCACGTTGAAGACGAGGTGCTGGACCTCGGCGCTGCTGCCGGTGACGACCTCGATGCCCTTGTCGGCCGTGGTGGCGGAGTTCTCGAGGGCGGCGATGTCGTCGGCGGCGAGGCCTCGGTAGGCGACGTCCACGTCTCCGTCGGTGAAGGCCTTGGCGAGGGCCGCGCGGTCGCCGCGGTAGAGCTTGAGGGTGACGGCGCTGTTCTTGGGCTTGGCGTTGCCCTTGTAGCCGGGGTTGGCGGAGAAGACGGCCTCGGTGTCGCTGAAGGAGTCCAGCTTGTACGGGCCGGAGCCGGTGGCCTTGCCGTCGGTGCGGAGCCCGTCGGCGGGGTAGTCGCGGTGGTCGACGATGGAGCCGGCGCCGGAGGCGATCTTGCTGGGGAAGGTGGCGTCCGGGACCTTGAGGCGGAAGACGACGGTCTTCTCGTCGGGGGTCTCGATGGTGTCGATGGTGGAGAGCAGCGGCGCCGGGCCCGAGGGGTCGGCGATCTTGAGGGCCCGCTCGAAGGAGAACTTGACGTCCTCCGAGGTGAGCTTGTTGCCGTTGGAGAAGGTGAGGCCGTCGCGCAGGGTGCAGGTGTAGACCTTGCTGCCCCCGGAGAACCCGCACTTGTCGGCGGCCTCGGGCTCCGGCTCGGAGCCGCCCTTCGGGAAGGCGAGGAGGGACTGGAAGACGTTGTTGAACAGCAGCCAGGAGCCGGGGTCGTAGCCGGCCGCGGGGTCGGTGGCGAGGATCTCGTCGGACATGCCGACGCGTATGCCGCCTCCGGAGCCGCCGGAGCCGCTCCCCTGTTCGGTGCCGCAGCCGCTGAGGATGGCGGCGGACAGGCCGGCGGCGAGGGGGGCCGTCAGCCACTTGTTTCGTGCCTTCACAGAACTTGCCTCTTGATCTCTTGTCAGGCCGGCCGCGCAGGGGCGCGCGGCCGGGACAACGAAGGGGTCAGGCGGTGCCGCGGCCCAGTTCCCACAGCAGCAGGTCGGAGGAGGTGTTGAGGGCGTACTCGACTCCGTTGAGGTCGTCGCGGGCGGCGACGTACTGCTTGCCCTGCCACAGGGGCAGGACGGGGACGTCCTTGGCGATGATCTTCTGGATCTGCGCGTAGACGGGGCTCGCGGCGTTGCGGTCGGCCTGGCGGCGCGAGCGCGGGATGAGCTTCTCGCGGACGGTCTCGTTCACGTACGGGGTGTTGAGGAAGTTGTCGCTGTCGAGGAACGGCGCGATGTAGTTGTCCGGGTCCGGGTAGTCCGGGAACCAGCCGAGGCCGTAGACGGCGTAGTCGCCGCGCTTCTGGGCCGTGCGGAAGGTGGACCACTCGGCGCCCTGGACCTTGGCGTCGAAGAGCTCGCTGGCGACGAGCTGGTTCTTGAGCGCCTCGAACTCCTTGGCGGTCTCGGCGCCGTAGTGGTCGGTGGTGTAGTTGAGGGTCACCTTGACCGGGGTCTTGACGCCGGCGTCCTTGAGGATCTTGGCGGCGCGGGCGGGGTCGGGCTCGCCGTACTCGTCGAAGAAGGGGGTGGCGTGGCCGGTGATGCTGGAGGGGATGAGCGAGTAGAGCGGCTCGGCGGTGGGGCCGTAGACGAGGTTGACGAGGGCGCCCCGGTCGACGACGGCGGCCATGGCCTGGCGGACGGCCTTCTGCTCGACGGAGGGGGCCTCGGTGTTGAAGCCGAGGTAGCGGATCTCGAGGCCGGGGACCTCGGTCACCCGGATCTTCTCCTTGGGCGTCTCGGTCAGGTCCTTGATCTGCTTCTGCGACAGGGAGCGGGCCATCATGTCGATGTCGTCGTGCTCCAGGGCCGCGCCCATGGCGTCGGAGTCGGCGAAGGGGCGCAGTTCGACCTTGTCGTTGCGCAGGGTGATGTCGCCCTTGTACGCGGGGTTCTTGGTGAAGACGAAGCGGGTGGCCTTGTCGCCCTCGTGCTCGACCTTCATGGTGTACGGGCCCGAGCCGTCGACGTCGAAGCCGTCGCGGAGCTTGTCGGCGGCGTACTTGTCCTTGCTGAGGATGCCGGCGACGGGGGTGGAGAGCTTGTACGGGAAGGTGGCGTCGGGGGTCTTGAGGTGGAAGACGATCCCGTCGGTGCCCTGGGTCTCGATGGTGTCGATGTTCGAGAGGAGGGCGGCCGTGCCGTTGTCCGACTTGATCTTCAGGACGCGCTCGATGGAGAACTTGACGTCCTCGGCCGTGATGGGGGTGCCGTCGGCGAAGGTGAGGCCGGAGCGGAGCGTGCAGCGGTAGCTCTCGCTGGCCTTGTCGGAGAAGCCGCAGGTCTGGGCGGCCTCGGGGACCGGCTCGCCGCCGCCGCGGGGCACGTGCAGCAGGGTCTGGACGGTCTGGCGGAGGATGTTCCAGGCGCCGGTGTCGTAGGCGTAGGCCGGGTCGAGCGGGGCGGGGGCGTCCTCGGTGACGATGAACTGGTCCGTGGTGCCGACGGTGATGGCCCGGGCGTCCTCCGATCCGCCGCAGGCGGCGAGCAGGGGGGCGAGCAGTCCGGCCACGGCCGGCAGCACCAGGGTCTTGCGGTTCATCAGGGACGATCTCCTCATCCGGCACTGGGGTACAGCGGTCAGTGGAACTCCGCCGCCTGCCGCCCGGTCGGGGCGGGAGCGATCGGGCCGGGTGTTGCGATCGGTCCTGTGTTCACGGCGACTTGGGTATGCGCCGGTGCACGCGGTTATGCGGCGAAGTACTCGCGAAAGATTAATGGGCGGCGCCGGTATCGCTTGACCGGGGCCGTACAGGGGCGTAATCGAAGAGTGATCATGGATGCGTCGGTCTCGATAACCATGCGCCGGACGTTGGGGACGACGCTTACCCAATCGGGACACAGGGGGCACCCAAACGTCCGGTTTTGAGACAGGGGACGAGAAAGGGCCACCCACCGTCCGGCACTCTGAGTGACCAAGGTCACGTAGACGCTTTTCGGTGAATGGCCCGATCGCTTTACCTGATCGTTTTCCTCAGGGAAAGCTCAAATTCCCGTGATCAAGGTCCGCAGGAACGGCACGTCGACCTCTTCCAGCGAGCGGACCACGACCCGGCCCGGGGAGGGCGCGATCGGAGCGACGGAGGGCACCGCGACGACCCGGCAGCCCGCCGCCTCGGCGGCCGCCACACCGGTCGCGGTGTCCTCGATGACCGCGCAGAGCGCGGGGTCGGCCCCGACGCCCCGGGCGGCCGTCAGATACGGCTCGGGGTGCGGCTTGGTGCGGACGACCTCGTCGCCGGCGACGGTGAGCGCGAAGCGGTCGCGGCCGAGCGAGGCGAGGACCCGGTCGATGATCCGCCGGTGCGAGGCGGAGACCAGGGCGGTCGGGATGGAGTGCCGCGCCAGCTCGGCGAGCAGCCGCTCCGCCCCCGGCATGAGGGGGACGCCCCGGTCGATGCGCTGCTCGAACTTCTCGTTGAGCAGGACGGTCAGCTCTTCGAGGGTGATGTCGGCGCCGGTGGACTCGATGAGGTAGCCCGCGCTGCGGGTCATCGGGCCGCCGACCACGACGTCCCGCCAGGCCTCGTCCAGCCGGTGCCCGAGGTCGGCGAAGACCTCGACCTCGGCGTCCCACCAGAACCCCTCCGTGTCGACGAGGGTCCCGTCCATGTCGAGGAAGACCGCCTGCAGGGCGGAGCTGCCGTTGGTACGGAACAGGGACGCGGGGACCGTGCTGGTCATCCGGCACACCTCCATGGAGGGACGAGAAGGCCGGCCCCCCTCCCCGGTACGGGGAGGAAGACCGGCCTGCACTGGACCGACAAGTGTACGTCGTGATCACCGTGAAGGCGCGGATTTGTGCCGCGCCGTCATGACGGGGTCACCGAGCGTTGAAGTACTTCGCCTCGGGGTGGTGGATGACGATGGCGTCGGTGGACTGCTCGGGGTGGAGCTGGAACTCCTCGGAGAGGTGGACGCCGATCCGCTCCGGGCGCAGCAGTTCCGCGATCTTCGCGCGGTCCTCCAGGTCGGGGCAGGCGCCGTAGCCCAGCGAGAAGCGCGCACCGCGGTACTTGAGGTCGAACATGTCCTCGACGTTCTCGGGGTCCTCCCCGCCGAAGCCGAGCTCGGCGCGGACGCGGGCGTGCCAGTACTCGGCGAGGGCCTCGGCCAGCTGCACGGAGAGGCCGTGCAGCTCCAGGTAGTCGCGGTAGGAGTCGGACTCGAAGAGCTTGGCCGTGGCCTCGCCGATCTTCGAACCGACGGTGACGACCTGGAGGCCGACGACGTCGGTCTCGCCGGACTCCTCCGGGCGGAAGAAGTCCGCGAGGCAGAGGCGGCGGCCCCGGCGCTGGCGCGGGAAGGAGAACCGGGTCCGCTCGTTGCCCGCCTCGTCCAGGATGATCAGGTCGTCGCCCTTGGAGACGCAGGGGAAGTAGCCGTGGACGACGGCCGCTTCGAGGAGGTTCTCGGTGTGGAGGCGCTCCAGCCAGCCGCGCAGCCGGGGCCGGCCCTCGGTCTCGACGAGCTCCTCGTACGCCGGTCCGTCGCCGGCCCGGTTCTGCTTGAGGCCCCACTGCCCCTTGAAGAGGGCGCCCTCGTCGAGCCAGGACGCGTAGTCCTTCAGCGGGATGCCCTTGACGACGCGGGTGCCCCAGAAGGGCGGGGTCGGCACCGGGTTGTCGGTGGCCACGTCGGAGCGGCCGCCGGGCTCCGGCTCGTCGACCTGGAGGGCGGCGGTTCCGGCTCCCTTGGCCACCCGGCGCTGCTTCAGCTCGGGGAGCACGGCTCCGGGGACGCCGCGCTTGACTCCGATGAGGGCGTCCATGAGGCGGAGGCCCTCGAAGGCGTCGCGGGCGTAGCGGACCTCGCCCTCGTAGATCTCGTGGAGGTCCTGCTCGACGTACGCCCTGGTCAGGGCCGCGCCGCC
>NZ_JBITXP010000042.1:0-38168 GCF_044544765.1 Streptomyces sp. NPDC053513
AGACTTCCTCCACACCTACAACCACCACCGCTGCCACACCGCACTCGACGGACACCCGCCCATCACCCGCGTCAACAATGCTGCGGGTCAATACAGCTAGGCCGTGTTTTGAAAATCGGCTCTGCTCCTCGTCCCGCATCGCGATGATCGCGGTGTGGGACGAGGGCATCTTTCTGACGGGCAGTGGGCGGTGCTGGAGCCGCTGTTGCCGGTCGCGGTGCTGAGGCGGCCGTCGTTGGACCGGCGGAAGCTGATAGACGGGATCCGGTGGCGGGTGCGGACCGGTGCTCCGTGGCGGGATGTGCCGTCGGAATACGGGCCGTGGCAGACCGTCTATGGACTCTTCCGCCGTTGGCAGCGTGACGGCACCTGGCCCGAACTGCTGACCCGGCTTCAGGCCCGGGCGGATGCGGCCGGGCTGATCACCTGGGAGGTCAACGTCGACTCCACGATCTGCCGGGCCCATCAGCACGCCGCGGGCGCCCGCCGCGACGGCCAGGCCCAGAAGGAACCGCCGGGCGGAACCCGCACCGAGCCCGAGGATCATGGCCTGGGCCGGTCCCGGGGAGGCTTCACCACCAAGATCCATCTGGCCTGCGAGCAGGGCCAACGGCCACTGTCCCTGCTGGTCACCGCAGGACAGCGCGGTGACAGTCCTCAGTTCACCGCCGTCCTGGAAGGCATCAGAGTGCCCCGCACCGGCCCGGGCCGTCCCCGCGTCCGACCGCTGCGAGTGCGGGGCGACAAGGCGTACTCCTCCCGCGCCAACCGGGCCTACCTGCGAAAGCGCGGAATCCGCTGCACGATCCCGGAGCCTGCCGACCAGGCCGCCCATCGCAAGCGGCGTGGGAAGGCCGGCGGACGGCCTCCGGTCTTCGACCGCGAGGACTACAAGGCCCGGCACGCGGTCGAGTGCGGGATCAACCGGCTCAAGCGCAACCGGGCGGTCGCCACCCGGTTCGACAAGCTCGCCGTCCGCTTCGAAGCCACCGTCCTGATCGCCGCGATCGGCGAATGGCTGCGACCGGCCTGAGCTGTCGGATCCGCATGCCATGCTGACCGCGACCAGGGGCGACAACGAGGGGAAGGCCACGATGGGGGCTCGGTACTACGGCGCCGACAGCGAGAACGGCGACCGCATCGACGACCCCTCCGAAGACGCGCTGTTCATGATGATCAGCGACCTCAACGACTCCGACAACACCTTCGTCGTCGTCCAGCCCGACGAAGACGACCCCGTCTGGTTCGCCTCCGTGGCCGTCCTGGACGAGGGGGGCTACGAGATCGTCCGCCGTGACACCACCCGCAACGAGCACGAGGTCACCACGGCGACCAGCATCAACGACATCGCCCGTGACCTCACCATCTGGATGGCCGCCCGCGTCTTCCCCGGACGGCCAAACAGGCAGGTCAGCGCGTTCTAAAACACCGCCTAGGCCAGGGTGGGCGGACCCCGGTCCTACCAGCTGGTGTTCCGCCCGTCCTGCCCGGCGTCACTGGGGACGGCGGGTCCTGGCATGATCTTGACAGGGCGCGGGAGTACTGCGGGGGAAGGCGGGGAGCCGGTGGAGGACCATCCGCAGCGGACTTGGCTGATCAGCGGGCACAGACTTCGGGATCCGGACAGCGGCAGGAAGAAGGACTTCGTCCCGACCTGGGTGGAGGAGGGTTTCTGCTCCGTGGACTTCCGGGAAGTCACGGGCAGGTTCCCTGCAGGCACGCCCAAGGAGGACATCCGGGCGGCCGTCGACCGTGACCGCCCGGACGCGCGGCAGAAGAGCCGCGACTACGACACGAGCCAGTTGTTCCGGTTCGTCGGGGAGGTGCAGTCCGGTGACCGAGTGGTCACACGCACTGACCCCAACGGCTCGAACGAGATTCACGTCGGCATCGTCGACGGATCTGTGAAACCCAAGGCGAAGCGCGCTCCGCTCACGCGCCGCCGCAGAGTCTGGTGGGCGACTCAGGGCCGACCGCTGCCGTGGGCCTCGCTGCCCGAGAGCCTCCGGAAATACCTACTGGATCGCCGACGATTCACGCTGAGCGACATCAGTGCGAAGGCGTCCGAGATCGAGAAACTCCTTCGAGAGGCGGACGGCCCTGCTGGCGGTGACCGGATCCCCCGGCAGGGCACAGCGTTCTCGCTGACGGAGAACAACAGCTACAGCCGCGCCGGGCTTCGGCGGTACCGCCCGGATCAGGAGCGGTTCCGGCGGGCAGTGCTCGCGCGCTACGACCACCGCTGCCCACTGTCTGGCATCGCCGTCCCCGAGATGCTTGAGGCTGCGCATCTGCTGCCCGACGCAGAGGGCGGCAGTGCCGACGCCGGCAACGGCCTGCTCATGAACGCTGCCCTACATGCCGCGTTCGACCAGCACCTCTTCGCCATCCACCCTGAGGGCCTCGACGTGGTCGTCCGGCCGAACGGCCCGAGTGCTGCCGACATGGGCATTATCCACACCCGCCTCACGGCACAGCGCCTCCCGAACCGTTTGGCCTTGCAGTGGCGGTATGGCGAGTGGCAGCGGCGAACGGGAAGCTGAGGAGGGTAGTCCGCCCGCCCTCCGGGCCGGCCGGCCTCGGTGGTGCGTCGCAGGCTCGCAGGCCGTACCCGAGCTGCGGACGGGTTCTCGTGCACCGGCTGGGGTCCCTCCTTCTGCAATCGGGCGTGCCCCACGTCGTGGTGTAGGGGTGGGGTGGACTGTCCAGGATGGCCCGAAGCCAGCGCACGCGCCGCCGAAGCCGCCCTTGACCGGCCGACACAGCCCGCACACTGCACGGTCGGGCGGCCCCGGCCCGTTGCCGACGGCAACCGAGTGGGGAACGTAGAGCAGCACTGGCCGTTTTCACAGATCCTCATCAGCGTCTGGAGGCCGCGCTGGAGGCGTTCGGCCGGGTCGTCAACGCCGCCACCGCGCCGCGGCTGTCCTGGTGGGCACGCCGCCGTGCCACGCCAACGAGCTGACCCTGGCCTGCGCGTCAGAGGAGAGCGTTGAGGCGCGTGAAGAGGGCCTCGAAGCGGTCCCGGGTTTCATCGTCGATCTGATCCAGCAGGGTGCCGGGCGAGCGCATCAGGTGGCTGGCGGGCTGGTAGTGGTCGAACCGGCCACCGTGGGCCGCCTCCACCTGCCTGATGATTCGCCCGCCTCCCTTGAGCTGGGCCTTGGTGAACTGCCCGACCTTCGCGGAGGACAGGAGCTTGAGGTACCAGGTCGGGGCGAAGAGGTCCTCAATGTCGGCTTCGCTCGTGTTGGTGAACTCGGTGAGGTAGACCAGGCGGCCCTTGTCGAGAAGGCCGCGCGAGACGAGCTGTGCGATGCGCTGGTTGCCGCCGCCCGCAACATCCATCAGCACCGCGATGCTCAGGTCGCTGCTGCCGAGCAGCGAAACGAACGACGGCACTTTGTCGAGCCCACCGACCGGGGTGATGGTCCAGTTGGGGTCCAGGGACGTGCCGCCGGCCTCACGCACGACCTCGCTCATCACGGTCAGGTACACCACGTCGGACGGGCCTTCGACCAACAGTTGGTTCGGCCCGATCATCAGCGTCTGAGTCATGTCGACGCCGATGGCTCCCAGCAAGGGGAAAACGGTGTCGGCGCGGGCTCGCCACAGCTCCTGGCTGACCTGGGTGCCGTCGTTGTCGACATCTTCGACCGTGCGGCAGCGCTCCAGCTTCGAGGGCTGGATCATGAACAGTGAGTGGGTGCTGTAGATGACCTGGTGCTGCGGGACCATGCGCTCCTCGATGTAGCGCAGAAGGTCGTTCTGGGCCTTGGCATGGAGGTTCAGGCCGGGCTCGTCCAGGAGAATGACGCGCCGCCGTGTGACGTCTTGGTACTCCGAAAACGCGGCCAGGAAGGAGAAGAACCAGATGAAGCCCTTCGACCGGCCCTCCATCCCGAGGGTGACCCGGTGCCGCTGGTTCTTGATCCGGATGTGGAGCCACGGCTCGGTGCGATGCGGCTCTTGCGGCGTGGGAACCTGCTTGAACTCGATGTCGAGCTCTACCGACAGGTCAGGGTTCTGGGTCCAGTACTCGAAGAGCTGGTCGGTCAGCTCGTTGGCTGCCGCCTCAAGGGCGGCCTTGCGGTTCTCGTAATTGTCCCGGGTGAACTCATCGGACTCCACCCCGGCGAGCTTCAGCAGGGACAGGGCCGTGCGCTCCTCCGGCTCCAGGTCGTCCTCCTCGACGGTCTGCAGTCGCTCGATCGAGACACTGCCGGGCAGCACGTTGTACTCGTCGAAGTACTGAAACCGCGGCAGCCGCCGGTGGAGGATATTCCTGATCTCCGCGTTCAGGTCGCGCTCATCCAGGTCGTCGGCGAGCTGGACTGCGGCTTCGGCATGCTCATCGGCACGGAGCGCTGCGATGAGTGCGTCGATGTCTTTGGCCTTGGCGAAGCGCGCAACGTCCAACCCAGACTTGGCAACCAGGTGCTGTGCGGCGGCCAGAGTGTCGGCGGCAAGGTCGAGGTACCAGCACGTGTCGACGTCGTACTGGCGAGACACCGTAATCGTCTTCGCGGTGAATGCCTTGGAGCCGAATGTCTTGGCCACGGCGTCGATGTCGTCCTGCTCCAACTCGAACGTCGCGGTGACCGGCCGAGCCTGCGCGATCCGGTTCTTGTCGCGGGAACGGTAACGCCGAGGGTAGTCCCGGAGCTCCTCGAATGCCGTCGGATGCCCGCTGGACAGCGGATTCACGCGGTAGAGAGCTTCCAGGGCGGCGGTCTTGCCTGACTCGTTCTTACCCACGAAGGCGGTGATATCGCCTTCGAGTGAGAACAGAGTGGAGTCGTTGATGCTCTTGTACTTGGTGATGTGAGCGGACTGTAGGCGCATCGAGTCTCCTGTGCTGACCACGCCGCCGACAACAGTGTCGGCGAACGGGATCACGCTACGCCGTGAGAGTGACAACCGGGCTGTCCGCAGGTAAGTGGGTCCCCGTCCTGCATCGGCTTGAGCCGTGACGGCAGCTGGGACCCAGACCGAAGCGCGGTTCGGACCCCAGCCGTAGGCGGGTGGTCATAGCTCGATGTCGAGCCGCTCCACGTCGGTGAACTCCACGTCCAAGCCGTGCGCGCGGGTGTTGTTGGCGCGGAAGTACATCCGGGCCAGGCCCTCGGCGGCGATCTGCCGGAGCTGGTCCTCGCCGGCGCCCTGCTCCCGTGCGTTGAACAGCTGGTCGGCGTACTCGGGCGGCAGGGCCTGGGTGATATCCCGGATCCGGGCATCGTCAGTCGATCCCGCTTCGGCTTCGAAGCCGAAGCGGGCGCGGGTGGAGACGACCAGCCCGGTCGTGGTCGCCGCCCTCTGCCTCGCCTTCGCGCGGACCTGCGGCTGCCACCTCTTCTTCACCTCGCCCTCCAGCCGGGCGCGCAGCTCCTGGCGGGGCCGCTTGAGCTTGCCCGTCACGTACCGCTCCACGGTGCGTTGGGAGATCCCGAGGGCTTGGGCGGCGGCCTTGGTGCCCTTGAGCTGCTTGACGAGGTACTTCATCTGGGCCTGAGCGCTCTTGGGAGCGGGGCGGGTGAATGCCTTCTCCAGTGCGCGGTCCAGGCCGTCCCCGAGCGAGTCAACCATGACCTGCTACTCCCCTTCTCCGGCCGTCGGATCGGCGGTCTTGATGAGGTTGGAGATGTTGAAGACCCCGCCGCGCTCCTCGAACAGCTGCTCCGCCCACAGGACGGTCTGGGTGCCCTGGTGCTTGACCATGCCGGGCGAGACGCCGAGCCGGAAGCCGCCGGGCACCGGCTTGCCCTCGGGCGTGGTCGGCAGGACGTCCAGCGGCGACGGGCCGGGCGAGGGGTAGACGATCGCGTCCGTGCCGATCGCGACCGGGTACAGGTCGGCGGCGGCCGCCGTCTTCATCAGCTTGCGGTGCAGGCCGGTGCGCTGGTTGGCGAGCACGGCGGCCCGGATGTCGGGGCGCCAGTTCACGCGCTCCAGCGCCGGGTAGGGCTCGTAGTACGGAACCTGGCCCCGGGAGCGCTGGCGCAGCTTGCCGATCGCACCCTTGGCCGTGGCCTTGATCGCGGTCTCCAGCAGCGCCATCGTCGAATCGACCTGCTTGCGCCGCGCCATCGCCTCGAGGAACTCTTCGCCCTGGAGGTCGGTGGTGACGCCCATGTCGGCCATCGTCTCCACGTACGCGTCGCGCAGCCGCTTGTACCAGGAGTCCAGGTAGCGGCCGGTCTGGGTGCGCACGTACGCCTCGATCGGCGCGACATCGAAGCCGAGCTCCACCGCGTAGGCGACGGTCGGCGTGGCGTACCAGGCCGGTCCGGTCGGGCGCTCGCCGGTCGGCGTGAACGGCGAGGGAAGCCGGTCGCCGTCGACGGTGCGACCGTTGACCCGTGCGCGGGACAGGTCGACGTGGGACAGGTCGACCAGCCAGGAGCCGGGCAGCGATGCGTCGAACCTGGGGTTACCTGCCAGGTGGGTCGGCCCGTTCAGCCCGACGGTGAGTCCGTTCGCGGCCGCGGCGAAGCTCATGTTGATGTCGACGACGACCAGGTACGGGTTGGCGCACTCCTCGTCGGTCAGCGGCCGGCACCAGTCGTAGGGCTCCTCCATCAGCATCTCGGCCGGAGTGCGCAGGTGGTGCCGGGCAAACTTGTCCTTGAGGATCGGGTGCTCGTCGGGGACCTCGCACTCCACCACGGGGTACACCTGGGTGAGCGCGTCGTCGTTGAAGGCCCGCTTGAACTCGCCGGTGACCGGGTCCTTCTCCGCGCGGGTCGGCGGACGCAGCGCGGTCATCAGCTCCAGGCCGGTCGTCGCGGTGCTGCCGCGCGGCGTCATCACCCGCGCCGCGTACAGGCCGAGGTAGCGGGCGAGGTCGGCCGGGTGCATCGTCAGCAGCAGCTCCGGGCGGTCCTTCTTGCCCCACTCCCGGGTGTCCAGCGCGTTCCACGGCAGGATGCACAGCTGGACGCAGCGCCGCCGGGAGCCCTCCGGGTCGCGGTAAAGCCGGGCCCACGGCCCGAACCCGCGCTGGGTCATCTGCAGTCCGGCGCGCTCGATCTGCTTGACCACCTTGTGGCCGGACGGGAGCCGGCCCGCGTGTCGCTCCTCCTCCGACAGGGCGGCGGGCAGGCCGTAGCGCTCCAGTGCGGACGCGGTGAGGACGAGGATCGGGTCGGCGTCGCGGCCGTTGCGGTGCAGCCGGGCCTGCCCGAGCTTCGCCTCCGCCAGCGTCCAGTCGACCAGCGCCGGGATGCTCTTGGCGGGCACGTCCAGGACCAGGCCGCCGACGTAGTACGCGGAGACCTGGCCGTCGGTGTCGACGTCGATGACGGCGAGCGGACCGTTCTCGAAGCGTGGGTCGACGTCGGCGGGCGCGGCCGCCGTGGTCTTCTTCGACACCGCCTTCTTCGCACCCGGGTGCCGCGACGACGCGGCGGGCCTCGCGGCGGGCGCCGGTCGCACGGCAGCAGTCGGGGCCGGGGGTGCCGGCGCTTCGGTCGCCGGGGCGGGAGCGGGCGCGGGGCCGGTGAACGCCTCCGGGGTTACCGGTGTCGGAGCCGGGGCGAGGGGCTCGTCGGCGGCCGGGGCGGGGAAGCGGGCGGCGAGGCCCTCCAGGAGCCGGGCGTACGCGGCGCGCTTCGGCGGCCGCGGCTCGGTCCGCCCGGCCTCCCAGTTCCCCACCGCCTCCCGGCGGGCGTCCAGCGCCTTCGCGATCTGCGCCTGGCTCAGGCCCGCCGCCTCCCGCAGGCGCTTGCGCTCCGCGGGGGCCGGCAGGTCGTCCTGTGCGACTTGCTCCAGCAGCGCATCCACGGCGCTGAACAGCTCGTTCTCAGTGGACACAGAGGTCACCTCCAATGGGCAGCATACCCGATCGCGCATTAATTCGCTCACTCAATCGCGCATGAATCACTCATCGGGTTGATGTGCAACACGCGGGCCGGTGAGCCGTGCAACGGCTGTTTATGCAACGCCGGGCTGCAACGCACGTGCGTTGCAGCCCGGCGTTGCACCGCGTGTTGCAGGCCCGCCGCCCCGGAAGTCCCGGTGCGGCACGGCTGTCCTGTGACAACGAACCTGGACCGATTGCCACCGAAGTTGGACCGGCAGTCGTTCGTGACAGCGAAGTCTGACCGTTGCAGATCAGACCACGGGACACGGCTCAACAGTCGCAGGGCCGACTCCGCCTCTTGACCGGGCCTCCAGCAGCGGACGGAGTGTCAGAGGCTACTGGCATGCTGCGGTTGTGCCGTATAGAGACCACCCCTACGAGTTCAAGATCGAAGTTCTTAACGCCTATGAGGCCGCGCCATCAGGCACGAGGAAGGACGTGCTGAAGCAGTACGGCCTCTATGCGTCGACGGTGATCAGGTGGCGAAAGGCGCGGGAGAGCGGAGAGCTTCAACCGCCGGCCCCCAGGGAGCCGATCCGTTGTGTCGCGGTCGGTGGACGGTGCCCTCGCGAGGCGAAGGAGTATAGGACCCTCAAGCTGTGCCGCCGCCACTACTACCAGGTCTGGCGTAACGGGATGGCGGGCTGCTCACAATGCGGTGCTTACACAGAGCTGCGCCGTCGCGAGTGCGATACCTGCATCGGGGCAGAGTTCAAGGATTACGGATTCGATTTGGTCGGCACCTACGTGAACACTCATACGCCAGTCGCGGTGAAGTGTCGAGAATGCGAGAAGTCCTTCCCGATTCGGCTGAATAATCTGCGTGAAGCGCAGAGGCGCGGCACTCGAGGGTGCTCCAGTTGCCTCAGGCTGACCGACGAGCAGGTGCATGAGATTCTCTCTCAAGCGGGACTTCGCAAGGTTGGACCGTTCCTTACTACGCGGGTGCCGGTCGACTGCATCTGTACCCGCTGCAATCAGCCATATCGTGCAAGGGTTGGCCACATCCACCATCGCCTGCGGCGCGGGCTTCGGGTCTGGGGCTGCCAGCCTTGCGCACTGCAGGCGATCCGGGTGGTCGAGCTCACCGAGCAGGAGGCTCTTGAAGAGTTCTTCGAACTGGGTGTGAAGGACGTGAAGGGCTGGGTCAACGCAGGCACGGTGGTCGAAGGGCGCTGCATCCATTGCAACAGGATCACTACGCCACGACTCACGGTTCTCCGACGGTCCAGCACCGGGGTCGCCTGTGCCTCATGCAACGGGCGAGGATTTTGGAGTATTCCTGCACTGCGCAAGAACAGGAAACTCGCTCAAGCACCCGCGTTCATATACATCTACGAGTTCACCGACTTCGACGGAACCTTGTTCCATAAGGTCGGAATCACGCGCGACATCAATGGGTGGAGTAGCCGCCTTGACGAGCACGAGCGCTTTGAAGGTGAACTTGTCCAACTCGCCAGTGCCACTCGGATCGTGTGCCGAATGGCTGAGCTGCTAATCCTTAGACATGTCGGCCCGAATGCATACGAGCCCTCGAAGCACAGACTGGCTGCGGGCCATAGTGAGTGCTATCTACCGCAGGGGGTGATTGACCTTGAAGCCTGGCTGAGGATCGCCACCGCCAAGCTGGAGGAAGGCGAATGACGTAACCAGACCCAAGATCACATATCCACGGCAGTGGCCTCCAGCCCGAGGCGGGGGCGGCTCGCCACCGCGCCAATCTCCACGAGAACGCGACGTCTTCCGCTTGTGCATTGCGGCAGCGCTCAGCGCGTGCGAACTCATCGAGGAGCGCCAAATCCGCGCCAACGTCCAGGCATTCTCCGCACGGGTGGCCCAGCTGAGCGCGACCGGCAGGTAAGGCTGCGGCAACTCCCAGCGTGGTTGGTCACGCCACCTCACCGGTCACCTGCCGGGGGTGAGCCACCGAGTGCACGATGGCCCCGGCACCTTCGGCGCGGGCCCGGCGCAGTGCGGCGGTCTCCGTTGCCGCGGCCTGGCGGCGCCGCTGCGCGCGGACCTGCTCGATCGGTGCCGGCGCATCGTCCGGGACGACGTCGGTCTCGGGGAATGCCCTGCGGGACAGCTCACGCATCGCGGCACTCTGCCGCTCCACCGCCTCCGTGATGGCCAGGTCCATCCGCCGCGATGCGGACACGGTTCCGTTCTGGCCACTGCGCGGTGCGGGTTACCCGCCTGCCTTCGGCGCAGCCGTGTCCTTCACGGTGAGAATCTCTGAGACCGGGCAGCCCCATGCCGCGCCCGGTCCGGCGGGGCCGTAGAGCGTGAACCCGCACGCCTGGAAGAACGCCTGCCGACCGGCCGCGTCGGCGCCGTCCTGCGGCACCAGGGCCAGGAACGTGTGGCCGGCTCTCTGGGCCCGGCGGGCGATCTCGGCGAGAAGCGCCCGGCCGACCCCGTTGCGACGATCGGTATGGGCGACGGCCATCGTCAAGATGAACGTTTGCTCGCCGGGGTGCGCCTCCCGGCCTTCGTCGTGCCCGAAGTCGCAGTGGAGCTGGAACTCGGCGATCCCGACGACACGCCCGTGGAACTCGGCCACGACGGCGTCCAGGCCCGCGGGGTCGTAGAACCTGCCGTCTCCCAGATGGTTCGAGTACAGCAGCTCCTCCACCACCGGGTAGTCGGCTTGGACGATGTCACGGATGAGTGGCATGCCCCGAGTGTTCCAGGACCGCGACCCGCAAACCGAGGCGGCCACGACCTCCGCGGAGCTCCGGGCCGTCGTGGCCGACACCGAGAAGATGACGAAGGGTCTGTTCCTGGGCGGTCAGGCGTCGGGGGCAACTTCGGGGTGCGTGAACTGCACGGGCTTGCCCAGCGACCGGGCGTAGGCGATTTCGGCTCGGGTGCTGTCTCCGATGTAGTCGCCGACGACGAGCACCTCATCAGCGAGCCGGATCTTCGCCCGGTGCAGGTCGTCGAGTCGAACCTTCAGCGCCTCAGCCTCGACCGGGTCGGACCACAGTTCGTGGGGCGACTTCATGTCGATGCCCGGCTTGACGACGATCTTCCCGACTCTGGTCTCCCGTAGATCGGCCTCGTTCATCTCAGTCATGAAGCGGGTGGAGCCGCAGATTACGACAATACGAGGGAGGCTCAACAGCTTCTTCGCGTCGGCGAGCTTCTCCTCGGGGGTGAACGGCTGCGGGTATGACACTGGTTCCTCCCGGTGGTGTGGTCGAAGGACTGCTTGCGGAAACGAGAACGAGGGCGCACTCGGCCTGGATGCCCCGGACGACGACGAAGACCTGCGGGATGTCGTCGAAGCTGATGCCGAACAGGTCATCACCGACTCGCGCTTCCGCTGAAACCGGCCGGACGGAGCGCACGAGCTCACCCGGCCTGACGCAGTGCAGGAGCCCTGGCAGTACTGGCCTGCCTGGCACGAGTGCGGCGGATCGCGGCAGCGCGCACGGCTTCGACGGCCTGACGCTGCTGAGCACGGACGTCCTCGAGCGACGTCGGCACCTCGTCTTCCTGATCCTGCTCGACATCGGGGAAAGCGGTGGCAGCAAGCTCGAGGCGGACCTGCTTCTGTCGTACGACGGCGGCGGCCAGGGGCGGACCCTCCTGGTGGGGCGGAGCGACCGCGCGGTGGGCGGCGAGAGCACGGCGATATCCGGCCGATGCGCCTTTCCTCGTTTTCACCAGCTCAGCGGGAACGACCCGCTGCGGGTCCGGGTCGCCGGCCGACAGAGCAGGGCATGTTCCTCATCCTCGGCCAAAGGACTGTTCCCAGGGCGCGGACCTGCGGGTACGGTCGGCCTCCACGGAGTCCGGACGGCGCCGGTGCGACAGGGAGGGGACGGCGATGGGCAGCGACGTCGGATGGGGCGTGACGGGCAGGCAGGCGTCATGACGGCAGACCAGGGCGGGACCCCCGGGTCTGCACTGGGGGCCGGTGGACCAGCCGGTGCGGCCGGCTCCGCTCGGGAGCCGGAGCGTCCCTTACCCGAGTCCGGCAGAACAGCCGGGGCGGCCAGTTCTGCTGGACCTGCGCCCGAGGGGGGCAGGCCGACCGGTGCGGGCAGTCCCGCCGCAACCGCACCCGGGTCTGGCGAGCCGGCCGGCCCGGGCAGGGCTGTTCAGGAGCCGGAGCGGCCCTTCCTGCAGCGCCCGCAGGGGATCATCGCGGTCATCGGCGGCGTGATCGCTGCCCTGAGCGGGGCCCTGGCGCTGGTCTTCCTGCTGTTCCCGGATCTCCAGCCCCAGCCCGAGTCGGGGGCAGAGGTAGAGCTGGTGGACGTCGACCTGGCCAAGGAGGAGGAGATCCGGGCGGACTGGACCTCAGCCGGGGAAGACGAGAGGGGTGAGACGGCGCAGTGGAAGGCGTCGCTCGTCACCATGGTCCTGCGCAACAGCGGGGAGAATCCCGCCCTGGTATCGCAGGCGGAGTTCGACTTCAGCTCCATCACTCCGGTGGGGTGCCCCTACGGGGCGAGTGGTCTGGAGGTGAAGGCCCGGTACGACGTCAAGGTCCCTGCCGGCGCCAAGGCGCCCTTCCGGAAGATCCGTAAGCTCAAGTACTCCCTTCCCCCGCACGAGCAGGAACGGATCGCCTTCACCGTGGGGCCGGAGACGGCCTCCGACGGGGTCCTGCCCAGCGTCTACACCTTCACGATCACCCTGCGCCTCGACGACGGCAGCAGCCTCACGACCCCGAAGATGACATACATGGATCCCTCCGGCAGCGCGAGCGTACTCACGACCGGGGACCAGGTCGTGCGCTACGGCCCGATAGGAAGCTTCACCGCGGCCTGCCTGAAGGAACAGGAGCGCCTGGCGCGTGAACTGAGCGCGAGCTCCCCGTATGTGTCGGCCGAGTTGAAGCGCTACAGCTCTCAGCTGACCGGCCTGGTTGGCCGGCTTCCCTAAAGCGAGTGATCCCGCCCGGGGCGGAAAGGGAGGCCGATCGCGCGGGCCTCGTGCGGCGGTCCGTCCCTGGGGCGGGTGTGCGTTCTATTCTGGAAGGGCGGCGTGTGCAGGTCTGCTGCAGTCACGAAGGAACGTTCCGATGTCCTCTCCTGCCCCCGCGCCCGCGCCGGTTTACTCCTCGGACCAGGTGGGCCTGTGCGCGAAGTGTCACGCCCGGACACACCGGTATGGGGTGGGCGGGAACCCGCTGTGCGCGAGGTGCAAGGCCGAGGTCGAGGCCGCCCGAGCGCCCCGGAAGAAAGCCGACCAGTAGCTCAGGTGGCCCGGTGAAGTCCAAAGCGAGCAACCCGGCGTACGGAACTGCTGCGGGCTTCACCGTGCCGGGGCGCTTCGGTTTCGCCCGGTCAGCTCTTGAGCGGCGTGGGATCGGTCAGGCCGACGGCATCGTCGACGACTGCCCGGGGGACCTCGGCGGGCGGCTTGCCCTTCTCGATCCGGTCGACCACCGGGGCGATCGCGTCGTACATGCGCCGGGAGAGCTGCTCGACGGAGGAATCCGCGAAAAATCCGCCGTCGATGTCCTGCTCCAGCGTCTTGAGGTAGTCCACCAACTGCGCGCCGGTGAGAGTGATCTCGACCAGCCCGCGCTCCCCGGCCGGGCCGTCGACCTTGCGGGGCTTGGCGTCCTCGTGGGAGTCGGTCTGGGGCGACTCGTTGTACTTGGTGCGGTCCCACAGGTCCTGGGTGCAGGTGATCTTGAAGGAGGCGACGCCGGCGGCCTTGTTCAGCCGCTCCTCGTGCCCGGCGGGCGGCGTGCCGCAGCCGGCCGTGAGGGCCAGGGCGACGGTGAGGGCGGCGGCGGCCGCGGCACGGCGCAGGGCACTTCGGCGGGGATGTCGTGTGGTCACCGGCTGATCATCGGGACCGCGTTTCGCTCCTGGCAGCGGTTCGGGTGTGGGATCACCGGAAGGGGTGAGCGGGCCGGGCTGGGTTGCCCTTTGCCGGGTTCGGTGGCGGGTGGTCACAGCATCTGCTGGATCCAGTAGCCCAGCAGGCCGGCGGTGGTCAGGCCGGTGCCGTAGCTCAGGCCGTGGATGAAGTGGCGGAGCGCGGCGCGGGCCCGCCCGCGGCGTCGGCGGGGGCGGTGCGATGTGCCGGAGGTCGGGGCGGGGGTAGTCACGGCGGGGTGTCCTTCCTGGTGCGGGAATGACGAAGGGAGCCCTCCGGGCGGCGGGCCCGGGCGGGCTCCCTTCGGTGTGGCGGTGCGGGTCAGCTGCTGGTGAGTTCGCGCAGCCGTTTGGCGAGGTGGTGGTCGGGGCGGCACAGCAGACCGTCGTCGTCGTGGACGTCGGCCAGGCGCTCGAACTCCTTTTGCAGGCCGCCGACGGGGACGGGCCGGTGGGATCCGGTGCGGGCGGAGTAGCGGGCGAAGCGTTCCAGGGCCTCGAGCAGGGCGGTCTGCTCGTCATCGTCGAGGCCGGGGCCCTGACGGTCGGTGAGATTGACGTTGATCTGGCGCCACCAGTGCTCGGCCCGTGCGAGCTCTCCGTCGACCAGGTGCTGCAGGTGCAGGCAGTAGGCGGCCACGGCGTGCCCGGCGCCGGCGGCGGCCTGCCACCAAAACCGGGCGCTCTCGGGGTGCTGGGCGAGGTAGAGGGAGCAGGCGAAGACGAACAGCCCGACGATGTCGAGGTCGCCGTCGGCCCAGGTGGTGAAGGCGGGGTCGGGGGCGTCCATGATGTCGGTGAGTTTCTTCATGTGCGCGGCCGCGCCGGCCTGTGTGACGCCCCAGCTGGCGACCGCCTCCAGGCGGGAGCGGGCCTGGGTGCTCTCAGGGAGCTCGGTCACGGGCGGCGGCGGGAGGTAGCCGGCGTCCCGGGCCAGGCGGCGCAGGCCGTCGGCGGCGTTGAAGGGGCGGCGGGGCTCGCATATCGAGGCCCCGGCCAGACGTTCTTCCCAGGTGCTCACGACGTGCCCTCCTGTGTGCCCTGCAGGATCCGGTAGTACTTCGGGGACAGCCGCTGGCGGGCCTGGCGGCAGTGGTAGTCGACGGTGCTGGCCGTGACGCCCATGTACCAGCCGATGCGCTTGGCGCTGTGCCCGCCGATGTAGCGCAGGACCATCACGTCGAACTGGCGCGGCGGAAGGTTGCCCAGCGCCTCGTACAGGCCGCTGCCGCTGTCCAGCGCGGCCATCTGCTCGCGCAGGGAGAGCAGCTCCTCGGATATGACGGTGCGCCGCATGATGGCCCAGACCTCCTGCTGGAGGTCCTCGCTCTCGGCCTTCAGCTTGTCCCAGAGGTTCAGGATCTCCAGGAACCCGCGGTGGGCCGCACGTTCGGCCGCGTCGTTCGTCCCCAGGACCGACAGGGCCAAATCGTGGAACGCCACCTGGTTGAGCAGGTAGAGCGCCTCGAACTCCAGGGGCAGCGGGAGACAGCCTTCGTCCAGTGGAAGGGGGCCGTCGTCGCCGACTTCTTCGGACATTGATCCTCTTCGTTGAGGGGTGAGCGCCGATGCGGAGGTGCGCCGGCGTGACCAACTCAACCGTCCGAAACCCCCGAACACGCATGCGCGCTCCAGCAATTTTCACGTTAAGGAGTCGAGCGGCTTCCCACCGTGATGATCCGCGTAGCGTGCAACACGGGATGAACTGGGGAATTGCGCGACTGCGTGTGACATGGAACTGACAGTGAGTCGCGAGAGGGTGATCAGGGTCACATCCTCCGGGTGGGGAGTGATGAACAAGATCACGCCACCATAGGGTGAAACACGCCAAAGCGCGTGCGCCCCGGCGGCCCTGACGCTACGACGGAGAGCAGAGCGCACCCCACCTCCGTCGTCATCTGCGATGGTCGGCCGTACCCCGCCCCGGGCGGCCGCCGTTGAGAACGGCATGAACCACGACACCGAGCTGACGACTGGCGCCTACCCCGACGAGCCCCGCCTCGCTCTGCTCACCCACGCCGAAGCCCGCGAGGCGGTCGAGCTGCTCCAGCTCCTGGAACAGCTCGACCCGGCCGGGCGCGGCCAGACGGCCGGGCAGCTCGCCGCCGACCTTGCCCGCCGCCTGTCCGCCCCGTAGCCGGAGCCGTCCCGGCATGGCGGGGGGCCAAGGCGTCCACGGTTCAGCTGGACTTGAAGGTGAGGCAGTCGCGGGGTCGACCTGCTCCTCGATGCCGAGCCACACCCGTTCCACCAGCCCCATGCGGACCACAACGGCGCGCGCGGCCGCGGGGACACTGCCGGCCGGGACCCCGTTGTTCACCGTTCGGTCCGGCCTGCGAGGCCGACACGGCCTCCGATGAGCATCCTGAAGCTGCTGAGGGGTCGAAGGACCGTTTCCCCGGTGAACTTCGTCCCCACAGGGAGCACACTCCTTCAGACCCGGGCACGTCAGAGCCGCTGAAACCGCTATCTCTAGCGTCCATGATCAAGAACTTGGCACGCGCCGCCGCCCTTGTCCTGCTCCTCACTCCGCTTGATTGGCAGACCCTCACCTTGCTGAGCAACAGCCTCAGCAAGGCGGGGCCGCGACTTCCAGCAGCTGGCTCTTCCCTGGAGTCCGGCCGGGTACCCACCGCTCCGTCGGCCCTCTCGCACGCGCACTGGCCGCCCACGGCATCTCGGTGCGGCCCTCGCGCGCGACCGCGTTGATCCAGCTCGCGCAGGACATGCCGCCTGTCGTCCTCTCACCGTTCCTGGGCATGTATGTCCTCACCGCGCAGGCATGGCGCAGGCGGACAGGATCCGACTGGACCACCTACCTCCAGGCCCGCCGACGAGCCCCCGGCATCACACGCACGCCCCACGTGCAGTGATCGTTTCTCCGGTGATTCCCGCCACCCACCTGGGTGATAGGGCCTGCAGGTGCCTTCCGGGCCGGGTGCCGAGACGACTAGAACGCGGTCGTGATCACCAACTTGATGCGCCGCGGTCTGCCCGCGCTTCTCCTCGCCGCCCTGCCCCTGATTCCCGCCTCCCTGCCGGCGGCGGCCGACAGCACCGCCCTCCCGCAGGCCGCCACCTGCGTCCCGGCGTCTCGCCCTGACGCAGGTGTGCTGGAGCAGGTGCTGCCGCTGTTCGACGCCATCGACCGCCTGCCCATCGCCGCCGAGCACCGTGAGGGGTACGACCGGCGCCTGTACAAGCACTGGAATAAGGGCCTGATCGGCAGCGACGGGTGCAACACCCGCAAGGAGGTCATCCTCGCCGAAGCCGTCGAAGCGCCCCAGGTTGGGGACCGCTGCACGCTGACGGGCGGATCATGGCTCAGCAAGTACGACAACGTCGTGGTCACCGACGCCGCCCGCCTTGATGTGGATCACTTCGTTCCACTCGCCGAGGTCTACGACTCGAAGTAGGCGGAGTTGGGCTCGACGCATCATTCCGCCGAGTTCGTAGACGGCACGGTGCGGCCTGCGAACGGGGGGTGTCACTCGTCCAGGTGAGGGTGTGAGGGTTCTGGACCTGGGGCGGAGTATCCGACGCCACGATGTTGCATTCGGTGCAACCGTCGGAGGTGTGGGGTGGGTGTGGCAGATGTGCCGGGTGCGATCCAGCTGGTCCGCGCAGGTAACGTCCGGGCGCTGGACCCGGAGCCCGCCATGTTCGACGCCATGCTGCGCGGCTGGCAGGACCAGCAGCGGAGCCGTCTTCTGGCAACGAAGACGATCGTGGACCGGCTGAGCCTGGTACGTCGGTTTGCCGAGTTCACGGGCACGTATCCGTGGGACTGGACGCCGGAGGACGTCGAGGCGTACTTCGCGGCGCGGCTCTCCCGCGGTGAGCTCGCCTGGTCCACGGCGCGAGGACAACAGGGCTCTCTGGAGATGTTCTGCACGTTCATCACCGATGGGCGATATGGATGGTCAGCGGGCTGCTTGGAGGAGTTCGGCCGGTTCCCGGTCCAGGTGTGTCACGACTGGAACACTGCCCAGCACGTCGCCGTCTACGAGGGCCGCCCGGGCGGGCGAGCGTTCACCTACGACGAGCTCCAGACGCTTTTCGATGCGGCGGACGACCGGGTGGAGCAGATCCGCAAGCGGGGCCGCAAGGGGGTGCTGGCCGCTTGGCGGGACTCGGTTCTGGTCAAGCAGGTGTACGCATACGGGACCCGGCGCCGGGAGACTTCGATGCTCGACCTGCCGGACCTGCGGCACAACCCCCGCGCACCTCAGTACGGGCGGCTCGGCGCCCTCGAAGTCCGGTACGGGAAGGCGTCGCGAGGGAGTCCACCGAAGCGGAGGACCGTGCTGACCGTGCCCGAGCTCGACTGGATCGTCCCGGTCGTTCTGGAGTGGGCCGAGGAGGTGCGGGGCGGGTTCTCCCCCGGCCGTCACCCTGCCCTGTGGGTCTCGGAGCGCCGTGGTCGGCTGGGAGGCCGACGCCTCGACGAGATCTTCTCCAACATCCGCGAGCACGCAGGCCTGCCGGCGGAGCTGGATTTGCACTGTCTGCGGCACACCTACATCACGCACCTGATCGAGTCCGCGCTCCACCGGCGTCTGGAGCCTGCTGCTGGAGGGGTGTTGCCGCGGTGATGAAGCGGATGGGCTTCACGTGGAATCTGCGCCGTTTGATGGCGGAGCGGGACATGTACCAGACCACGGACTTGGTCCCGCTGCTGGCCGAGTACGGGGTTCACTTGTCGCGGGAGCAGGTGTTCCGGCTGGTTACCCAGCCTCCGCAACGGCTGTCGATGGACACCCTCGCTGCCCTCTGCGGCATCCTCGGAGTCACCCCTGCCGACCTGATCGAGGTATCCGAGACCTGCGTCCAGATCGCGAAGCCGACCGCGACCGGCGAGAGCGCGGGCACGGCGAAGGCTCCTCCTGTCCGCCGAGTTCGGGTCCTGCGCCCGGGCGATCGGTGAGCCGCCCGGTGTCTGCTCGGAGCTCATGGGAGGAACTCGCGGAGCGGATCGCCCGGTTCCTGCCTGATCTCGTGCCGGACGAGGCGGCCCGGATCGTGGCCGGGCTGCCCCCTTCAGCCCGGGGCCGGATCCGCACTCACCTCGCAGCGCACCCCGACGCTCTGGTCAGCGGGTCCTCCCTCGCCCCGCGGTCGGTGCAGGCCCTCATCGCTACCCTCACCGCCATGGGTGTGGACGGTGTCCGGACACCGGCCTGCCTGCGGTGCGGCCGTGTTCGGCCGCTGCGCCGGTCTGTGCCCGGCGGCAGAGTCTGTCTCGGCTGCGAGGGCGTCCTGGCCGCGCAGTCCGACGTCGGCCCTTGCACGGCCTGCGGTGAGACCCGCCCCCGCCCGAGCCACAAGACCTGTGGGCCCTGCCGCCGGGATCAGCTCTCAACCGGCCGAGCCTGCTCGAACTGCGGGAACCGCTCCTTCATGGATCCGTGCGCGAACTGCCGGCCCCGTCCACTGGCGTCGTGCGGCTTGTGCGGGGACCGGGCACCAGTGTGTGCCCGGTGGCCGCTCGGGCCGGTCTGCAAGCCGTGCTACCGCGAGGCCCGCCGCCATCCCGCCCCGTGTCCGGGATGCGGCCGGCGCCGTGTGCTGATCGCCCGCGCGGAGGGACGCCGAGCCTGCGGACCCTGCGCCGGGCACCCGGATCCGCATGCCTGCCCACGCTGCACCGAACCTCGCTCATACCAGGTCAAAGGGCTATGCGACCGATGCGCGGTCCACGACCGGCTCACCGTGCTGTTCTCCACCGTCCCCGACGGCGGACCATACGCGCACATGCGCGCGGCCCTGGCCGACAGTCCGGAACCCGGCACCGTCCTGACCTGGCTGCGCAACTCCCGCTCCGCCCGTCTACTTACCGACCTGGTGGCCACCGGCCTGCCTATCACCCACGCCGATCTCGACCTCACCGCGGTCGAAGGCCGGGCCGCCACCCAGACCACGGAGTACCTGCGTGGCCTCCTCACCGCATACCAGGTACTACCCGAGCGGGACGAGCTGTCTGCCCGGATCGAACGCCACCTCCAACGGGTTGCCGCCCGCCACCCCGAGCACGCCCTCCTGCTCCGCTCCTACGTGCGCTGGTCGCTGCTACCGCGCGCCCGCCGCCACGAGCGGCTGCGCGGCGGCGGGTTCCTTGGCCGGGCCCGCAGCGCCTACGCCCGCATCAACCGAGCCGCCGATTTTCTCAGCGCGATGACCGCGCGCGGGCTGCGTCTGCAGGAAGTGACCCAGCACGAGGTCGACACCTGGCTCGCGGTGAACCCTGGAACCCGCTTCGTCGTCCGCGACTTCGTCGTCTGGGCCACCCGCCGCGGTCACGCCCGACCTCTCGACGTCCCGCACTGGCCGAAGAAGGACCCGGTCGCGCTGGACGAGGACTCCCACTGGGAACTCCTCCACCAGTGCCTCACCGACACCGACCTGCCGCTCGAAGTCCGCGGAGCCGGATCGATCCTCCTCCTGTTCGGCCAGCACCTGACCCGGATCACCCTCTGAGCGCCGGCGCCGTGACCACCACCGGCGAGGACACCTTCCTGACCCTCGACCGCACCCCCATCCCCCTGCCCGCTCCCCTGGGCGCCCTGCTGTCCGACCTCGCGAACCGTCCGCCGCCCACCAACTGGGCGGCGAACACCTCCCGGGGCTGGCTGTTCCCCGGAGGCCGCCCCGGACAGCACCTCTCCGCCACCGTGCTCGGCCGCCGCCTGGCCGCCCACCACATCCCCAACCGGCCCGCCCGGGCCACCGCCCTCGTCACCCTCGCCCAGGATCTTCCCCCGGCGGTCCTCGGTCCGATGCTCGGCCTCCACCCCGTCACCGCCGCCCACTGGCGCCGGCGAGCCGCCACCGACTGGACCGCCTACCTCCAGGCACGCCAGCGTGAGCTCGCGGACAGACGACCACCGTCCGGGCCGTGATCGTTGCCGGGGTCGGTCACCCTGGTCTCGCAGTGGCGTGAGTACCTGATCCATATCCCTCGTGGGACTGAGCACGATTCACTCGGCCCGGCAACTCCTTCGATGTCGGCGTGATCCGGCTTCACGACGGCGTCTCGGAACTCAACGGCCAGACACGCCCATAGCCGGCCCACGGTGAGCCAACGTTCGAGCGCTGGCTGGCCAGTCACGCCCGCGTAGCCGTGGCCGCGCGTCCGACGATCTGGCAGGGGCTTCCACTGAAGCTCGGCGCCGGCTGAACCACCCATGTCCGCCATGCGGGCCCGCCCTTTCGGCCATCCGGCTACAGTGCGCGGTCGCCCGACGGGGCTTGGATCGCTTTCGGTTACCCATGCCCGTGCGGCTGTAGGTCCACAATCGAAGGGATCCGAGGATGAAGCGGAGTCGCAGAGACTTTCTGCGGGTCGGAGTGACCGGCATGCTACTCCTGGGCGGCATGTTCGGCCTGTCCGGGCCGTCCCAGGCCCAGGCAGAGGCGGCGATCTGTTTCGGCAGGCCAGCCACCATCGTGGTCAACGACCCCTTCGTGGTCACAGAAGGGACAAGCGGTGCGGACGTGATCGTCGGTACCTCCGGCCCGGACATCATCAAGGGCCTCGGCGGAAACGACCGGATCTGTGGCCTCGGTGGCGACGACACCATCCAGGGCGGCCTCGGCAACGACCAGCTCGACGGCGCGAGCGGCGACGACGCACTGGTCGGCGACGTCTTCGACGAGGAGGGCAACGCCGACGGCAGCGGCAACGACGTCCTTCTGGGCGGGGATGGATCCGACGGCCTCATCGGAGACAGCTTGTCCAGTTTCTTTGCCCACGGCTCGGGCGGAGGTAACGACCGCCTGGAGGGAGGCGCCGGTAACGACCGGCTCGTCGGCGACAGCGTCGGCGAATCCGCGTCCGGCGGCGGACGGGACTACCTCGACGGCGGTGAGGGAAACGACGACATGATCGGCGACTCCCAGGCCCTTGCCGGAAACGCTGAGGGCGCCGGCGACGACACCCTCCTGGGCGGCCTCGGTGTCAACGACCTCCTCATCGGCGACAGCGACGCCTACGCGAACGCGACCGGCGACGGCGGCGACGACACCCTCGACACCGGTGCGGACGGCGGTACCGCCGCCATCGGCGACCACAACATCCGAAATGAATTCGGCGGCTACGCCTCAGGATCTGGCAGGGACAAGATCATTGGTGGACCCTCTGACGAGCTGCTGGCCGGGGACAGCTCGGTAGTCGAATCCGGCCTGTCATCCGCCAGCAACGACGAGATCGACGGCAGGGGAGGCAACGACCGGATCTTCGGGGACAACGCCGACTACTTCCTCACCACCTCCGTAGGCACCGCCGGCGGCCGCGACAGGCTCTCAGGCGGCGACGGCGCCGACAGCCTCAGCGCCGGCCCCGGCAACGACGCGCTCGACGGCGGCCCCGGCGGCCCTGACTCCTGCGACGGCGAGTCGGGAACGGACACGGCGACAGCAACCTGCGAGGCCGTCCTGCACGTGCCCTAAGAAGACAACCTGCTGACACAGGCAGCCCAGACTCGTTTCTGCGGTGAAACCAGCCGACATCACCGCCCAGCGGAGTCGTACCTCCATCAGGGGAATACAACACGCTTCGAATGGCGCTCCCCGCCAGCTGAGCAGACGCCGTGGAGTGCGGCGCGGCGTGAGGCGTACGCGAACGACCAGGACAGCCCCGACACCCTGATCGCCGTCACCGCGGCCTCCAACCGCTCGAAGGCGGACAAGGACCCGGCGGAGTGGCTGCCCTCGGACACCTCCTACCACTGCGCCTACGCCGCGACCTGGGTCGGCACCAAGCTGCGCTGGGACCTCGCTGCTGACGAGGATGAGCGCCAGGCGCTGCTCGGACTCGCAGAGGATTGCCCCATGACCCTCGTCCGTTACGAGCCTGCCGAGTAAGAACTGCTATCGGAATGACTTCAGGCGTCGCCAGCAGATGAGTGAGCAAGCGAGGCTGAGGAACGCTTCGTGAATGTCGTCGCGTACTTCCCAGCGGATCCGCAGCCGGCGGAACCAGTGCAGGTGGGCGAAGGTCCGCTCGACGGCCCAGCGGTCGGTGCCGAGGCCTGATCCGTGGGGGACTCCGCGTCGGGCGATGACGGGTTTAACGCCCAGGGTTCAGGCGAGTCGCCGGTACTTGTCGTGGTCGTAGCCGCGGTCATCCAGCACGGTGTCGGGCCGGCGGCGGGGACGGCCGCGCTTGCCCCGGACCGGCGGGACGGCCTGCAGGAGGGGAATGAACTGCGTGACGTCGTTGCGGTTGCCGCCGGTCAGGGTGGCGGCAAGCGGAATGCCCGTGGCGTCGGTGATCAGGTGGTGCTTGCTGCCGTTTCTGCCCCGGTCAACAGGGCTTCGTCCTGTCTTGGAGCCCCTTTTAACGCGCGTATGTGAGGGCCGTCGACCACGGCGCGGGAGAAGTCCAGAGCGTCCGCTCCGCGGAGACGCGCGAGGAGGGTCTCGTGCAGCCGCGGCCAGACGCCGGCTTCGGTCCACTCCGCCAGGCGGCGCCAGCAGGTCATGCCCGATCCGAAGCCCAGTTCCTGCGGGAGGTGTTCCCAGGCGATCCCGGTATGCAGGACGAACAGGATGCCCTGGAACACCAGCCGGTCCGGATGCCGCTTCCGCCCCGGATGACGAGCCCGACGTTCCACCCTCGGCAGGAGCGGCTCGATCACCGCCTCAAGCTCATCATCGACTTCCCACGGCTTCCGCCGAGTCACCCGGCACCCCCCGATCAACACTCGGAGGGCCACCCAACCAGCCCGAAGATCATTTCGTTAGGGGTTGTAAGGGCATCGAGTCCAGCGAACGACTCGGGCGTCGCCGGTGGGTGATCGAGCGGGCCATGTCCTGGCTGACCGGCTACCGCCGGCTCAACCACCGCTACGAACGCCACCCCCGCAACTGCCTGGCCTTTCTCGGCCTTGCCGCAGCCGTCTGCTGCTACAAACGACTCCTCAAACTGACCACGTAGGACACGGTCTAAATGTCTTCGACAGCCATCTCTGTTTAGCCGTCAATAACCTTAGTTAATTTGGCTATGCGGTCCGATTGACTGCCCTTGAGACGTCGTGACGGCGGGCTTGAGGCCGGAGAGCTCGAGTACGAGCCGGGCAGCCTCACGCGGGTCGGAGCTCAGAATCTTGTCAAGCTCGTCCCGGAAGCCGGGAAGAAGCCCAGCGAGTATGTCGAGGGCTTTCTCCTGCCTGCCGTCTGTGGCGAAGACGTCGAGAGCGTAGGCACGCCAGTCCGGCTGCTCCAGCAGGACATTGCGAATAGCCCTGGTCAGGACGGTCAGCCACATGGAGCGCTTGACGACGAAGTTGACTTGGAGGCACTCTCCGCGAGATTCAGTCTCATGCCACCAACCTCGCGGTACGAAGACCAGGCCGCCCGCTGTCACCTCGATCTCCTCGGCGTCCTTGGGCATGGAGGAGGGGAACGGCAGGCGGTCCGCGAGCCTCCGACTGATGCTGTCGGGCTCCTCGAAGCCTTCAGGGAAACACTGCCCGACCTGGTTTCGTATGTGGTGGTTGGGAGCGAGTCGCCAGCGCTTGTTTCCTCGCACAAGCAGTGCGAAGTTGACGTCGTAGTCGCTGTGCATGGTGGCGCCGCTGTTGCCCTTGGAACAGAAGATCTCGGTGTGCATGGATCCCTGGGGCAGGCCCAGGTCGGCGGTGATCTGATCGGTGTAGGCGGCGAGCTGCGGAATGTAGTCGCTGCGGATGAAGCAGGTGCGGCCAGCTTCGTAGTGGCTGATCGCCGTCTTGCCGCTCGGGACCGTTTGCACGTTGCCGTTCCCGAAGAAGACGCGGACAGATCCTGCGGACGTCAGCACATTGTGCGCGTGGGCAAGCTCCGGGATGTCTTCGAAGACTGCGGCTTGTGTCGGTGAGCTGTTCCTCCACCAGGCCTGCTCGGGCCATGGGCCTGCGAGAAATTCGGTGGTTGCGAGCGGTGTTACGAGATCAGCCAGATTGAACATATTTATGTCGTCCGTTCTTGAGGGCAGGGCGGTCAGAACCAGGTGATGCCCCAGGGGGCGCGACTTGAGCCGAGGGCGGTAGCAAGTGCGTCGAGTGCTCCTGCGGTGTGCTCTGTGACGCGGCCGGCTTGGGACAGGGCGTGCAGTCGTCCGGCGCCGAGGTAGCACGCCGCTACATCGGCGGTGTCAAGTGTGATGTCCGGGCTCCCAGAGGTTCGGCTGAAGCCCTGTGGACCAAAAGCCCAGGTTCCCTCGTTCCAGGGACAGAGTTCATCGGTGATGGCGATCTTGAGATCAAGGCCGGGGCTGGACTGCCAGGCTCGTTTGCTGAAGGCTGCCTCGATGTCCACCACGCGCAGCCACAAGCCGTCTCGAGTAGTGAGCTGGGCTTGTCGGATGTCGGCCAGCATCCACGGCAGTGCGTCGTCAGTCGGGCGACGCTTCGCGATCACTGTGGATGTGAGGTCGAAGTCGAGTGCGAAGCGCCAGAGGCTCGCTTCCGCATAGGCAGTGTTTGCGACGAGCTCTACGACGTGCAGCCGGTGGGACGGGCCCTTATCGGTCCATCCTTCCGCTTCGGTCTGGTATCCGAGGTATCCATCGATCCCGTTGGGGCCCTCATGAACAACCCATTGGGTGGCTGGGTCTGAGGTGAGATGGCGCCACCAGCCCTCGTGTCGGCTGACCATTCCTGGGCGCTGTTGGCGCAACTGCTCGTAGACCGGTGCCAGTGTTCGTGCTACGAGGTCGTCCTGCGCCATGCTGTCGATGTAGGTCACGGGGCCATGCTCTACACCCGCCAGGAACGGAGCACGCGGGGTGATGGTGGCGTCGATACTTGTGGTGGCCAGCCCGAATCCGTAGCGGCTGTAGACAGAGGCTTGAGAGGCCCAGAGCACAGCGACGGGCTCACCGCGCTGACGGAACTCGTCGAACTGATGGCGGACCATTGCAGACAACACTCCGCGGCGCCGATGGGTGGGCAGAGTGCTGACCCAGCGGATGCCTCCGCAGGAAGTCTGGGAGCCTCCGGGAAGCGTGAGGTCGAATCCTGCCGCAGCGGCTGTTCCGACGACCTGCTCTCCATCGAAGGCAAGGTGCATGCGGTCGAGTTCCATCGTCGGTCCGGGTTTGACCGACCGCCGCAATGGATGACCGAAGGCAAGCGCGCGTGCCTGGTCAAAGGCGACTAGCTCGTCCGGGCCCGTAAGGGGCCTGATGGTGAAACCCATGCGTAAGCCAGCCTTCCTACACCAGAGTGGTGGCGCGGTCAGCTGCCAGGCCCGTCAGAGCGAAGGAGCGCAGGAGCTGGTTGCCGCACTCTTCCTCGACGTAGGCGCGGATCTCGTCCGCCAGCTGGCGTGCGGTGTCCTGCTCGAGGCCGCGGAAGCCGCCGTATGAGGAAAGGGCGGCGACGATGCCCTCTCCGGTGTAGCGGCGATCATGCCGGTCGACGAGGACTGTGGCAGGCCCGAACCAGTGACCTATAGGAAGTTCGGTCACATGCTCGGGTGTGCCGAACTCGAGGTACTCCAAAGCTTGGGCGATGGATTCGCTGTTGCCCTTCAGCCGCGAGCGCAGTTCGTCCAACCGGCGGGTGCCGAACGGAGGAGTGAGCTGCGGGGCCAGGCGCCGGTAGATGGCTCGGATGCGTTCGGCTTGCTCCTCCCAGGTATCGCTGCCGATGACATCGCTGTAAGAAACGAAGACCAGCCGGCCCGACGGCTTCAGCAGCGCGGCGGCCTTTTCGTAGGAGACCCGGGGGTCGGCCCAGTGAAACGCGGAGGCCGAGAAAACGCAGTCATGGCGGTCGGTGCCGCTCCAGTCTTCGAAGGTTGACTGGTGTACTGCGACATGGGGATCGGAGACGTGCCGCTGGCTGGCTTCTTCGCACAGCTTGCGTCCCGGTTCCATGGAGGTGACCTGGGCGAAGAACTGTGGCAGAAGTTGAGTCGCCTGTCCGGTCCCTGCTCCCACCTCTAGGACCGTGCGATGTGTGTCTGTGCGGTCAAGCAGAGGCTGCAGCAGGGTCTGGACGAACTCGGCCGGGTAGGTGGGGCGGCCCGCCGTGTAGTACTCGGCAAGAGTGTCGAACGACGCACCGAGCCGCTGCCGCCGGACCGGGGCGTGTACGGGGACCGGCGGTGCCTGTCGGATCTGGCTCATGTGCTGATGTCCTTGTCCATGTCGTCGAGGCGGGGCAGCAGCAGATTTCCTGTGTGACGGGCCTCTTCTCGCAGTGGCCAGCCAGTGAGGACGAGCGCTGATATGCCCGTCTCGGCTTTCATGCTCTTGATGTCGTCGGCGATGTCGTCGGGAGAGCCGACGAAGTACACGGCGGCGGCTCCGTCCCCGAAGACGTCGAGGGGGGCCCATGCGGCGAATCCCGCGTAGTGCGCGCCGTGCAGATGGAGTTCGGTGAGTGTGGGAAGCCGTCCGGCGCTGAGTGCGTCCACCCACGACTGGCGTTTTGCGTCCGGGGCGACGAAGGTTTTGAGGGACTCGCGGCCTTGTGTTCTGCGTGTGATTGCCTTCTGCAGTTGCTCGGCCAGGATCTGCGGGCCGAGGTCTTCGAACATGCCGTAGAAGTGCGCCTGTGCCTCCTCACGGCGCCGGCGCACAGTCACACCGGCCATGACTCCTGTCTCGGCGAAGGTCCTGCCGTGCTCGGCGGCCGCCTGGTGGGCGCGGGCAAGGCTGTCCCGGGTGCGCTGGGAGTCCTTGAGCATGGTCAGGTACCCGTTGAGGACGGCTCCGGCGTGTGCGCTGCCGGCCGGGGAGTCGCCCGCACCCCAGAGGGGCACGCCTTCTTCAGAGCGGGGATCGTGAGGGTCCAGATCCTGTCCGAAGAAGTCGTCCGCCTGGTAGTGCTGGCGGAAGTCTGCCCAGTACTGCTCGGCTGCCGTATAGCGCTCGTCGTGGGACAGGTTCAGACCGTAGGTACGCAGGATGTCGTCGCGACCGTTGACGAGGTTGAACAGCAGTCGGCCGCCAGTGAGCGCGTTGTATGCGCGGGCCTGTTCTGCAAGGAGTTTGGCGGGGACGAGATTGGCGTACACCGCAGTCAGGACGCGCAGCCGAGTGGTGGCGGCGGCCACGAACGTGGAAGTCACCAGGGCGTCGCTGGACCATGTGGCGACGAGGGCACCGTAGAAGCCGGCATTCTCGACCTCGCGTGCGAGGGCCTCGATGCGCGTGCGGTCCAGAGAGGCCATGCCCTGGGGGTTCCATGGCATGGGCCCGTCGGCACGGGAGATGTACCAGAGCGTCTTCACTCCTGCTCCTCCTTGGCACCGTCCCAGCTGTTCCAGTCTTCGTGGACTGAGAAAAACCTGGAGGGGGTGGGGCGGATGATCTGATCCCACATGCCTTCGATCAGACGCACTTCGTCCGGTACGGGGCGCCACCATGCCTCGTTGTGGAACCTGCGGGCGAAGAGTTCGTCCGTGCGGTCCCCCTGGCCGAGGATGAACTCACGGCGCACCGGTTCATCCGTGCGCTGCCATCTGAAGTCGGCCGATCGCCTGAGTCCGTCGGTCTTGTTGGGCAGTGCGGCATGTGCGGTCAGGCAGTGGAAGATCACGACATCGCCGAGTCGGTAGTCAGTTGTTGCCCAGCCCGGTTCGTCGTCGCTGAGTACCCGCAAAGGGCGCGGTGGGCCGATCTGGCTACCGGGCAACACAGCGAGTCCGCCCAGTTCGCGGGGGATGTCCATCAAGGGCATCCATGTCGTGAGCATGTCGTTGACGCCCCAGTACGAGAAGTCCTGGTGCACGTACCGGCCCGATTCCGTGATCCACGCGGCGGGGGGCGTGGCGCGCAGGACCTTTGAGGGAAGGCTGAAGACGTCGTGTTCCAGAAGGTTCTGGATCAGACCGTGCAGCTGGTCGAGGTAGGGAATCCGGTTGAACGCCGGTGCTTGTGCTGCTGCACGGTATGCCGGGTCGCGCTCCTGGTACGGCGTTGATGCTGGCTCATGCTGCGCGTTGCCCTTCTCGTCGATCCAGCCGCCGTCCGTGAGAATCCTTTCCACGGCGTCGGCAGCTTCTCGGATTTCCACGGCGGGCAGGGCGGACCGCAACAGGAGGTAGCCGTCCCGGGCCATACGCTCTCGCAGCTGGCGGGGGTTTTTGAGCAAGGGAGTTGAGTCGAGCAGCTCTTCCATGTTTCGCCTCACTGTCTACTGGGTGGCCATTGCGGGCTGGGATCCGGAGCGTTCGCGCAGCAGGCTCCATCGGCCGAGCAGGCCGGCGATGATCGCTGCGGCGGCTCCGGCAGCCAGAGACCAGCGCGCTCCCAGAGCGGCGGCCACGTAGCCGATGGCGGGGCCGCCGATGAGCGTGCTCCCCTGGAAGCAGATGTGCCACAAGGACATGATTCGTCCCCGGAACTGCGGGGGTGCGTTCTCGAGGACTGCCGCGTTGGCCAGGGCCATGAACCTCACCGACGCTGCGCCGACGAGTACGAACGAGGCGACTGCTGCGATCGGGACCGGCATCCATGCCGTGATGAGCAGGAAAGCGCCGAGAACCATGGCCGCATTGGTCAGTGCTGTTCGGCCGTGATCTTTCTGGCCCGCGAGTCGGAGCCCCCATACTGTGGCTCCGACCCCTGCCGCGGCGAAGAAGAGGCCGTAGAGCGTGGGGCCGGCTTCGAAGCTCTCCCGGGCGAGCAGTGGCAGCGTGACGGGGAACTCGTAAGTGAAGGTGCCCACCAGCGCCATCATCAGCAGGGCGTCGCGGATGATCGGTGTGCGGGCCACTTGGCGCAGCACCACGCCGATTCGCGCCGTGGAATCGTCTTGCGGCGATGTTTGCGGGTCGGTTTGCGCGATTCGCCCCTGCGGGCGCAGGGCGAGCAGGGCGCCGGCGACCACGGCGAATGAGATTCCGTTGAGGATGAAGCACCATGCAGCGCCGGCCCAGGCGACGATCAGGCCGCCGAGGGCGGGGCCGAGAAGCGAGCTGCCGTTCAGTGAGACGGCGTTCATGGCGATGGCATTGCTGATGTTGGGCGCGTCTACGATCTCGGGGAGCAAGGACTGTCGCGCAGGACTGTCGACTGCCAGCAGGGCGCCGAAAAGGAAGGACAGGATGAGGGTGGTGAGGTAGTCCAGTCTTTCGGTGAGCTGGAGCACGGCGAGCAGGACCACGATGGCTGCGAGTCCGCTCTGCGTGGCGACGGTGAGTCGTCGTACGTCGTAGCGGTCGACGACAGAGCCGGCGAACGGGCCCAGCAGCAGGACGGGAAGTGTCTCGACTGCGAGCACGAGGCCAAGCTTCGATGCTGAGCCGGTCATGTCTAGCACGACCCACGACAGCCCGGTGATCTGCATCCAGGTGCCGATGTTGGAGCCGAACTGGGCGAGGAAGAAGATGCGGAAGTCACGGCTGCGGCGCAGCGACGCAAACATGGCCGCAAACCGTTCTTTGGTGGTCGAGGTGTCCTGCCTCATCGGTTTCATCGCCTTCATCCGATTGGCCACGGCTGGCGCTTTGCCTGGGCCGGGTTGAGGGCGCCAGGGACCAGGACCCGCCACACCTCGGTTGCTGAGACCCGGGAGTGCTTGAGGGGGAAGTGCACCGCGATCGGCTCGCTGCCCAGAGCCGACCGGACGCCCGCCGCAAGCGCGGACAGGTCCTCAGGGATGTGCGTGGGAGCGGTGGCCCGGGTCGCTTGCTTGGCGCGCAGTTCCTCTCGCAGGGCGGTGCTGTGGTTCGACGCCCACAGGATCCCGTCCATCTGCGGCGGTGGGGTGTCCATGCGCAGTGTGTGCCTGACCGTGGTTAGCATCATCACCCCTTCCAGTACGGCTCTGTAAATGGCGTCGTAATCGGTGTATTTGCAGGCGGTTCCCACCGCTGCCGCGCCGGTGGACTGGCAGCGGACAAGGGCGACAGCAGTGGGGGGCAGCCCTGGCCGCTGGACGATCCATGCTTCTGCGGCGGCTTTCTGTCCGCGCAGAAGGCAGTGCAGTGCCTCGGGGATGGAGGACGTGCTGTCAAAAAGGGAGACTTCATGGCGATCGAACAAGCGAACGACGCTGTCGCGTTCGATGACCTCCATCAGGCCATGAGCCACAATGTGGTGCTTGACCGGCGCAGGCCCTGCGCAGTAGCCGCTGCCGTCCGGATCCTCCCCTGCTGCTGCCATACCGGGCTGGAGGAGGCCGGTGTACGTCTGCCCGGTGCTTATCCCCCGCCCGGTCAGCTCTGGTGAACCGGCGAGTTCCCATTCAAGGTGTGCCCAGCGCTCCAGTAGCTCCGAACGGCACCTTCGCCGGCTGAGCTCTTCGCCGAATCCGAGGCTCGATCCCCGCAGGGAGATTTTGCGCCGGTTGATCGTGACGCTTACTTCTGCATCGGCGAAGTAGATCCCTTGCTTTTTGCAGAAGGCGAAGACTGAGGTGGCGGCGGCCACGTGGGCGTCGTCGAGGCTCATACCTTGAGCAGCGGCAGATCGCCGTTGGCCTGGTCGTAGTCCCAGTTGAGGCGGTTGTAGAGCTTCGGGTTGGGCAGGCCGGCGAAGGCTACGAGCTCTCGTGCGGTTTCGATCCAGCCGTCCAGTTCCTGGCGGCCCTCCGGCGAGTACACGCCGTGCTCGTCGATGATCGCGAGGCCCTGAAGGAGGCCGAGGAGGTGGCGGTGGAAACGGATTTCTGCCTCTTCGTGCCACTGGGTGTCAGAAGAGCGCAGCACCGCGGCCATCAGCCGAGTCAGACGCAGAAAGACGAAGGTGGCGTGATACGTGCCGTACAGGGGCCGCGGGTCGGTCCGGATAGGTGAGCTCAGGCCCGTTTCGTCACGGTTGAGCAGCAGCGGATGAACTTCCTGCTTGGCGTGCAGCAGCTGGTGCGTCGACTCGTGTGTCAGGTGGTCGGCGAAGCAGAGAGGACTCCACGTGGGTTCCAGGCACAGGAACGAAGCGCCGAAGAGAACGATGTCGGAGCCGCCCACGAAATGCTCGCCTCGCAGGGGGGCGACGTACTCGGTGAGGGTGCGGATCTCCGCAGCCTGTTCCGGGAGCACCTGTTCGATGAGACGCAGCCCGGCGTCGTAGTTGCGTATGAGCGTCTGTGTGTCGTCGTCCGTGCCCGCGGCCACGGTCAGACCCGGATCGAGCTGTGCGATGTCCTTGGTCTGGTCGCTGTACTTGGCGATTTCCGTACGGACGACATCGGTTTCGGCACGCAGGCGGACTGTGCCGGGCTCGCTGGTAATCCACGAGGCGGCGGCAGCCTCGAGGATGGTGTGCTTCTCGTCAGCGAGGTGCTGCGGGTCGAGTACATCTGTGTCCGCAGGCAGCAGCCATGCGGAGTCGACCGGCGTGAAAGGCAGACGCACCGAACCGTGTCGGGCCGACCGCGATATGGGGAGGGGAGTCTGCACGCGGCCGTGGGCGGCGTCTTCCACCAGCACATTGCCGAGGCCCAGCACTGCTCGGGTCGCTGCATCGCGATCCTTCGCGGCGAACGCGTCGAGTGCCGCGAAGTAGGCCGCGTAGAACTCGCTGCGGCGAGGGGCCTCAGCGGTGCTCTCCAGGGCCTGGTGCAGCAGCGCGATCTTCTCCGGCGCCAAGATCTGCACCGATTGGGCAGCGTCGAGGACCTTCTGCCAGTCTGCGGTGATGGCTTCACCGAGGGAGCGGCGCAGCGCGGCTGCTTCTGCTCCATTGGGATCTGCGAGCAAGATGCTCTCCTTGTCGTCTGTCAGGCCCCCTTCGGCGAAGCAGTCCGGTTGCACGGCTGTGGTGCCCAGGGGGCGCCGATAAGCCCGGTGAACCGATGGCGCGACGGGAGTCATGGGTTGCATCACGCGCGGCGGATAAAAACCGGCGGAGGTATCCAGCTTTTCGGCTTCAGTTTTATGACCTGCGCTGAAAGTGGATGAGTGAAGGCCTGTGCACGGCCGAGAAGCTCAAGCTTCTCGGCCGTGCACCAGGTGCGGCGGGTTTAGCGCTCGCCGTCGAACGAGGTGAAGGCGTCGTCGTCGAGCTCGGTGCTCACGCGGCCCTTCATCTGCATCATCGCGGAGCCGACAGCGCCACGGCCAACCTGGATGTCCAGCTCGTCGATCTCGGGCATGATTCCTCCTGAAGGTTTATCTGATTCGAAAGGATTGAGCGCCTTAGCGCCCCTTCCGAGAATTATTCTGGCACGGCTGAAGGACGCATGAAATGCTTCTGGGGTGGCACAAGTTGACGTTGGCACAGTTATGTCACTCCTGCAGCCGAGTCAATTGGGAACGCATAGCAAAGGGGCCAGGAACCGTGTCGGTTCCTGGCCCCTTTACGGGTGTCTGTGCGTCTGGCTGGTCAGATACCGGCGCCGAAGCGCCCGCGGTAGGACTCCAGGTCTTCCTCGGTGATCTTCGCGAAGAGCACTGGAGGCACCGTGAACGCGGTGCCGGCCGGGACGGCGTCCAGGGACTTGGCCTGCTCTGCGGTCACCCAGGTCGCGGTGTCGTTCTCCAGGGCGAAGGCCCCGCGCATGGCGGCCGACGAGGAGGGGATGAACGGCTCGGAGACGACCGCGTACAGGTGAATCAGGTTCATCGCGGTACGCAGGGTCAGCGCGGCGCCGTCGGCGTCGGTCTTGATCTCCAGCCAGGGGGCTTTCTCCTCCAGGTAGGAGTTGCCCGCGGACCACAGCGCCCGCAGAGCGGCGGCGGCCTTGCGGAACTGCAGGGCCTCCATCTGCTCCTCGTACTCGCCAAGCAGTCGTGCGATCTCCTCGCCCAGCTTGGCCTCCGCCTCGCCAGCGGCATGCCCGGCCGGGACCTCGTCGCCGAACCGCTTGCGGGAGAACGACAGCACGCGGTTGACGAAGTTGCCGAGGGTGTCCGCCAGGTCCTTGTTCACCGTGGCGGTGAAGTGCTCCCACGTGAAGGAGGAGTCGTCCGACTCGGGGGCATTGGCGATCAGGAAGTAGCGCCAGTAGTCGCCGGGCAGGATCTCCAGGGCCGCATCGGTGAAGACGCCGCGCTTCTGCGAGGTGGAGAACTTGCCGCCGTAGAACGTCAGCCAGTTGAAGCCCTTGACGACGTCGACCTTCTTCCAGGGCTCGCGCACGCCGAGCTCGGTGGCCGGGAACATCACCGTGTGGAAGGGGACGTTGTCCTTGGCCATGAACTGCGTGTACCGGACGGTGTCGTCGGCCTCGTACCACCACGACTTCCAGTCGCGGGTCTCACCGTCGGAGGCGGCGTCCGCCCATTCCTTCGTCGCGCCGATGTACTCGATCGGGGCGTCGAACCAGACGTAGAAGACCTTGCCTTCGGCCGCGAGCTCCGGCCAGGTGTCGGCCGGGACCGGCACGCCCCAGTCGAGGTCGCGGGTGATGGCGCGGTCGTTCAGGCCCTCGGTCAGCCACTTGCGGGCGATGGACGTGGACAGGTGCGGCCACTGGTCGCTGACGGTGGCGATCCACTCCTCGACCTCGTGCTGGAGCTTCGACTGCAGCAGGAAGAGGTGCTTGGTCTCGCGGACCTCCAGGTCCGTGGAGCCGCTGATCGCCGAGCGCGGGTTGATCAGGTCGGTCGGGTCGAGGACGCGGGTGCAGTTCTCGCACTGGTCGCCGCGGGCCTTGTCGTAGCCGCAGTGCGGGCAGGTGCCCTCGACGTACCGGTCCGGCAGGAAGCGGCCGTCGACCGGCGAGTACACCTGGCGGATCGCCCGCTCCTCGATGAAGCCGTTCTCGTGCAGCTTCCGCGCGAAGTGCTGGGTGATCTCAACGTTCTGCTGCGAAGAGCTGCGCCCGAAGTAGTCGAAGGCCAGCTCGAAGCCGTCGTACACGGCCTTCTGCGCATCGTGGGCCTGCGCGCAGAACTCGGCGACCGTCAGCCCGGCCTCCTTGGCAGCCAGCTCGGCCGGCGTGCCGTGCTCGTCGGTGGCGCAGATGTAGAGGACGTCGTGACCGCGCTGGCGGAGGTACCGGGAGTACACGTCCGCCGGAAGCATCGACCCGACCATGTTGCCCAGGTGCTTGATCCCGTTGATGTAGGGAAGCGCGCTGGTTACCAGGTGTCGAGCCATCCTTGGATGCTCCATTTCGTGTGTACGGCGCCGGCGGCGAGGCCGAAGCGGTCTTGAAAGTGCCAAAGCACGATCGGCCGCCCGAGGACAGGCGGCCAAGCGAGTCCACGAAGACGGCCGATCGTTGTTCATCCTACGTGACCGGGGTGTGGTGATCGGCTCGCTTGCAGCAGGGGCCGATCACTGTCGTGCGGTTGCCTCTACTGCCAGCCGACATCGTCGTTGAGGGCCAGAGACGTGGCTGCGTGCGCGGTAACCGAGTCGGCCGCGAGGCTGTCGGTCGGCGCAGGAGCACCGTGACCGACTCCAAGGAGCACGCTGACTCCCAGGACCGCTGCAGCAAGAAATCGAAGACCGAAACGCACGACAAGTACTCCCATCTGGGCAGATCCGTGTTGACGGATCCATTTTTTCCTTGCCGGCGCGCCACATCCAGAGGTCTTTGGTGGCACAAACAGACCGTGGCACAACCTTGCCTGCGGGATGCTCGGTCGGAGTCACTCCATCGGAAGTGGACTGCACTGCGAGAGTGCCCATGTGGACAGCATGGGCTCATTGCGTATGGCTCGCTGGAAGAGAGCCCGGCCGTACTGCTGCGCCTGATGCGAATCAGGACCACTGAGAAAGAGCACTACTACCGCTCCCCCACGCGATGGGTGGATCCGGGCATGTTCCAGCCGCTTCTGCCCCGTATCAGCCTGCTGCAGTGCTTTTACCAGCAGTTCCGGGTCTCTGAGTGATTGCCTCGCGGCGCATGTGGCCACGACATGAAGCATGTACATAGGGAGCCTTAGGGGTAAATCCTATTTTTTAGGACAACTTGGACTTGCGAAGTTCGGATCACCCGTCAAGAATCGATGCCCTATGCACATTGATTGAAGTCCTGTGGGGGGATCTACGTTGAAAAGCGGCAAGCTGGATAAATCAATCGAACCGGTATATCTGCTCCTGCTGCGCCGGCCAGGGATCACTGTCAGCGAGATCTCAGCGGCCTTGGCAATCTCAGAAGCCAGGGTCAAAGAGTGCCTCGATGTACTTGCCGATCTGGCCCTCATACGACGGTCATGGCAAGAGCCTGACGCCCTCATGCCCATGAATCCCGAGAAGGTGTTCGAAGCCTTCCTGGCCCAACGGCAGGCGGACCTGGTCAAGCAACAGCAGGAGATGGAAGAGCTTCGCGCACTGGGAGCGCGCCTGGTCAATGAGTACGCAGCCGAGTACTCATACGGCCAAGGAGGGCCGTTCGAGCGACTGACCAGCCTCGAAGCAGTCCGGGCGCGTATGGACGAACTCGTCGCGGCAACCGCCGAGGAGACCCTGGCCTTCGCCCCCGGCGGCCCGCAAACCCCGGAGAACCGGGCAGCCAGCCGGCCCTTGGCACAGTCCCTCCTTGCGCGCTCAGTAGCCATGAAGACCATCTATCTGGACAGCGTCAGGAACGACCCGGCGAGCATGGAACACGCCCACTGGCTTACCGAAAACGGCGGCGAGACCCGCACCACGCCCGTGCTTCCGCTCAGGATCCAGATCTTCGACCGACGCGCGGCTCTCATTCCCATCAACCCCGAGGACAGCTCACAAGGCGCAATCCTCGTAGAAGAACCCGGCATCGTAGCCGCTCTGTGCGCGTTCTTCGACCTCGTCTGGGAGATGGCTGTGCCGATCGCCGAGCCGAAGCGAAGCCGAGGCGTGGACAGCGTCTCTCCCCAGGAGAGAGAACTTCTTCGGCTCCTTGCCCAGGGACTCACCGACGAAGCGGCGGCTCGCAAAATGGGCATTTCCCTCCGAACTGAACGCCGCATAATTACCGAAGTGTCCGCACGTCTAGGGGCGAATAGTCGATTCCAACTAGGCCAGCGAGCCTCGGAAAGTGGTCTGCTCTCGCTGGACACAAGCTCTATGGCCAGTCTGACATGACATAGAGGTCATGCTGCACTGGACACTGTGGCAAGAATGTGGCAGAGGCGTAAATGTGTCAGGCGTTGAAGCTGGCAACCCTGGAAACTGATGGACGACGAGGTCTCTTACGAGCTGGTGCGTGATTGCGGGTGAGGCGTGCTTGCCTGATCGGGGTCGTGGTCACGCGTCGGCAGTGCGGTCGGAGACGAGGCCGGCGATGGCCCGGTAGGTGTCGGGCAGAGCTTCGCGCCGGTGGGTCCACCGGGTCAGCTGCTTCCAGTGCTTGTGGTCGGCAAGTGCGTGCTCGACGGTGATGCGTTTCGATGAGTGGTTGTGTCGGGCTTCTTCTCGGGCGGCGTGCACGTGCGGAAGGGCTATCTTGTTTGGCTTTCTGGGTGGTGTGATCGCCTGCCCGGGGTGGTCGCGCCGGAGGCCCAGATATCCGTCGTCCAAGAGCACTTCCACGTCCGGAAAGTGCTGGAAACAGACACCGATGCCTTCGTTGCGTGTGGCGGTCGCGTCATGCATCCGCCCAGGCCGCAGAGCATCGCTCCAAAGCGTGCGGCCCTGGCGATCAGCGATGACGGTGGCCTTCATCGTGTTCTGCTTCTTCTTGCCCGAGACGAACGCGCGGCGTCCGCCGCGGCCGGCCAAGGGTCGGCGGACCTGGACCTCGGTGGCGTCCAGCCGCAGTTCGATGCCCTCGGCCTGGGCATAGGCGAACACATCCGCCAGGGTCCGCAGCCGCAGGCCAGGCCGGTCAAAGACCGCGCATCCCCGCTCGGCCAGAAGCGCCCGTATCTCACCGATGGCCCGGGTGACCGTGGAACGGTCGACACCGAACAGCAGAGCAAGAACCGAGTGCGGCAGATCGTGCCGCAGATGGATCAGCGTGGCGACCAGCCGGTCGACGAACACCAGCCGATGCCGGGCGCCTGCCCCTGCCTCGCGTTTTCTGTCCCCGCCGCGTGCCTCATGACGGCGTCCCTCCACAGCGGCCTGCCATGGGTCGGCCAACTCCGCGACCAGACAGCCCAGATGCCGCTGGGAGATGCCCGTGAACAACCGATGCGCGAGAACCGTCCGACTGACCATGATCGCCACAGTCGGATCATGCCACCCACCAGCACGGACGCCTCACCCGCTATCACGCACCAGCTCGTTAGGACGGCTTTGCGGACCGTTTGGGATCTCTCCGACAGCTACCTGTCTCCGACAACTTCGTTCAGCACAGAGCACAAGTCCTGCCCAGGTACCGTCCTGAGCATGGGGCAGGTTGCGACAGGCGACGTGTGCAAGCAGCGCGGTCAGCCACCAGGCTTGCGAGCAGCACCACACCGATCCGAGGAGATGGGCCGGACGGCAACGGACGTGAAGCGGGTCCAGCTCTCGTACGCCTCGTCGACGAAGTATCGCTGTCAGACCTCGCCGCTACCCTCCGCGAGTGGATTGGATCTTCGACGAGCCCTATTTCTGTTGTGCCCTATGAGCTCGTAACACGATCTTGTTGAACGGTCCTGGTAGGCCGTGACCGGTGTGACGATTCGGCCGTTCGGGATGGTGTGACTACCCGGCCGTGGAT
>NZ_JBITXP010000043.1:0-36833 GCF_044544765.1 Streptomyces sp. NPDC053513
TTTCCGGGCCCTCCGGGCGCTTCCTTCGTTTCCGACTCTATCAGATCTTTCCGATCCGATTTCCTCGGTGCTTTCCGGTCCCGTTCGCTTTCGCTTGGGGGGCCTTTCAGCGGTTTCGACTTTATCAGATTCATTTCGGCCGACCTAATCGGCGGCTTTCATGATTCGAATAAGAATCGGGGTGACTCCGTGGAATCGAATTCCCTGCCGGAGTGAGTGAGACTCTACCCGGTCGCTGCCGAACTGTCCAGTTCTAGGCAACCGTTTGAATCTACCTCCCCACGACCGCTGTGTCAACAGCTTTCGCGAGCACCGGAGGAGACTAGCAGCTCGGGAGGGGTCGACGCACATCAGGCGGCGGTGGGGAGGGTGGCGCTGCGGTCGGGCTCCTCCAGGTCTCCTGTGTCGCCGGCCCGGGCGGCGCGGCCGCCGAGCACGTACACGTAGGCGAGGAAGGCCAGCTCGGCGGCGACGCCGATGGCGATGCGGGCCCAGGTCGGAAGGCCGGAAGGCGTGACGAAGCCTTCGAGCAGGCCCGAGACGAAGAGGACCAGGGCCAGGCCGATCGCCATGCCGACGGCCGCTCGGCCCTGTTCCGCCAGGGCGGCGCGGCGGGTCCTGGGGCCCGGCTCGACGACGGTCCAGCCGAGGCGAAGTCCCGTGCCGGCGGCCACGAAGACGGCGGTCAGTTCGAGCAGACCGTGGGGAAGGATCAGGCCCAGGAAGACGTCGAGGCGGCCGGCGGAGGACATCAGGCCGATGCCGACGCCGAGGTTCAGCATGTTCAGGAAGAGGATCCAGAGCACCGGGATCCCCAGGAACGCGCCCAGGACCAGGCACATGGCCGCCGCCTGGGCGTTGTTCGTCCAGACCTGGGCGGCGAAGGAGGCCGCCGGGTGGCTGGAGTAGTACGTCTCGTACTGGCCGCCGGGGCGGGTCATCTCGCGGAGGTCGGTGGAGGCGCCGATCGAGGCCTGGACCTCCGGGTGCGTGCCGATCCACCAGCCGATGAGGACCGCGAGCAGCGTGGAGAGGACGGCCGTGGGGATCCACCAGCGGCGGGAGCGGTAGACCGCGGCGGGGAAGCCGGCCGTGAGGAAACGGGCGGCGTCGCGCCAGGAGGAACGGCGGGTGCCGGTGACGGTGGCGCGGGCGCGGGCCACGAGCTGGGTGAGCCGGGCCGTGAGCAGGGGGTCCGGGGTGCTCGACTGGACGATCGAGAGGTGGGTGGCCGTGCGCTGGTAGAGCGCGACGAGCTCGTCGGCCTCGGCGCCGGTGAGCTTGCCGCCCCGGCGCAGGAGGTGGTCGAGGCGTTCCCACTCGGCGCGGTGGGCGGTCACGTAGACGTCGAGGTCCATGATCGGCTGCTGCTCCAGGCACTGGCTGCGGACGGGTCCGTACTACTGCGGCGCGCTGCGGGCCAGCTTGGCAGACTGGCGTTCGGAGGGGCCGGGAAGGGCGGAGAAGGGTGGGTGCCGTGAGTGGTCTTGTGACGGGTGATGCGGTCGTCCTGGGGTTGCAGCCCGCGCGGCTGCCGAGTCGGGCGCTCGCGGTGCTCATCGACCTGGTGGCGGTGTGGGCGGCGTATCTGCTGATCACGCTGGGGCTCGCGGTCGCCACGGCCTCGTTGGACGAGGCGGCGGTGATGGCGGTGTCCGTCGCGTCCTTCCTGCTGGTGCTCGTCGGGGCGCCGATCGCGGTGGAGACGCTGTCGCACGGGCGGTCGCTGGGGAAGCTGGCCTGTGGGCTGCGGGTGGTCCGGGACGACGGGGGGCCGATCCGGTTCCGGCACGCGCTGGTGCGCGGTGCGATGGGGGTCGTGGAGATCATGATGACCTTCGGGGTCGTCGCCCTCGTCGCATCGCTGGTGTCCGAGCGGGGGCGGCGGCTCGGGGACGTCTTCGCGGGGACGCTGGTGGTGCGGGAGCGGATACCCGCGGCCAGGGTCCTGGCCGTTCCTCCGCCGCCGCCGTGGCTGGTGGGGCGGTTCACCGGGGTCGATCTCTCGGCGGTTCCGGAGGCCTTGTGGCTGGAGGTGCGTCAGTACCTGACGCGGGCGCGTGAGCTGGACCCGGTGGTGGGGCGCCGGCTGGCGGAGCGGCTGGCCGATGAACTGGTGGCGCGGACCGGTACGCCGCCGCCGGCGGGGGTCCCGGCCGACGCCTTTCTGGCGGGGATGGTGGCCGAGCGGCAGGCGCGGGACGCCCGGCGGGCGTTCGCCCCGGCGGGCGCCGGGGCGGTGCCGGGGGCTGTTCCTCCGGCGCCTGTTCCGGCTGCCTCGGTGGTCGATCCCCCGGTTCCCCCGGTTCCCCCGGTTTCTCCGGTCGTCGTCTCCCCTGCTGCTTCCCCCGTTGCCGCTCCCCCTGTCGTCGCTCCTCCCGTCGGCGGGGCGTCTGTGGAGTCCGGGACGCGTGCCACCGGGTTCGCCCCGCCGGCCTGAGGGGTTCGGTCAGGGGAAGACCGAGGGCGGGGTTTCGAGGTCTTCGAGTTCGATGCCGGGGGCGGCGAGGACCACGTCGCCGGCGATGTGGACCGTATGGCGTTCGCCCGTCTCCAGGGCGCTGACCTGGTACTCGTCCACCATCAGGGGGCCGTTGTCAGTGGCGTGCGCTTCACTTCTCAGCAGGGCCCAGGACTGGTCGACCGTGAGGGGGGCGAGCACCGGGTCCGTGAAGGCGACGAGCCTGACACGGGTCTCGGGGGAATCGGGGGTGAGACGCAGGAGTCGCGTGAGGGCGACGAGGAACGCCGGGGACGTGCCGGTGAAGGCGTGGGCGCGCACATTGCCTTCGGTGGCGTGGGTTCCGGTGGGGTCCGTGCGGACCCAGGTGACGCCGTCGAGGGCCGCGCCGCGGACCTGCCAGCTCGCGGCGTGCAGTTCGAGGCGGATGGGGCGGCCCAGTTCGTCGACGGCCAGGTCGACGGAGCCCCGGTGATCGCCGGAGGGGGTGGTGATCTGTGAGACGTAGCGCCAGCCAGAGGGGCCGGGCGCGCAGTGGAAGTGTTCTTCACCGAGGGGGGTGTGATCGTGCGGGTCATGGAGCGAATAACGGCCGCGGGGCATGGGGTGGTCCTCGGGAGGGGCGCTTCCTGGAAGCGGTAGCGGAGGCCGGACGGGGCAGGCCCCCCGGCACGGGGGTGCGGGGGGCCTGCCTGAGTCCTCTACGGGTGTCCGGGACGGCGTCGCGTCAGCGCGCGGGCGCCGCCGGCCGGGGCATCAGTAGCGGTAGTGGTCCGGCTTGAAGGGGCCCTCGACCTCGACGCCGATGTAGGCGGCCTGCTCGGGGCGGAGCGTCGTCAGCTTGACGCCGAGCGAGTCCAGGTGGAGGCGGGCGACCTTCTCGTCCAGGTGCTTCGGCAGCACGTACACGCCGATCGGGTACTCCTGCGGCTTGGTGAAGAGCTCGATCTGGGCCAGGGTCTGGTCCGCGAAGGAGTTCGACATCACGAAGGAGGGGTGGCCGGTCGCGTTGCCGAGGTTCAGCAGGCGGCCCTCGGAGAGGACGATGAGGACCTTGCCGTCGGGGAAGGTCCAGGTGTGGACCTGCGGCTTGACCTCGTCCTTGACGATGCCCGGGACGTTGGCGAGGCCGGCCATGTCGATCTCGTTGTCGAAGTGGCCGATGTTGCCGACGATGGCCTGGTGCTTCATCTTGGCCATGTCGGCGGCCATGATGATGTCCTTGTTGCCGGTGGTGGTGATGAAGATGTCGGCCGTCTCGACGACCTCGTCGAGGGTCGTGACCTGGTAGCCGTCCATCGCCGCCTGAAGGGCGCAGATCGGGTCGATCTCGGTGACGATGACGCGGGCGCCCTGGCCGCGGAGGGACTCGGCGCAGCCCTTGCCGACGTCGCCGTAGCCGCAGACGACGGCGGTCTTGCCGCCGATGAGGACGTCCGTGGCGCGGTTGATGCCGTCGATGAGGGAGTGGCGGCAGCCGTACTTGTTGTCGAACTTCGACTTCGTCACGGCGTCGTTCACGTTGATCGCCGGGAAGAGGAGGGTGCCGGCCTGCTGCATCTCGTACAGGCGGTGGACGCCGGTGGTGGTCTCCTCGGTCACGCCGCGGATCTCGGACGCCAGGTGGGTCCACTTCTGCGGGTTCTCGGTGAGGGTGCGGTTGAGGAGACGGAGGATGTGGCCGTACTCCTCGCTGTCCGCGGTGGACGGGTCCGGGGCGGAGCCGGCCTTCTCGAACTCGACGCCCTTGTGGACGAGGAGGGTGGCGTCACCGCCGTCGTCCAGGATCATGTTCGGGCCGCCGGTGGGCGAGTTCGGCCAGGTGAGGGCCTGCTCGGTGCACCACCAGTACTCCTCCAGGGTCTCGCCCTTCCAGGCGAAGACCGGGACGCCCTGGGGGTTCTCCGGGGTGCCGTTCGGGCCGACGGCGATGGCCGCGGCGGCGTGGTCCTGGGTGGAGAAGATGTTGCAGGAGGCCCAGCGGACCTCGGCGCCGAGGGCGACCAGGGTCTCGATGAGGACGGCGGTCTGCACGGTCATGTGCAGGGAGCCGGTGATGCGGGCGCCGGCGAGCGGCTGCTGGTCGGCGTATTCGCGGCGGATCGACATCAGGCCGGGCATCTCGTGCTCGGCGAGGGTGATCTCCTTGCGGCCGAAGGCGGCCAGGGAGAGGTCCGCGACCTTGAAGTCCTGGTGGGCGGCAGTCGTCATGACTGGGCTGCTCCTCGTGTGTGCGAGTGCGAGGGTCGGTTGAGGCGCCTGGCACCACGGCAAGGCACCCTGGGCACACGAATGCCCGGGCGCTTCCTCGGTGCCGTCGTCGGAGGCCCTCTCTCCCTCGGCCGGTCCGCGGACCGCCCGACCGCCATCAGCAGCGACGTCTGGCTGGTCACGAATCTACACCGATCGGTGCGGCGGGCCACAGTCCGCACCGGACGGACGAGGCCCCCGGGGCGTGCGTCCCGGGGGCCTGGGGCGGGTGGGGCGTGCTCGCCCGCGGGGGCCGGTGGCCAGGGCCGACAGGGCCAGTGGCCAGGGCCGGTGGGGTCAGTGGCCGGGGCCGCCGGGGGTCTTGGCCGGGTTGTTGCCCGCCGAGGCCGCCGTCTCGCTGTAGATGTCGGGCTCCAGGTAGATGACCCGGGCGATCGGGACGGCGGCGCGGATGCGCTCCTCGGCGGCGTTGATGGCGTTCGCGACCTCGGTGGCCGTGTCGTCGTGCTGGACGGCGACCTTCGCGGCGACGAGGAGCTCCTCGGGGCCGAGGTGGAGGGTGCGCATGTGGATGAGGCGGGTGACGGTCTCGCCGTCGACGACGGCCGCCTCGATCTTCCTGACCTCTTCGGTGCCGGCGGCCTCGCCGAGGAGCAGCGACTTGGTCTCGGCGGCGAGGACGATCGCGATGAGGACGAGGAGGACACCGATGCAGACGGTGCCGATGCCGTCCCAGACGCCGTCGTCGGTCGCCAGGGCGAGGCCGACGCCGCCGAGGGCGAGGACGAGGCCGACGAGGGCGCCGAAGTCCTCCAGGAGGACGACGGGCAGCTCGGGCGCCTTGGCGCGGCGGATGAAGTCCTTCCAGGACAGTCCGCCGCGGATCTCGTTCGACTCCTTGATGGCGGTCCGGAAGGAGAAGCTCTCGGCGATGATCGCGAAGACGAGGACGCCGACCGGCCAGTACCAGGCCTCGATGGGGTGCGGGTGCTTGATCTTCTCGTAGCCCTCGTAGATGGCGAACATGCCACCGACGGAGAAGAGCACGATGGAGACGAGGAAGGCGTAGATGTACCGCTCGCGGCCGTAGCCGAAGGGGTGCTGCGGGGTGGCCTCGCGCTGGGCCTTCTTGCCGCCGAGGAGCAGCAGGCCCTGGTTGCCGGAGTCGGCGAGCGAGTGGACGGCCTCGGCGAGCATCGACGACGAGCCGCTGAAGAGGAACGCCACGAACTTGGCTACGGCGATCGCGAGGTTGGCGGCGAGTGCCGCCACGATCGCCTTGGTTCCGCCTGACGCGCTCATGGGTGTACGTGGTCCCTTCGTCGATGCTCCGGCTCGATCGCCGCGGTTCGGCCGGTCATTGTCGCATCAGGCCACCACGGTCGCCCGGAAGACCGTGCCCGCTCCGGTCAGTTCCATGCTCTCGCCCGCCGGTACGAAGACGGACTCGCCGGGGCTCAGGGTGACTTCGCCGGCCCGTGTGCGGCCCGCGACGGCGAGGAGGATCTGCGGGGTGGGTGCGGTGACGTCGGTCGGCGCGGCGCCTTCCGCGCGGACGTACCGGGAGAGGCGGAACTCGTCGATCGGGGTCTCGTAGACCTCCTCGCCGGAGGGGGAGGCCTCGGGGCGCAGGACGGCCAGCTCGGTCGGCTCGAAGCGGACGATGCGGAGGAGTTCGGGGACGTCGACGTGCTTGGGCGTGAGGCCGCAGCGCAGCACGTTGTCGGAGTTGGCCATGATCTCGACGCCGAGGCCCTCGAGGTAGGCGTGCGGGACGCCCGCGCCGAGGTAGAGGGCCTCGCCGGGCTGGAGCCGGACGCGGTTGAGCAGCATGGCGGCGATCACGCCGGGGTCGCCCGGGAAGTGGTGGGCCAGGGTCGCGTACGGGGTGTGGTCGCCGCCGAGGCGGTCGGCGGCGGCGTGGGCCTCGGCGACGGTGTGCGCCATCTCCTCGCGGTCGGCGGTGAGCAGGGCCGTCAGGACCTCGCGGAGCGCTGCCTCTTCGGGGTGAGCGTGGAGGAGGTCCACGTACGGCTTGAGGGAGTCGACGCCGAGCGCGGCCATGAGGTCGGCGGCCTCGACGGGGTTGCGGAAGCCGCACAGGCCGTCGAAGGGGGTGAGGGCGCAGATCAGCTCGGGCTTGTGGTTGGCGTCCTTGTACGTGCGGTGCGGGGCGTCGACCGGGATGCCGGCGGCCTCCTCGGCGGCGTACCCGGCCTTGGCCTGCGCGAGGTCGGGGTGGACCTGGAGGGAGAGCGGGGCGCCCGCGGCGAGCAGCTTCAGGAGGAACGGGAGCCGGGGCCCGAACTTCTCGACGGTCCGCTCCCCCAGTTCGCGTACGGGATCGGCGGCGATGAGCTCGTTCAGCGCGCCTCGCTCGGTGCGGGAGGGGGCACCGGGGTGGGCGCCCATCCACATCTCGGCCTGGGGCTCGCCGGTGGGGGCGATGCCGAGCAGTTCCGGGATGGCCGTCGTGGATCCCCAGGCGTAGGGGCGGACGGTGTTGACGAGGCGGTCCATGGTGCCTGCCAGCTCCTCGGGGCGGTGACGGATCTTCGGGTGTCGGGTGACAGGTGACAGGGGGTGGGTGACGGGTGGGTGTCGGGGAGGGGGGTGCGGGGGTGACGGGGTGGTGGCCGGGGGCCTGCCGGGGGCCTGCCGGGGCGGGCGCTGTGCGGTGCGGGGCGTTGGGGTGCGGGTTCAGGCGTGGAACGCGAGGCGCCGCTCAGGGCGCCGTCCCGTGTGTCCACCCTCCCCCCAAGCTCTCGGCTTCGCTCGAGCAGGGGGACCCCCCTTGCCCCAGCGGGACGATCGCCCACACGGGAGGGTGGGCGGGGCCGGCGGGGGCGGGGCGGGGCTAGTGCGGGGTGCGGGTCGGGGTGGTCAGGGACAGGTACACCGCCGCGAAGTCCGTCACCGCGAGCAGCTCGGCGAGGGCCTCCAGTTCGCCGCCCTCCTCCGGCTCCAGCTCGCTGATCGCGGTCCCGTGTCCGAGGGCCAGTTCGCGGGCCGCCGGGGCGGCGGTGAGCCCCTCCGCCGGGCGGTCGCGGAGCAGGACCACGCGCGCGCGGAGCGCCTGCGGCTCCTCCACCCGGTCGCGGAAGAAGTCGTCCGGATCCGCGCCCGCCGCGTAGTCGCCCGCCAGGAGGACCCCGTGCGCCGGCAGTGCCTCCGGGAGTTCCGCGGCGAGGGCGGGCAGGCCCGCGAGTTCGGCGAGGACGGCGGCGAAGCGGCGGCCCGCCGGGCCCGCGGCGTTGCCCTCGGTCCAGATCAGCGGGAGCGAGTCCGCGAGCTCGGCGGCGAGCGTCTTCGCCGGGTTGCTGTACGTGGCGATGGCCGGGCCGCAGCGTTCCGCCGTGCGGTCCAGGCGGTCGGCGGCCTTCTCCAGGGCCTCGGGGGGTGCCTCGATGAGCCCCACGCGGTCCAGGAGCGCGAGCAGCGGGGTGAACAGGGCCCAGAGGGCCCCCGGGCTGGCCGCGATGGACTCGGCGTACTCGTCGGGCGACTCGTTCGGGGCGATCGCCATCGGGACGAACAGGCCGCGCGAGCCGTTGACCGCCTCGGCGAGCGGGGAGTCCTTCGGGGCGACGGCGACGACCGTGATCCCTCGGCGGTACGCCTGCTCGGCGAGGAGGGCGAGGCCCGGTTCGCCGCCGTCGGTGGTCGGGAGCAGCAGCAGGTCCACCGAGCCCGCCCAGCCCGGCAGCGCCCAGCGCAGGGCGCCCGCGGCGGGGGCGACGCCGGTCGGCTGGAGCCGTACGACGGGGGCGGCGGCTCCGGCGAGCGCGCCGATCAGATCCGCGACGCCGGCGGCGGCGGTGCCGGGGCCGGCGACGAGGACGGCGCGGGGGCGGCCCTCGGGGCGGAGGTCCGCGATGCCGGCCTCGGCGGCGTGGCGGGCGGCGGTCCGTACCCGTGCGCCTGCTTCGGCGGCGCCGCGGAGGAGGCCTCGGCGGTCGGCCAGGGCGAGGTCGTCCGGGGCGTCGAGGAGGGTCTCGTCGAGCATGTGCGGTGCCTCCCGTTGCGGGGCGCTGCTTGTGCGGGGCGGGGCGGGCGGTGCGGGTCGCGCCGGTGCGGGGCCTCGGGGTGCGGGTTCAGGCGCGGGCGCCTCGGGCGCCGGCAAGGGCGCCGTTCCGTTGTGCCCACCCGTTCCGCCCCGGCGGAACGACTGCCCACAACGGAGGTGGCGGAGGCGGGGGGGGTGGGCACCGCCCCCACTGGCGCCCCGGGAGCGGCGGTTATGCCGGCTTGCGGGCCTCGTCCACGAGGAGGACCGGGATGCCGTCGCGGACCGGGTAGGCGAGGCCGCAGTCGGCGCTCGTGCAGATCAGCTCGGGGGTCTCGTCCGCCGAGCGGTCGTTCAGCGGAGCGTGGCAGGCCGGGCAGGCCAGGATCTCCAGGAGGCCGGCTTCGAGCGGCATGGGATGTCCCTTCGAACAGACGGATCGGGCCAGGTCAGCCTACCGCCGGGGAACGGGGCACGCCCCCGTTCCCCGGCGGGGCGGCGGGGTCAGTCGGTCGCCCGGACCAGGGCGAGGACCTCGTCGCGGATCTTGGCCATGGTGGTCTCGTCGCGGGCCTCGACGTTGAGGCGGAGCAGCGGCTCCGTGTTGGAGGCGCGGAGGTTGAACCACCAGTCCGCCGCCGTGACCGTGAGGCCGTCGAGCTCGTCGAAGGTGATGCCCTCCTCGCCCTCGTACGTCGCCCTCACCTTGGCCGTGCTCGCCGCCTGGTCGGCGACCGTCGAGTTGATCTCGCCCGAGGAGGCGTACCGGTCGTAGGACGAGACCAGCTCCGACAGGGTGCCCTCCTGGCCGCCCAGGGCCGCGAGGACGTGGAGCGCGGCGAGCATGCCGGTGTCCGCGTTCCAGAAGTCCTTGAAGTAGTAGTGCGCCGAGTGCTCGCCGCCGAAGATCGCTCCGGTCTTCGCCATCTCCTCCTTGATGAAGGAGTGGCCGACGCGGGTGCGGACCGGCTCGCCGCCCTGCTCGCGGACGACCTCCGGCACCGACCAGGAGGTGATCAGGTTGTGGATGATCGTTCCGCCGGGGTGCTTGGCGAGCTCGCGGGCGGCGACGAGGGCCGTGATCGCGGACGGGGAGACCGGTTCGCCGCGCTCGTCGACGACGAAGCAGCGGTCGGCGTCGCCGTCGAAGGCGAGGCCGAGGTCGGCGCCCTCGGCCCGGACGCGGGCCTGGAGGTCGACGATGTTCTTCGGGTCGAGCGGGTTGGCCTCGTGGTTCGGGAAGGTGCCGTCCAGTTCGAAGTACATCGGGACGGTGTCCAGCGGCAGGCCTTCGAAGACCGTCGGGACCGTGTGGCCGCCCATGCCGTTGCCCGCGTCGACGACCACCTTGAGGGGGCGGATCGCGGTGAGGTCCACCAGGTTCCTGAGGTGGGCGGCGTAGTCCGCGAGGGTGTCGCGCTCGATGATCGTGCCCTGCTTCGGCGCCGGCTCCGGGGCGCCCTTCTCGCTCCACTCCTCGGCGAGGGCGCGGATGTCGGCGAGACCGGTGTCCTGGCCGACGGGGGCGGCGCCGGCGCGGCACATCTTGATGCCGTTGTACCGGGCCGGGTTGTGGGAGGCCGTGAACATGGCGCCGGGCAGGCCGAGGCTGCCGGAGGCGAAGTACAGCTGGTCCGTGGAGCAGAGCCCGATGAGGGTGACGTCGGCGCCGAGGCGGGCCGCGCCGCGCGCGAAGGCGGTCGCGAGGCCGGGCGACGAGGGGCGCATGTCGTGGCCGATGACGATCGCGTCCGCGTCCGTCACCCGTACGAAGGCGGCGCCGAAGAGCTCGGCGAGCGTCTCGTCCCACTGGTCGGGTACGACTCCGCGGATGTCGTACGCCTTCACGATCTGCGACAGATCGGCAGTCACGGATCCACCCTCCTGAGTGCTCTGACACGTGTGGACACGCGTGTGCGGCGCGTGTACGGAACGCCCAAACTACCCGGAGCGGGGTCGGGGGGTCGCGGACGGTGGCCGGATGCCGCCGGTCGCCGCGTCAGTTGTCAGGGGAACGGAGCACCCTGAGGTGTCCGCGGCGCCCGACCTCCATGGGGTCGCCGCCGCGGCCTCCGCCGATCTTGCCGCCGGCCTCGGCCGCGCGCTCCTGGGGGCGGGCCGCCTCCCGGACCGCGTTGGCCAGCGCTTCGAGGTCGTCGCCGCTGGGGCGGGTGGGGGCGGATCCGTCGGAGAGCCGCACCACCTCCCAGCCGCGCGGGGCGGTGAGGCGCTCGCTGTGCTCGGCGCACAGGTCGTAGCAGTGGGGCTCGGCGTAGGTGGCGAGCGGGCCGAGGACCGCAGTCGAGTCGGCATAGACGTACGTCAGTGTCGCGACGGCAGGGCGGCCGCACGCGGTGCGCGAACAGCGACGTACAGGGCTCACGACGTTGGACGGTACCGCACTCTTGAGCGGGCCGCGACGACTCTCCCTCAGGTCACTCCACCGTGTCGCGGTGTGACCTCCGCCACCCCCCTTCGGGTGACGTCCGCTCTGACCTGCGAAGGAGGGGGGCCAAGGGGTGGGAGGCAGGAGGGTATCCGGACATCTTGGGATACGAATCCGGTCAACCAGGGCCAGATGGCCGATCGCCACGAGCCGCCGAATCGGGCACGGGCTCGGCCGGAATGTTCAGGTTTCGACAAGGGCCGTGGCGGAGGCGCGGGCGCGCCGGGGAGGTCGGCGAGGATGCGCCACGGTGCGCTGGGACGGATGAGGGTTACGCTGCGTCAGTGATGGACAGTCCTGTGCCGCCGAGCCCCCCGCACCGTCCCGCGGAGCCCCCGGCGGAGCCTCGGGTCCGCCGCCGCGACCGGCACGGCCGCGGGATGCGGGGACCGGTCGCGCCGCCGCAGGTGCCGCTCTCCGCGAGCCGGGCCGACACCTTCCGCGATCTCGTCCTCGACTCGGTGGAGCGCCTCGAACGGCGCTGGCCGCAGCTGGCGGACGTCGACTTCATGGTGATGGAGGTGCCGCCGCCGGTGCCCGGCGAGACGGTGCCGCTGGGTGGTGCCGTGCCCGCCGAGAAGAACGAGCCCGCGCGGGTGGTCGTCTATCGACGGCCGGTGGAGATCCGCTCCAAGAGTCGGGACGAGCGGGCGATGCTGGTGCACGAGGTCGTCGTGGAGCAGGTCGCGGAGCTGCTCGGGCTCTCGCCCGAGTCCGTTGATCCTCGCTACGGGCAGGACTGAGCCCGCGTTCTCTCGCGCGGGGCGGACCGCGATGGTGCGCCGCACGTGTGGTGCGGGTTCAGGCGCGTAACGCGGAGGCACCGCTGGGGGCACCGTCCCGTGTGCCCACCCTCCCCCGAGCTCTCGGCTTCGCTCGAGCAGGGGACCCCCTTGCCCCAGCGGGACGGTTGCCCACACGGAGGGGCGCGGGTGGGCCCCGTCTCGGTCCGGTACCCCCAGGGCTCAGTCCAGTACCCCCAGGTCCTGGTGGGCCGTCGGGAGTTCCACCGTGCCCCGGTCGTCGACGAAGGTCTGGACGGTGAACATCGGGACGCCGTCCTCCGGGAGGGCGAGGGTCCGTGCCGCGTGGACCTTGCCGCCCGAGACGGGTTCCACGGTCAGCGCGTAGGAGCCCTTGAGGCCCTCGGGGACGAGGTCGGCCAGGACCGTCGTCGTGCCCCCCTTGACGGTGACCGTCCTCGACACCGGCGTGCCCCCCTCGGAGCCGGCCGAGGCCGTGACCTTGACCTGGGCGTCGGCGCCGGGGGCGGTCAGGGAGAGCGTCGAGGCCTTGGCACGGTTGTCGGCGACGGTCGCGCGGGCGGAGACGGCCGCGGTCGCCGGGATGAACGCGATCTCGGTGTTCTCGCCCTTGCCGCGCACGACCTCGAGGGCCACCACCACCGGGGTCGGCTTCTTCGGGTCGCTCGGGGTGAGCAGCAGGGAGCCCACCGCGCCCCGGGTGAGGTCCGGCAGGTCGGCGAAGGCCGTCATCCCGGACTTCACGTGGAGCGAGCCGCCGCCCGCCGGGACGATCGTGCCGGTCGCGGTGGCCAGCTGGACCTTGAGGTCGGCGTCGTCGTCGCCGGGGGCGAAGGCCACGAGCCGCACCGAGGTGGCGTCGGCCGGGATGCCGGGGAGCACGGCGGTGCTCGCCGGGTCGGCGGCCGGGGCGATCCAGTCGCTGCCGAGCTTGTCGTCGGCCGCGGCGACGGCGGCGCCGACGCGTCCGCTGCGGGTGGTGACGTGGACGGTGACGTCCCGCCGGGCGGTCTCGCTCGTGAGGGTGGAGAGGAGCACCGGGACGGTGGAGTGGGCGGGGACCGGGATGCCTTCGGTGAACTGGGACTTGAGGAGGCCCTCGGGGCCGTACAGCTCGATGTCGGCGACGGCGGCCGTGTCGTCCGGGTTGGTGAGGTGGACGTAGTCCTGGCGGTCCTTGGCGGTGGAGGCGGCCGGGAACCAGAAGTCGGTGTCGGGGGCGCCACAGCCGAGGCCGAGGAGGCCGCGCGCGCCGCCCGCCGGGACGACGGTGGTCTGCTGGACGGTCCAGCCGGGGGCGAGGGTGCCGGTCGCGGAGCCGGTGAGGGCGGGCACGGAGCCGCCTTCCGCCTCGGCGGTGACGGGCTTGCCGGGGGCGGTGACGGTGGCCGGGGCCTTGGGGGCCTCGGGCTTCTTGCCGGTCTTGCCGGTGCCGTCGGCGGGCGTCGCGTTCGTGGCGGTCCGGAGCAGGGCCGTGGGCTGCTCGGTCTTGCCGGGGGTGCCCTTCGCCGCGCCGGTGCCCGTCGGGGTGTACGAGGTGTACCGCGTCTCGGCCACCTCCGAGGTGCTGGGGGCCGGGCAGACCAGGCCGGCGCGCTCCACCGGCAGTCGGGTGGTGGCCTTGGCCTCGGGGGCGGCGGCGCCGTCCGGGGCGGTCAGGGCGGCGAAGCCGGTGACGGCGGCGAGGGCCGTGGCGCCCGCGATCAGGGAGAGGGTCGTGCGCTTCACTGGTTGCTGCTCCCGTCGGGACGCTGCTCGGTCTCGTGGCCCTGGGGGTATCCGTAGCCGTAGCCGTACGGGTCGTACTGCTGCTGGTCGTACTGCTGGGGCTGCGCCGCCGGGTCGTACGGCTGCTGCTCGTAGCCCTGCTGGTCGTACCCCTGCTGGTCGTAGCCCTGCTGGGGGTACGCGTACGGCTGCTGCTGGTACGGGTCGGCCGCGTAGTCCTGGTAGTAGCCCTGGTCGGCGTACTGCGGGGTCCCCGGCTGCTCCTGCGGCGCGGGGGCCTGGGCGTAGGCCGGGTCGTAGCCGCCGTCCCAGTCCTGTTCCTGCTCGCGGGGCTCGTAGGACGGCTGCTCCGGGATCGGGGCCGGTCCGTTCCCCGGGAACCGGGAGTCCTCGGGGTGCTCGGCGGCCTCGGCCGTCTCCGCGGCCTCGGTCGCCTCGGAGGCTTCCGCGGCGGCGCGCAGGCGGCGGGCGCGGCGGCCGTCGCCCTCGGTGGCCTGGGCGGGGATCGCGAGCTCCTCCTCGGGGAGGTCGTCGTCGATCTCGCGGCGCCGTCCGGGCAGGGCGAGGACGAGGAGGACGACGGCGAGGCCGGCCTGGGCCCAGATCCACGCGGTGTGGGCGAGCGGCTCGTCGTACGTGAGGTCGAGGCGGCCGCCCCTGGCGGGGAGCTCGAAGCCCTGGGCCCAGTCGTCGACGGTGGTCCGCGTCAGCTCCTTGCCGTCGAGGGTGGCGGTCCAGCCCTCGTCGGCACGGTCGGCGAGGCGCAGGACGCGGCCGGCGGGGCCCGCGGGGATCCGGGTGTGCGCCTCGACGGGACCGGCGGCGACGGCGACCGGCTCGGCGGTCTCCGGCGCCTTCTCGGCGTCCCCGGCCTTGGCGGCGGGCGGGACGATCATGACGCGGGCGATCTCGCGGTCGACGCGCCAGAGCGCGCTGCCGTCGAGCTGGCTGAGGCGGCTGAGGCCGGGCGTGGAGTCGAGGACGCGGCTCATCTGGCGCGGTGCTCCGTCCCGTACGAGGACGTAACGGATGGCGTAGCCGCTGAGCTCCTGGGTCTGGTCGGCGCCGGAGCCGGCGACGAGGCGGGCGACGACCGCGTCGAGGCGGGGGTCGGCCTCGGCGGCCTCGGTGAGTTCGGCGTCGCCGAGGCGGGCGCCGGAGCCGCGGACCAGGGTGTAGGCGACCTCGCCGGGCGCGCCGGCGCCGAGGACGAGGGTGCGGGGCTGGTCGCGGGTGCCGCTCTCCTCGGCGACGAAGGCCGGGACCTGGACCGGGTCGCGACGGTTCAGCGGGCCGTCGGCGCCGCCGATCATCCAGCCGACGGCGGCGGCGGCCGGGCCGAGGGCGCAGGCGAGGGCGATGAGGGCGGCGACGGGCTGGCGCCAGCCGAAGCCGTGGGCGGCGACGCGGGTGCGGCCGCCTTCGGCGCCGATCATGCCGGCGGCGATGAGGGCGGCGCCGTAGACGAGGGTGGCGGGGCCGGCCCAGCCGGTGCCGCCCGCGCCGTTGGACAGGACGGCGAAGAGGAGGCCGGCGAGGGCGGCGGCCCAGGCCGTGCGGACGGCGAGCTGCCGCTCCTCGCGCAGGAGGCCGGCCAGGCCGGCGAGGACGAGGCCGATCAGGAGGAGGCCGCCGGTGGTGCCGGGGCCGCCCGGGCTGGTGCCGAGCAGGTCGAGCGCGGTGGCCGTGCCCGTGCGAACGTCGACGCCGGCCTCGCGCAGGAAGGCGGCGGGGTGGGTGAGGAGGGTGAGCGACCAGGGCGCGAGGACGAGCAGCGGGGTGCCGACGGCGGCCAGGAAGCGCAGTCCGTACGCGGTGAGGTCGGAGCGGCGGACGGCGAGCACGCCGAGGCCGAGGAGGACGGCGAGCGGCCAGACGACCGGGGTGAACGCCGTCGCGAAGGTGAGCAGGAAGGTGTACGCCCAGGTGGCGCGCCAGCTGCCCCGGTCGGGCCGGTTGAAGCCGTGGGCGGCGACGGCGGCGCGGGCGATCAGCGGGAGCAGGATCGCGAGGACCGCGGTGCCGAGCCGGCCGGCGGCGAGGGCGCCGGTGGCGGCGGGCAGGAAGGCGTACGCGATGGCGCCCCAGGCGCGCAGGAGCCGGGACTCGACGATGCCGCGGGCGGCGAAGTACGCGGTGAAGCCGGCGAGCGGGACCGAGCAGACGAGCAGCAGGGTCAGCGCGGTGGAGGTGGAGCCGAGGAACAGCGCGGAGAGCGCGGCCAGGACGGCGAGGTAGGGCGGGGCGGTCTGGGTGCCGCCGGTGCCGAGGGCGTGCCAGGCGTCGGCGTACCGCGACCAGAGGCCGGAGACGGTGTCGGGGGCGGGCAGCAGGGCACCGCCGGCCAGGGAGCCGCCGGCGAAGAGGTTGCGGCAGGCGACCAGGGAGACGAGGAGGAGCAGGGCGAAGAGGACCGGGCCGGGCTTGCGGGCGATCTTCTTGAGCCGGGCGAACTGCTCGATCTCCAGGTAGTCGGCGTCGTCGCCGCCGGGGCCCGACTCGACGACGCCGTGGCGGGAGCCGCCGGTGTCGGCCTCGGAGCCGCCGAAGTGGGAGGCGATCTGCTCGACGGTGGCGCGGAGGGTGGCACCGGGCGGCGGGAAGAGGGAGCGGAACTCGCTGTTGGGGACGGCCGGGTTCCTGCGGCGCTTGCGGGCGGCGAGGATCTTCTCGGGGCGCAGCAGGGTCGCGAGGAGGCCCATGACCTCGTCGACCGCCTGGACCGGGGCCTTGCCGACGAGGTAGGCGAGGGTGCGGAGCAGGGTGCTGAGGACGAGCCGTACGAGGACGTACGGGAGGGCGCGGCCGCGGGTGTTGGCGAGGAGGGTGTGGACGGCGCCGGCCTTGTCGACGCGGTGCGGGTTGGCGGCGGTGCGGCCGGCGCAGTCGACGGTGCGGCGCTCGCGGGCGGAGGCCTCGGCGTGCCGCAGGACGGCGCCGGGGGCGACGAGGACGTGGTGGCCGGCGGAGTGCGCGCGCCAGCACAGGTCGACGTCGTCGCGCATGAGGGGCAGGCGCCGGTCGAAGCCGCCGAGGCCCTCGAAGACGTCGCGGCGGATCAGCATGCCGGCGGTGGAGACGGAGAGGACGGAGCGGACCTGGTCGTGCTGGCCCTGGTCCTGCTCGCGGCGGTCGAGTCCGGTCCAGCGGCGGCCGCTGCGGGCGATGCCGACGCCGGCTTCGAGGAGCTGCTTCCGGTCGTACCAGCCGCGCAGCTTGGGGCCGATGACGGCGGCTTCCGTGTCGGACTCGGCGACGCGCAGGAGTTCGGCGAGGGCGCCGGGCTCGGGGGCGCAGTCGTCGTGGAGGAGCCAGAGCCACTGGACCGGTTCGCCGTGCGGGAGTTCGGGGAGGTCGTACGCCTCGTCGTTCCAGGTCCGGCTGACGGGGTCCCAGCCGCTGGGGCGCTTCAGGTAGGGCAGTTCCTCGGGTCCGAGCAGGGGCGCGGTGCGGGCGGCCTCCTCGACGGCGGCACCGAAGCCGGTGCGGCGCGCGAGGTGCAGGACGCGGTCGGCGCCGATGGCGTCGGCGACGAGCTGCGCCGAGTCGTCGGCGCTGCCGGTGTCGGCCGCGACCACGTTCTGCACGGGGCGCTCCTGGGCGAGCAGCCCGGCGAGCGCGTCGGGCAGCCAGCGGGCGCCGTCGTGGGTGACGAGCACGGCGGTGACGACGTGTCGCGGAAACTCAGGAGTTGAGGACATCGAGCTACGGGCCCTCCGGCCGGGGTCGCCCGCGGGGGGCGTGGGGAGCGTCTCGGACGGAGGCCCACACTAACGGCTGCACGCGGAGCGGTCCGCCGCCCTGTGGACAGACCGTACGGAAGGGTGCACCGGCCCGTGGACGGTGGTGCGGGGGCCTTCGTCAGGGGACAGGGCGTCCCGGGGGCCTTCCTCAGGGGACGCGGCGTGCCGGAGGCCTTCGTCCGGGGACGCGGCGTGCCGGACACGCGGAACGGTCCGCCGCCTGTGGATGGTGCACAGGGGGCGGACCGTTCGTCGCGTCCTGGTGGGCGCGCCGTGGCGCGGGGGGCCCGGCGGGCTTCGCGCGGTTCAGACGGCGGCCTTCTTCAGCCGGCGTCGCTCCCGCTCGGAGAGGCCGCCCCAGATGCCGAACCGTTCGTCGTTCTGCAGGGCGTATTCGAGGCACTCGGAGCGGACCTCGCAGGCGAGGCAGACCTTCTTGGCCTCGCGGGTCGAGCCGCCCTTCTCGGGGAAGAAGGACTCGGGATCGGTCTGGGCGCACAGCGCGCGCTCCTGCCAGCCGAGTTCCTCGTCCGCGTCCTCGACCAGCAGTTCCTGGAACAACTCGGTCATGTGCGCCCCTCGTCTGTTCTGTGCGTCCCCGTGATGTTGCCGGGGCGAACCCGGCCGAACGACACGAGTGAAATTACAAGTTCGTGCTCTGTGCGAGTCAAGCCGAGATCTGCTATTGGGCCCCGTATTCACTCTGCGGAACCAAGCGTATGCGGAAAGTGTTCAAATCAGCAAAAAACGTGACACATGCCGCTGGCTTGATCGCGCCGCGCCGCCTTCACGGAGGAGGACGTCCAGGACTTGGATCTTGTTGCGATCCGATCGGGGAAGCGATCCGGATCACAGTCCGATCACGCCCCTCCACGTTTGAGGGCACGGTCGAAGCGCCATCTGTCCTGGTCCCCGCCTGAGCAAACCTTTCTCCGGACACAGCAACCGGATGAGGTGAAACATTACCCCCAAATCGGGCATTGAGTTGACAGTCGGGTGCCCCTCCGGCCACCTTTGGTGGCATGCCAGCGACCGCAGCGCCCTCCGCGACCCACAGCCGTGGGTTCCGCCGCGCTGTCCAGGCGCGCTGTTGCTGTTGCTGTCCCAGCTGTTGATGCCGTAGAGCTCCAGCTTCTTCCCCCCAGCGTCACCCGCGTCACCCGTGTCACCTCTTTCGTGACCCCCCACCGCTTCTGTTTCTGCTGAGGAACCTCCCCCACCCCATGAACATGGACAGCGACCTTCAGATCGCCGGCGACATCCTCGAGGTCCCGCACCTCCTCCAGCCCGAGCGCGCCCACCCCGTCACCGTGGCCGAGTTCGCCGGCCTCGCGCGCTCCATCGCCGACGACCGCTCCCAGTGGGCCCCGTACGTCGAGTACGACGCCACCACCCGCTGGTACCACCGCCTGCGCACCGGCCCCGGCTACGAGGTGTGGCTGCTCTCCTGGGTGCCCGGACAGGGCAGCGGGCTCCACGACCACGGCCTCTCCTCCGGCGTGGTGACCGTCCTCCAGGGCGAGCTGACGGAGCGCACGGACCGCGGCGCCCGGACCCTCGCGGGCGGCGCGCAGCGCGTCTTCGCCCCCGGGTACGTCCACGAGGTGGTCAACGACTCCCTCGAACCGGCCGTCAGCCTGCACGTCTACTTCCCCGGCCTGACCGAGATGCCGATGCACGAGTCGCTCCAGGCCCAGTGCGCCCCGGCCGCCCCCGAGGTCCTGCCCGCCTGACAGACTGCGTGCATGCGCATTGTGGTTCTGGCCGGCGGCATCGGTGGTGCCCGTTTCCTTCGCGGCCTCAAGCAGGCCGCGCCGGACGCGGAGATCACGGTCATCGGCAACACCGGTGACGACATCCATCTCTTCGGGCTGAAGGTCTGCCCCGACCTGGACACGGTGATGTACACCCTCGGCGGTGGCATCGACGAGGAGCAGGGCTGGGGACGCGCGGACGAGTCCTTCACCGTCAAGGAGGAGCTCGCGGCGTACGGGGTCGGGCCCGAGTGGTTCGGCCTCGGCGACCGCGACTTCGCCACCCACATCGTCCGCACGCAGATGCTCGGCGCGGGCTACCCGCTGAGCGCCGTCACCGAGGCGCTGTGCGCCCGCTGGCGGCCCGGCGTGCGCCTGCTCCCCATGTCCGACGACCGCGTCGAGACGCACGTGGCGATCGAGGTGGACGGCGAGCAGCGCGCGGTGCACTTCCAGGAGTACTGGGTGAAGCTGCGCGCCTCCGTCGACGCGAAGGCCGTCGTGCCGGTCGGCGCGGAGGCCGCGAAGCCCGCGCCGGGCGTCCTGGAGGCGATCGCCGAGGCGGACGTCATCCTCTTCCCGCCGTCCAACCCCGTGGTGAGCGTCGGGACGATCCTGGCCGTGCCGGGGATCCGCGAGGCGGTCGTCGCGGCCGGGGCGCCGGTCGTGGGCCTCTCCCCCATCGTCGGCGACGCGCCCGTGCGCGGCATGGCCGACAAGGTGCTCGCGGCCGTGGGCGTGGAGTCCACGGCGGCGGCGGTCGCCCTGCACTACGGCGCCGAACTCGTCGGCGGCTGGCTCGTGGACACGGTCGACGCGGGCGCGGTGGCGGAGGTCGAGGCGGCGGGCATCGCCTGCCGCGCGGTGCCGCTGATGATGACGGACGTGGACGCGACGGCCGCGATGGCGCGCGAGGCGCTGGCGCTGGCCGAGGAGGTCCGGGGGTGACGCCGGCGGAGGGGGCGGGCGCCGTGGAGCACGCCGAGGCGGGTGCGGAGGGGGGTGTCGTCCCCTCGTACCGGGTCTGGGCGCTCGCCGGGATTCCCGAGGTGGCCGCCGGGGACGATCTGGCCAAGCTGATCGCCTCCGCGTCGCCGGAGCTCGCCGACGGGGACGTCCTGCTCGTCACCTCCAAGATAGTGAGCAAGGCCGAGGGCCGGACGGTCGCCGCCGACGACCGCGAGGAGGCCATAGACGCCGAGACGGTACGGGTGGTGGCGCGGCGCGGTCCGCTGCGGATCGTCGAGAACCGGCAGGGGCTCGTCATGGCCGCCGCCGGGGTCGACGCCTCCAACACCCCTTCCGGCACCGTGCTGTTGCTGCCCGAGGACCCCGACGCCTCGGCGCGGCGCATCCGTTCGGGGCTGCGCGAGGCGCTCGGCGTCGACGTCGGCGTCGTCGTCACGGACACCTTCGGGCGGCCCTGGCGCGCCGGCCTCACCGACGTGGCCATCGGCGCGGCCGGCGTGCGGGTCCTCGACGACCTGCGCGGCGGGACCGACGCGCACGGCAATCCGCTGAGCGCGACCGTGGTCGCCACCGCCGACGAACTCGCCGCCGCCGGAGACCTGGTGAAGGGCAAGGCCGCCGGGTTTCCCGTCGCCGTCGTCCGCGGCCTGCCCCATGCGGTGGGCGGCGACGACGAGGAGGGCGCGCGGGCGCTCGTCCGCCCCGCAGCCGACGACATGTTCCGGCTCGGGACCTCGGAGGCCGTACGGGAAGCGGTGACGCTGCGGCGGACCGTACGGGAGTTCACCGACGAGCCGGTCGACCCGGGGGCGGTCCGGCGCGCGGTCGCCGCCGCCGTGACGGCCCCGGCGCCGCACCACACCACGCCGTGGCGGTTCGTCCTCCTGGAGTCGGCGGAGTCGCGGACGCGGCTGCTCGACGCGATGCGGGACGCGTGGATCGCGGACCTGCGCCGGGACGGCAGGTCCGAGGAGTCCGTCGCGAAGCGGGTCCGGCGCGGGGACGTCCTGCGCAACGCGCCCTACCTCGCCGTGCCCTGCCTCGTCATGGACGGCTCCCACCACTACGGCGACCCGCGCCGGGACGCCGCCGAACGCGAGATGTTCGTCGTGGCGACGGGCGCGGGCGTGCAGAACTTCCTCGTGGCACTCGCCGGTGAACGGCTCGGCTCGGCCTGGGTGTCCTCGACGATGTTCTGCCGGGACGTCGTACGGGACGTCCTCGGGCTCCCGGAGGAGTGGGACCCCATGGGCGCGGTCGCCATCGGGCACCCGGCGGCCCCGCCGAAGGAACGGCCGGCGCGGCTCGCCTCGGAGTTCGTCGAGGTGCGGTGACGGTCCGCCGGGCGGGTTTCAGAGGGCCCTGATGTCGCCGGGTGTCCTGCGGGGCGCCCGGCGGGGCGGGACCCGGCCGCTGAGGAGGATCAGGCGGGCCGCGCGGTGGCGCTGGCCCGCGTACGGGGCCAGGAGCTCCAGCATCGCCTCGTCGTCGGCCGTACGGTCGCCCGCGAGCGCCCAGCCGACGATGCCCGGCAGGTGCAGGTCGCCGGTGGTGACCTCGTCCGGGGCGCCGTTGCTGCGCTGGACCGTCTCGGCGCTCGTCCACGGGCCGATGCCCGGGACCAGCTCCAGGCGCTTCCGGGCCGCCGGCGGGTCCATGAGCGCGGCCTCCTCCAGACGGGCCGCGACCCGGGCCGCGCGGACGATCGTGGCCGAACGCTTGCCGTCGACGTTCGCGCGGTGCCACTCCCAGGACGGGATCCGGGTCCAGGTGCGGGCCTCGGGCATCACGTACATGCCCTCGGGCGCCGGGCCCGGGGCCGGCTCGCCGAACTTCCGCACGAGCGCCCGCCACGATCCGTAGGCCTCGTGCGTCGTGACCTTCTGCTCCAGGATCGACGGGATCAGCGACTCCAGGACCAGGCCGGTGCGGGTGAGGCGCAGGCCCGGGCGGCGGCGGTGCGTCGCCAGGAGCAGCTTGTGGCGGGGGACGAAGACGGTCGGGTCGTCCTCGGCACCGAGGAGGGCGGGGAGGCGCTCCAGGAGCCAGTCCCCGCCCGGGCCCCAGGCTTCGGCCTTCCCCGCGCCGATACGGAGGGTGCCGGGGCCGTCCGGGGTGCGGCTGGCCCGCCAGACCGAGCCGTCCGGGGCCACCCGGAAGGTGGGGTCGGCGGGGCCGCGTCGGAGGGGGCCGAGGGTGAGGCCGAGGTCGGTCGTGGTGCCGGGGAGCGGGCCTGGGTCGGTCGTGATGCCGGGGACGAGGCCCGGGGTGAGGACGGGGCCGGTCGTGCCGGGGGTGTCGCCGCCGCGCACGGTGGTGCGGGTGGGTCTGGGTGCGAAGCGGCCGGCCATGCCTCTGAGCGTAGCCGCGCGGGACCGCGCCCGGGCCCCTCGTGGGGGCGCGCCCACGACGGGCCCGGGACGGGACGGTGCCTTGCGGCACCTCGCGGATCCGGGCGCTCCGGACCGTCGGACGGCCACGCCACACCGCGGGGTGCCGCCTTCCCCGGCACACCGCCCCCGGGGCCGCGATCCACCGTCCGGGCGCCGCCCGTCCGGCAGGCCCGGCGAGGGGCGGCGGACGCGGGCTACTGGTCCGAGGAGAAGCGGATGGTGGCCGGGGGGAGGGTGGTGTCGCACCAGACGCGGACGCCCTCGCGGAGTTCGTTGTCGGCGCCGACCCGCGCCCCGTCCCCGATGACCGCCCCGCTGACGACCGTGCGCGCCCCGATGCGGGCCCCCGCGCCGATCAGGGAATCCGTGATCACCGCGCCGGGTTCGACGATCGCGCCCGCGAGGAGCGCGGAGCCGGTCACCCGGGCGCCCTCGCCCACGACCGCGTCCGCGCAGACGACCGTGCCGCCGGTCAGCTTGGCGTCCGGGGCGACGCGGGCGGACGGCAGGACCAGGCGGTCGCCGCAGCGGCCGGGGACGGCCGGGGAGGGGGCGCGGCCGAGGACCAGGTCGGCGGAGCCGCGGACGAAGGCCTGCGGGGTGCCGAGGTCCAGCCAGTACGTGGAGTCGACCATGCCCTGGAGGTGCGCTCCGGAGGAGAGGAGCTCGGGGAAGGTCTCGCGCTCGACCGAGACCGGCCGGCCCGTGGGGATGGTGTCGATGACCGAGCGGCGGAACACGTACGCGCCCGCGTTGATCTGGTCCGTGACGATCTCCTCCGGCGTCTGCGGCTTCTCCAGGAAGGCGGTGACGCGGCCGGTGTCGTCCGTGGGGACCAGGCCGAAGGCGCGCGGGTCCTCGACCCGGGTGAGGTGGAGCGAGACGTCCGCGCCGGAGGAGGAGTGGGTGTCGACGAGGGCCTGGATGTCGAGGCCCGTGAGGATGTCGCCGTTGAAGATGAGGACCGGGTCGTCGGGGCCCGAGTGCAGGCGCGAGGCCACGTTGCGTATCGCGCCGCCGGTGCCCAGCGGCTCCTCCTCGGTGACGTACTCCAGGCTGAGGCCGAGGGAGGAGCCGTCGCCGAAGTACGGCTCGAAGACCTCGGCCAGGTAGGAGGTGGCGAGCACGATGTGCTCGATGCCGGCGGCACGGGCCCGGGCCAGCTGGTGGGTCAGGAAGGGGACGCCCGCCGCCGGGACCATGGGCTTGGGCGTGTTGACCGTGAGGGGTCGCAGCCGTGTGCCCTTGCCACCGACCAGGAGTATCGCTTCTGTCACCTTGTCGTCTCTGCTTCCTGTTCGGGGCCGGTCAGCTCGCCCGTCTCGGTCGTCCGTGCGATATGACCGGTCAGTTTATGCAGATGGTTGCCTCGGTGGCCCCATCCGCTACCCCGTCAGGACCTTCCCTGGTACTTCGCCGAGCTCGTGCGGGCCGTGCCGAGCTTGTTGTAGAGGCGTCCGCCGGGGCAGTCCGTGGCGAACCCGTCGCGGTGTCCGGCGATGGCGTTGAACCGGACCTTCTTGCCCTTCTTGTACAGGTTTCCACCCCCTGAGATCAGGTACGACGTGCCCTTCGGGTTCACCCCGTGGAGCCCGAGTTTCCAGGCCGTCAGGCGGGCGATGGCGGTCACGGCGGCGGCCGGCGGGGCGCTGCGGCTGAAGGTGCCCAGGACGGCGATGCCCATGCTGTCGGTGTTGAAGCCGAGGGTGTGGGCGCCCATGACCGGCTTGGCCACGCCGCCCGCCCGGCCTTCGTAGATGTTTCCGCACTTGTCGACGGCGAAGTTGTAGCCGAAGTCCCGCCAGCCACTGCTCTTGACGTGGTAGCGGTAGATACTGCGGAGGACGGAGGGGGCCTGCTTGCAGGTGTAGTTGTTGCCGGTGGCGCTGTGGTGGACGAAGGCCGCCTTGATGGTCTTCGTGTAGACGAAGCCCTTCTCGCGGATGCGCTCGTCCGCTCCCCACCCCTTACGGGTGATGATCTTGGGCCGGGGTCCGATGTACGGCTTCGCCGCCGCGGCGGCCACCGGGCCGGCGGGGGCCGCCTGCGCCTGCGGCGTGTTCCGGGCCTCCCGTTCGGTCTCCTCCTTCGAGAGGGCCGGGATCCAGGTGGCACCGTAGGGCGCGAGGCGGGCGTTCACCGCGCTCGCGGCCTCCTCGGCCGCGCTCACGGCGGTTCGGCCCGCAGGAGCGGCCGGTCCGGCAGGAGCGGCCCGACCCGCCGGGGCCATGGCGCCCCGGGTGCGGGGAGCCGCTTCGTCCGGTGCGGCCGCCGGGTCCTCGCCCGGATCGACCAGTTCGAGCCGGAGGCCCGCCGGGAGCGGTTCCTCTCCCCGTACGCGGATCTCGACGCCGTCCGAGTCGCCCACCCACAGCGGGGCGGTGGAGCCGCGGAGCGCCCGGGCGGAGCCCTCGGCGGTGTCCGGGTCGGCGCCGTGCTCCTCGTTGTGGGTCTCCACGTCCTGCCACTCCGACCAGGCGCCGCCGCCGGTGGCGCGGGTGCGGACCTGGACGGTGCCGTGCAGCGGGGCCGCCGGGTCGTCCCAGACGACGCCGACGAGCGAGAAGGGCCTGACGTCGCGTCGGGTGAGCCCCTGCGCGCCGGAGGCGTCCGTGTCGCCGAGGGCGCGGGTGGCGGCACCGAGCGGTTCGAGGGGCAGCGACTGGGTGGAGCCCGGCAGTTCGGGCGCGGGTGGCAGGGCGACGGCGGCCGCGGGTGGTGCCGTGGCCGCCGCCGGCGCGGTGAGGGAGACCGGCAGGGCGAGCACCGCCGCGCAGGTGACGGCGATCGAGGAGGCGAGTGAGGCACGCATGGGCCGATCGTGCGTACCGCCGGGGTGTTCCGCGCGCCGGGATCCGGCCCGGAAACTGACGGGCCGTCGCTCCGACCGGAGGACGCCGTCACCGGTACGGCGGACCCTCGCGCACCCGTCCGCGTACGCTGTCCGGCGTGAACGCCAGCGACCGCACCCCTGCCGACCTGCTGCGATCCGCGCTCGCCGCGGACCCCGCCCGCCCCTTGGTCACCTTCTACGACGACGCCACCGGTGAGCGGGTGGAATTGTCCGTCGCCACCTTCGCCAATTGGGTGGCCAAGACGGCGAACCTGCTCCAGGGCGAGCTGTCCGCCGGACCCGGCGACCGGCTCGCGCTGCTGCTGCCCGCGCACTGGCAGAGCGCCGTCTGGCTGCTCGCCTGCTCGTCCGTGGGCGTGACCGCGGAGATCGGCGGCGACCCGGCGGACGCGGACGTCGTGGTGGCGGGGCCGGACGCCCTGGAGGCGGGCCTCGCCTGCTCCGGGGAGCGGATCGCGCTCTCCCTGGCCCCACTGGGCCGTCGCTTCCCGGCCGCGCCCGCCGGATACGCGGACTACGCGGTCGAGGTGCCCAGCCAGGGCGACCGTTTCGCCCCGTTCGCACCGGTCGATCCGGAGGCTCCCGCGCTCGTCGTCGACGGTACGGAACGCAGCGGCGCCCAGCTCGTCGAGCAGGCGCGGGCGGACGCGGCGTCGCTCGGCCTCGCCCCCGGCTCCCGGCTGCTCTCCGGGCTGGGTTACGGGGACTGGGCGGGGCTCTCGGCCGGCCTGTACGCGCCCCTCGCGGCGGGCGGCTCGGTGGTGCTCTGCCGGAACCTGGGCGAGCTGGCGCCCGAAGGCCTGGAGAAGCGCGTGGAGAGCGAGCGCGTGACGCACACGGCGCTCTGAGCGGCCCCCTCGCCGGGACGGCTTCCGAGCCGTCCCGGTTCCCGCCCGACAAACACGCCCGTCCGTCCGCCGGGCCGCACATGCCCACCGACACCGGCCCGGCGCCCCGCCGTCACCTTCCGGCATCCGCCCCGACACACCTGGGCGTAGCCACCACCAGAAACCGCCCTCGCCGGTACATGATCGGCCGGGGGGAGTCGACTCCTTCCGCACAACCATGCGTCGGGTTCGGCCGTCTCCTTCTGTGACCGGCGGACGCCCGGCGCGCCGCCGACGCCACGAAGGACGGACCCAGACGTGACGGACCGCGCAGGCACGCCCGCCGAACCGGATCCCCCGGCCACGGAGGAAGGGGCTCCCGACGCCCCGGAGGAGCGGCGCCGGCGCCACTGGCTGCGCTGGACGGCCCTCGGTGTCGCGGTCGTCGTGCTGGCCGCCGCGGGGGTCGGCTGGTGGTTCTACCGGAAGCTCGACGACAACATCACCACCGACACCACCGCCGCCGCCGAGCTGGAGAAGTACGAGAAGGAGCGACCGCCGGCGGGCACCTCGGCCGCGCGGAACATCCTGCTCATCGGCTCGGACACCCGGGCCGGCGAGGGCAACCGCAAGTACGGCAAGGACCAGGGCACCCAGCGTTCCGACACGACGATCCTGCTGCACCTCTCGGCGGGGAAGTCGAGCGCGACGGCCGTCTCCCTGCCGCGCGACCTGATGGTGACGATCCCGAGCTGCCGCAAGGCGGACGGGAGCCGCACCCGGGAGCAGTTCGCGCAGTTCAACTGGGCCTTCGAGTTCGGCGGTACGGCGTGCACGATCCGTACCGTCGAGAAGCTGACCGGGATCAGGGTCGACCACCACATGGTGATCGACTTCCGGGGCTTCAAGAAGATGGTGGACGCGGTGGACGGCGTGGAGGTCTGCCTCAAGGAGCCGGTGGACGACCCCGACGCGAAGCTGAAGCTGCCCGCGGGCCGCCAGACGCTCCACGGGGAGCAGGCCCTCGGTTTCGTGCGGGCCCGCAAGTCGATCGGGAACGGCAGCGACACCGAACGGATGGACCGCCAGCAGCAGTTCCTCGGCGCCCTCGTCAACAAGGTGCAGAGCGACGGGGTGCTGCTCAACCCGACCAAGCTCTACCCGGTCCTGGACGCGGCCACGAAGGCGATCACCACGGACCCCGGGCTCGACTCGCTGCGGGACCTGTACGACCTGGCGCGGGCCATGCGGGCCATCCCGACCGAGAAGGTGCAGTTCCTCACCGTCCCGCGCCGCTCCTACCGATACGACGCGAACCGGGACGAATTGGTGCAACCGGCGGCGGACGAACTCTTCCGGTACCTGCGGGAGGACCGGCCCGTCCTGGTGACGCCCGAGAGCGAGAAGAAGGACGGCGAGCGGGGCGGGAGCACGGGCGGGGACGGGAAGCCCGACGGGCCGGAGACGACGCCGCCGTCGGCGACGCCGACCTTCACGGGACGGAACGCGGCGGAAGGGGTGTGTGAGTAAAGGGCGCCCCAAGGCGAGCGCGGGGACCGATGAGGTTTGGGCAAATTGCCCGGTTGTAAGGGGCGTGGAATTTGTCACGGACGTCGCCCCACGCTGAACTGGGCGGATAGTGTGACGCGATCCGGTGCACCCGCCCGCGTGGTCGCACTCAACAAGGATCGAACGACCGAGAGAGCGGCGCCCTGTGGGGGAGGCGCCTCGCGTGGCACCGACGGAGGACTCGAGTAACCGTGGACGCGCACAGCCGTGGACGGGCGGACGAGATCGACCCCGCCGACCAGTGGGTCCTCAACCCGCAGACCGGCAACTACGAACTGCGACTGGACCGCTCCGCTGGGCAGTCACGGGCGCAGACCCCGCCCCGCTCCCGAAGGGCCGCCCCCGCCGCACCCGCACGGACCCCCGCCCCCGAGCCCTCCGAGGCGCCCGTCCCCGGCCAGCGCCGCCGCCGCGCCCCGGAGCCGGCCGCGGGCGGCCAGGTGCCGCCGCAGAGCCGCCGCAAGCGCAAGCAGGGCGCGAGCCGCAAGAAGAAGGTCCTGCTGTGGACCGGCGGCACGATGGCGTTCGTCCTCGTGGGCGGCGCGGCCGGCGCGTACGCGATCTACAGCAAGCTCGACGGCAACATCGGCACGGTCGACGTCGGTGACGCCGCGGAGGGCACCCCGGGGATGGACGGGCCGCTGAACATCCTGATCATCGGCAACGACGTCCGTACCGGCGAGGGCAACGAGAGCTACGGGAACAAGTCCAACGTCACCGGGCACGCCGACACGACGTTGCTCATGCACGTCTCCGACGACCGCACCAACGCGACGGTCCTGAGCATCCCCCGGGACCTCAAGCTCCAGATCCCGGACTGCCCGACGAAGCAGCCCGACGGTTCGACGAAGGTCATCCCCGGCTCGAACGGACCCACCAAGTTCAACGAGTCGTACGGCGTGAACGGCCGCGACCCCGGCTGTGTGATGCGCACGGTCAAGAACATGACCGGAGTGGGGATCAACCACTTCATGATGGTCGACTTCAACGCCGTCAAGACGCTGTCGGCGGCTGTCGGCGGCGTGAAGGTCTGCCTGACCAAGCCCATCAAGGACCCGAGTTACTCCAAACTCGACCTGCCGGCGGGCGAGAGCCGCATCCAGGGCGAGACCGCGCTCGCGTTCCTCCGCAACCGCCACGGTCTCGGCAACCAGAGCGACCTGGACCGGATCAAGATGCAGCAGCAGTTCGTCGCGTCCATGATGCGGCAGCTGAAGGAGGACACCCTGGACAGTCCGACGCAGCTGCTCGACGTCGCGAACGCGGCGACCGAGGCGCTGACCGTGGACAAGGGGATAGGCAGTGCCCTCAAGCTGACCAGCCTGGCCAAGGAGATGGGCAAGGTCGACCTCAAGAACATCAGCTTCATGACCGTTCCGGTCGTCGACAACCCCGATGAGCCGCCGAACAGGCGGGCGACGGTCGTCCTCGACCAGGTCAAGGCTCCGCAGGTGTTCTCGATGATCCAGAACGACGTCTCCTTCACCGAGGTGAAGAAGAAGCAGCAGGACGCCAAGAACGCCCAGGCGAAGGCGCAGGCGAAGCTGCTCCAGGGCCCGCGTGCCGAGGCCGCCGACGTGCGCGTCGACGTCTACAACGGCAGCGGGATCCGGGGCGCGGCCCAGGCGACCATCAACTGGCTGCAGAACGACCAGGGTGTGACGCGGTCTACCAACAAGAGCAACGCCCCCGAGAAGGCGGCGAAGACCACGCTCACCTATGCACCGAACCAGGCCGATCAGGCCCGCAAGCTCGCGGACATGATGGGCCTGCCGGCCTCGGCCCTCAAGCCGGGCACGCAGGACGCCGGGGAGCGCGAGCCCATGACGCTCGTGCTCGGCGCCGACTTCAAGGGCGCAGGGGTTTCCATGACCGCTCCCACGAAGGCGCCGGACGTGGGCCAGGTAGAAGCAGACAAGCAGGTGTGCGCCAAGTAGCCCGGAAACACCGGGACTTGGCGCACTGCTGACCGACGAGGGGACCTGGGGTGGGACAGAGCAGCGTGCGTGGGGAGGGAACGCGGAAACGCGTTCCGCGCGCCCGTGAACTGGGCTGGGACGACGACCTGCACGGCGCCGGCGAGGCGACCGGCGCCGAGGCAGACGCTCCCGAGGGGACGACGGACACCGCCGCGCCCGCGTCGACCCGCGCGTCGCGCCGGCGCGGCGGTGGCACGGGCCCGAGCGGACGCGCCGCCGCGCGCCGCCGCGCCAAGAAGACCGGCAAGCGCAAGGTGCTGCGGTGGACGGCGATCACGCTGTCGCTGCTGATACTCGGCACGGCCGGCGCCGGTTACCTGTACTACGAGCACCTCAACGGCAACATCCGCGGCGGCAGCCGCGCGGGCGGCGACAGCGGCGTCAAGAAGGCCGCGCCCAACGCGCTGGGCGACACCCCGCTGAACATCCTCCTGATCGGCTCCGACAGCCGGAACGACGAGAAGAACATCGCCCTCGGCGGCGGCCGGGACGACAAGAACCGCAAGCCCCTCGCCGACGTGCAGATGCTGCTGCACGTCTCGGCCGACCGGAAGAACGCCTCGGTCGTCTCGATCCCGCGCGACACGGTCGTGCACATCCCGGAGTGCAAGGACGACAAGGGCACCTACCCCGCCACCGACAACCGGCCCATCAACGAGTCGCTCCAGCGCGGCGGCCCCGGCTGCACCCTCACCACCTGGGAGAGCCTCAGCGGGGTCTACATCGACCACTGGATCATGGTCGACTTCGCCGGCGTGGTGGCCATGGCCGACGAGGTCGGCGGCGTCCCGGTCTGTGTGAAGTCCGGCGTCAGCGACCACCCGACCAAGGCGCAGCCCGGTGGCTCCCACCTGAAGCTGCCCGAGGGGACGCACGAGGTCAAGGGCGTGCAGGCGCTCCAGTGGCTGCGCACCCGGCACGCCTTCGGCAGCGACCAGAACCGCGCCAAGGCCCAGCACATGTACATGAACGGCATGGTCGAGAAGCTCCAGAAGCAGAACGCCTGGACCGACACCGGCCGTCTGATGGGCCTGGCGGAGACTGCCACCAAGGCGCTCCAGGTCTCCGACGAGATCAAGTCGGTCAAGGGGCTCTTCGACCTGTCGATGCAGCTCAAGAACGTGAAGCTGAACCGCCTCACGACGGCGAACATCCCGACGGCGGAGTGGCCGCAGGACCACAACAAGAACGTCCTCATCAAGGCCTCGGCCGACAAGATGTTCCGGATGCTCCGCGACGACGTCGCCTTCGACAAGAACGGCGACCCGGCCGACGCCAAGCCGAAGCCGAAGCCGGCCTCGAAGCCGAAGGCCACCGCCGGGGCGCCCGGCTCCCTCGCCGTGACCGTCGTCAACGGCACCGGCGGCGACGACGAGCCCGCCGCCGAGGGCCGCGCCCGCGCGATCACCGAACTCCTCCAGGGCAAGGGCTTCACCCAGGCCGTGTCCTCCAAGGAGGGCGGCAACCGCCCGGACACCGTGGTCACCTACCCCAAGGCCGAGGGCGACCAGGGCAAGGCCGACGCCCAGTCCGTGGCCAAGGCCCTGGGGCTGCCCGACTCCGCGGTCCGGGCCGACGCGAAGGCCCAGGGCCTCACGCTCGTCGTCGGCGCCGACTGGCGCGAGGGAACGGTCTACGAGAAGCCGGCCGCCGAGGCCGGTGACATCCCGGACGGCGCGCAGGTGGTCCGGGGCGACCAGAAGGACTGCATGGAGATCTTCGACCCCTACAAGTGGGACGGGAAGAGCTGACCCGTCCTCCCGTACCGACGCCGACGGCCGGGCCCCTCGCGGGGCCCGGCCGTCGTTCCGTGTGCGGAGCGGTCGTCAGACCGACTCGGTCTCGCCCGCCCTCACCGCCGGGCGGCGGCTCGCGATGACCTTCTTCGCGAGGGAGCGGGGGCTGGTGAGGAAGCCGTAGCCCCAGGACATGTGCATCGTCGCGAGGGCCACCGGGATCTGCAGGCGGGCCTTGAGCGGGAGGCCCTTGCCCGCGGGGATCGAGCCCGCCGTGATGGCCGCCAGGTAACCCGCCGGGATCACGAAGCCGAGCGGGGTGAGGACGGCGCCCACGACGAGACCGGCCGCGATCGCGCAGACGGCGGTCGGCGGGGCCAGGTAGCGCAGGTTGATGGAGCCCTGGTGGTAGCGGGCCACCACGTGGCGCCAGCGGCCGTAGTCCTTGTACTGCTTCGCCAGCGCCTTCACCGAGGGCCGCGGACGGTACTGGACGCGGAGCTCCGGCGAGAACCAGATCAGGCCGCCGGCCTCGCGGATGCGGAAGTTCAGCTCCCAGTCCTGGGCGCGGATGAACTCCACGTTGTAGCCGCCCTGCTGCTCCAGCGCCTCGCGGCGGAAGACGCCCAGGTAGACCGTCTCCGCGGGGCCCGCCTCGCCGCCCGTGTGGAAGGCCGCGTTGCCCACGCCGATCTTCGAGGTCATGGCGGCGGCGACCGCGTCCTCCCAGGCGTTCTCGCCCTCGGCGTGCATGATGCCGCCGACGTTCTGCGCGCCGGTCTCCTCCAGGAGCCGGACCGCGGTGGCGATGTAGTTCGGGGAGAGCATGCCGTGGCCGTCGACGCGTACCACGATCGGGTGACGGGAGGCCTGGATCGCCGCGTTGAGCGCGGCGGGGGTACGGCCGGTGGGGTTCGGCACCGTCTGGACGCGGCGCTTGGCCGAGGCAGTTTCGCGGACGAGCTCGGCGGCGATCTCGTCCGTGCGGTCCGTGGACGGGCCGAGGGCGATCACCACCTCCATCTCGCCGTCGTACTCCTGCTCCAGGATGTGACGAACCGAGGTGCGCAGATGCCGCTCCTCGTTGAGGACCGGCATGATCACGGAGACGGGGGGCGTGGCGTTCATCGTCCGCCACGTTACCGCGAATGGGGGACACCGGTGCGCGCCGAGCGGGTGGTGCGCCCTTGCGCTGATCGTATGGGCCTACCGTGCTCACGGTCCCCTCGTCCCACCCGCGGAGGTGCCCGCCCGTGCCCACACCGCCCCGCACGCCCCGTCCCCGGCCCGCCACCCGTCGCGTACCGGTCCGCCGGCGGAGGCGGCCCCGGTGGGGGATGCGGACGGCGACGGCGCTCTCCGTGGTGGTCCTCGCCGCGGGCGGGATCGGGCACGCCCTGGTGACCGGCCTCGACACCGGGATCACCCGGGTCGATCCCTTCAAGGACATGAAGAACCGGCCGCAGGCCGGGCACGGGATGAACGTGCTGCTCGTCGGCACGGACGGCCGCGACCGGATCACCCCCGAGGAGAGGGCGAAGTACCGGCTCGGCGGCGCCCCCTGCCACTGCACCGACACCATCATGCTCGTCCACATCTCCGAGGACCGGGAGCGGGCCAGCGTCGTCAGCCTGCCCCGGGACTCGTACGCGGAGATGCCCGAGCACACCGACCTGAACAGCGGCAGGAAGCACCACGCCCATCCGGTGAAGCTGAACGCGGCCTACGCCGAGGGCGGGCCCGGACTGACCGTGCGGACCGTCGAGTCGATGACCGGCGTGAAGATCGACCACTACCTGGAGGTCGACTTCACCAGCTTCATGCGGACCGTCGACGCCGTCGGCGGGGTGCAGATCTGCACGACGCGCGCCCTGAAGGACCCGTACACGGGGCTCGACCTCTCCCCCGGCACCCATGAGCTGGACGGCGGGCAGGCCCTGCAGTACGTGCGCTCCCGGCACATCGACGGGGCCGCCGACCTCGGCCGGATGCAGCGGCAGCAGCGGTTCCTGGCGGCGCTGATCGAGCGGGTGACCAACGGCGGGGTGCTGCTCAACCCGGTGCGGTTCCGTGAGGTCGCGACATCGATGCTGAGCTCCGTACGGGCCGACGAGGACTTCGGTACGGACCAGCTCCTCGCCCTCGCCAAGGCGATGCACGGCTTCACCCCCGCCTCGTCCGAGTTCGTGTCCGTGCCGATCGGGGACATGGGCTTCCCCGTGAAGGGCATCGGCTCGACCGTGAAGTGGGACGCGGCGAAGGCGCAGAAGCTGTTCCAGGCGGTGCGGGAGGATCAGCCGCTCTCCCCGCAGAAGGCGGCGGCCCCCGCCGGGGCGCCGAGGACGGCCGTCGTGGAGGTGCCGCCGCGGACGGTCCGCGTGCAGGTCTACAACGGCACCCGGACCGACGGCCTCGGCCGGAAGGTCGACGACGCGCTGCGCGCGACCGGCTTCGACACGACGCGCACGCCGAAGACCGGGGCGGGGCGGGAGCGGGGGCGGACGGTCGTCGAGTACGACCCCGGGTGGGACCGGTCGGCGAAGTCGCTGGCGGCCGCCTTGCCGGGGGCGGAGCTGCGGGCGGTTCCGGGGCGGGGCGGGACCCTGCGGGTGATCGTGGGGGGTGACTACAAGGGGGTCACGGCGGTGCGGGCGGAGGCGTCGGGGGCGCCGTTCGAGGCGGTGACGGGGGACGAGGTGGTGTGCCCGTGACCCCACCGACGCCCTCACCCGCGGCACGGGACCCGCACCCGGCCGCGCGATGCCCCGCCGACGCGGAGCCCGCACCTGCGCCGGGCCCGCGCCTGCGCCTGCGCCTGCGCCAGGCTCGCGCCGGGGTGGGCGGCTCCCCTGCCCGTATGAGCCCGCGCCCGCCGGGTCGGTTCCCACCCGCCCGTGTGGGCAATCGTCCCGCAGGGCGGGACGGGTGGGCACACGGGACGGCGCCCTCCAGCGGCGCCTCCGCCTTCCGCGCCTGAACCCGCACCACGAGCCCGGTGCACCTAGGGGTGCGGGTCAGGGCGCGACAGCCTCTGGCGCCGGCAGGGCGCGGGTCCGTTGTGCCCACCCGTTCCGCCCCAGCGGAACGACTGCCCACAACGGGGTGGGCGGGGGCACCGCCCCGGCGGGGCGACGCCCACCACGGGCGCGGGGCGGGCGCCGCCCGGCGGAACGACTGCCCGCGACGGCGGGTGGGCGCCGCCCCGCGGGCGAAGGACACGACGGGAGCGGGGGTGGGCACCCGCCCCTGCGGGCGTGTGTCCGCAACAGGGGGCACCGCCCCTCGGGCGCGCCCGCAGCGGGGGTCAGTCCTCGTAGCCCTCGGCTGCTCGGCGTTCTCGGAGTTCTCGGATCGCCTGCCGACGGGCCAGCCGGTGGGTGCGCCGGATCTGCGCCTCCTGGTTGCGGCGCTTGTCCTGTTCCGTCTCCGGGATGACCGGCGGGACGGGCCGCGGCTTGCCCTCCGCGTCGACGGCCGCGAAGACGAGGTAGGCGGAGCCGACCTGGGTGGCGGGCGTGGACTCGTTCCAGCGCTCGGCCATGACCCGTACGCCGACCTCCATGGAGGAGTGGCCGGTCCAGTTGACCTGGGCCTTCACGTGCAGCAGGTCCCCGACCCGTACGGGTTCGAGGAAGGCCATCTCGTCCATCGAGGCGGTGACCGCCGGGCCGCCCGAGTGCCGGCCCGCGACGGCGCCCGCCGCGTCGTCCACCAGCTTCATGATCACGCCGCCGTGCACCGTGCCCAGGAGGTTGGTGTCGTGGCTGGTCATGATGTGGCTGAGGGTGGTGCGGGACGCGGAAGTCGGCTTGCCCGGAATTCCGGCCGGGGTATCGCCCTGGTCTGTCATGTCCTCCACCTTATGCCGGGTCCGGCCCTCGTCCCCGTCGGGTCCGCTTTGCATCAGCTTGGCAACAGCACCGGCTCGATCCTCCACCCGGGCTGTCGTCCGGAAAGCCCTGCCCGGCACACTGGTCCACATGAATGACTGGCCCGATCAGCCCGAGGGACCCCGCCGGATGAGCCATGTGCAGCGGCCGCAGGTTCCGCAGCAGCCGCCCCGTCGCGGCCAGGGCCATGACCAGGGTTACAACCCGAGCTACACGCAGGCGCAGAACCAGGGGTACGACTCCGGTTACAGCAGCGGTCAGGTCTACGGCGGCCCGCAGAACGGCGCCCAGGGCGGCGGTCGCGGCACCGTTCCCCCGCAGTACTCCCCGCAGGGGCCCGGCCGCCCCGCGCCGGACTGGCGCAAGCGGATCAAGGTCGGCTCGATCGTGCTGGTCGTGGCGGTCCTCGGCTGGGGCGTCGGCACCTATGCCTGGGCCTCCTCGCAGATGCGCAACGAGGTCGACCTCTCCAAGGTCATCGAGCGGCCGGCGGAGGGCGACTGCACGACGTACCTGATCGTCGGCTCCGACAGCCGCGAGGGCATGTCCGCCGAGGAGAAGAAGAAGCTCCACACCGGTTCCGCCGAGGGCAAGCGGACCGACTCGATGATGATCCTCGCGGCCTGCTCCAGCGGGAACACGATGGTCTCGCTGCCCCGCGACTCCTGGGTGACGATCCCGAACTTCGTGGGCTCCGAGTCGGGCAAGTCGTACCCGGCCCGCGGCGGCTCCAAGCTGAACGCGGCCTACGCGATGGACGGCCCCGAACTGCTCGTGCGGACCGTCGAGTTCAACACCGGCCTGCGCATCGACCACTACGCGGAGATCGGCTTCGCCGGCTTCGCGAACATCGTGGACGCGCTCGGCGGCGTCGAGCTGAACATCGACAAGGGCTTCAAGGACAAGAAGTCCGGCGCCGACTTCCAGGCGGGCACGCAGACCCTCAACGGCGAGCAGGCCCTGGCCTTCGTCCGTACCCGGTACGCTTTCGCCGAGTCGGACCTGCAGCGGACGAAGAACCAGCAGAAGTTCCTCTCCGCCCTCGCGAACCAGGCGGCGACGCCGGGCACGATCCTCAACCCGTTCGCGCTGTACCCGACGCTCGGCGCCGGTCTGGACACGCTGATCGTGGACAAGGACATGTCGCTGTACGACCTCGGGAAGATGTTCTTCGCGATGAAGGGCATCAGCGGCGGCGACGGCAAGTCCATGAACATGCCGATCAACGGCACCGCGCCGCAGAACTCCCTGAAGTGGGACATGCCGAAGGTGAAGCAGCTCGTCGAGCAGATCAAGAACGACGAGCCCGTCACGGTGACCTCGAACCGCTGAGCCGGTGAGACGGTGAGACGGTGAGACGACGAAGGGGCGCCCTCCGGCCGGAGGGCGCCCCTTCGTCGTACTCCCCTACGGGAGGTTGCGGGCCATGACGATGCGCTGGACCTGGTTGGTGCCCTCGTAGATCTGGGTGATCTTGGCGTCGCGCATCATGCGCTCGACGGG
>NZ_JBITXP010000044.1:0-34759 GCF_044544765.1 Streptomyces sp. NPDC053513
GGCCGGGCGCCCCCTGGGCTACGCCCACCGTGGGGGCCCCCCCCTGGGGGCCCCCCCCCCGGCCCCCCCCGGCCCCCCCCCCGGGGGGGGGCGCCGGGGGGCGCCCCCCCCCCGGCGAGTACGCGGCGGTGGGCGCGGGTGAACGTCCGTAGCCGCGCACGTCGTAGCGGATCACCCGGTACCGCGCGCGGAGCTCCGGCAGGACCGGGTCCCACACCGTGGAGTCGCCGACACCGGGATGGAGCAGGACCAGCGGCAGGCCCTCCCCTCCCGCGTCGTCCGCCCAGACTTCGCCGTCCTTGACAGGGATCATGGTTTCCACGGGCCCAGTCTGGTGGGACGTACGGGACCTCCGCCAGTGCGCCTGCGGGTTCCGGCCGAGGGGCGCCCGTCAGGCGCCGTTCCCGGACGCCGTGCGCAGGGCGGTCAGCACGGGGCTGATCAGGGGGTGCTCCTCCGCGCCGCGCCGGACGGCGGCGAAGACCCTGCGGGTCGGGGCGACGCCCTCGATCGGGCGGACCTCCACGCCCGTGAGCTCCATCCCGCGCAGGGCCGACCGCGGCACGAGCGCCACGCCGGCGGAGGCCGCCGCGAGGGCGACGACGGCGCGGAAGTCGTCGGACGAGTGCTCCGGTTTCAGCGTGAACCCGGCGTACTCGCAGGCCAGGACGGTCACGTCATGACAGGGGTTCCCCTCGGACTGGCCTATCCAGGTGTCCTTGGCGAGGTCGGCGAGCGCGACCCGTTCGCCGGCCGCCAGGGGGTGGCCGGGCGGCAGGACCGCGTCGAACGGCTCGGCGTAGAGCGGGACGCGGGTGAGCCGGTCGTCGTCCTCGCCCGGCGCGCCCCGGTACTCGACCGCGACGGCCACGTCCACCTGCCGGTCCAGGACCATGAGCAGGCTCTCGTCGCCCTCCGCGTCCCGGACCCGGACCCGGATGCCGGGCGCGGTGCGGGCGAGGGAGGTGATGGCCGGGGCCACCACGAGCCCGATGCCGGTGGCGAACGCGGCGACCGTGACCGTGCCGGCGTCGCCGGAGCCGTAGGCCGCGAGTTCGGCCTCGGCGCGCTCCAGCTGGGCGAGCACGGCGTTGGCGTGGCCGAGCAGGATCTCGCCGGCCGGGGTGAGGCGCGCGCCGCGCGCGCTGCGGTCCACCAGGCGGTGACCGGTCTCCTGCTCCAGGGCGGCGAGCTGCTGGGAGACGGCGGAGGGGGTGAGATAGAGCGCGGCGGCCGCCGCCGTGACCGTGCGGTGGTCGGCCACCGCACGGAGGATGTGCAACCGCCGCGCTTCGATCATGCCCCCAGTGTCTCAGCCTGCGGACACTGCTCCGAAGAGCAGGCCCCAGGCCGTCTCTTCCGGATCTTGCCTCGCCCGCGTCGTCCGGCACCGGACGACGCGGGCTCAACCGGCGAGATCCGAAAGAGACGGCCTAGCCGCGCAGGGCGTCGCGGGCGTCGACGAAGGCGTCGACCGCCCGGTTCACGTCCTCCGTCGAGTGGGCGGCGGAGAGCTGGACGCGGATGCGGGCCTGGCCCTGCGGCACGACCGGGTACGAGAAGCCGATCACGTACACGCCGCGCTCCAGGAGCAGCTCGGCCATCCGGCCGGCCTCGGCCGCGTCGCCGATCATGACGGGGGCGATGGCGTGGTCGCCGGGGAGGATGTCGAAGCCCTCCTCGGTCATGCGGGAGCGGAACAGCGCCATGTTGGCGGCGAGGCGCTCGCGCAGGTCGCCGGCGGACTCCAGGAGGTCGATGACCTTCAGGGAGGCGGCGGCGATGACCGGGGCGAGGGTGTTCGAGAAGAGGTACGGGCGGGAGCGCTGGCGCAGCAGGGCGACGATCTCGGCGCGGGCGGCGACGTAACCGCCGGAGGCGCCGCCGAGGGCCTTGCCGAGGGTGCCGGTGATGATGTCGACGCGGTCCATGACGCCGTGCAGCTCGGGGGTGCCGCGGCCGCCGGGGCCGACGAAGCCGACCGCGTGCGAGTCGTCGACCATCACCATGGCGTCGTAGCGCTCGGCCAGGTCGCAGATCTCGTCGAGCGGGGCGACGTAGCCGTCCATGGAGAAGACGCCGTCGGTGACGATCAGCTTGCGCCGGGCGCCGCCCTCCGTGGCCTCCTTGAGCTGCTGCTCCAGGTCGGCCATGTCGCGGTTGGCGTAGCGGAAGCGGCGGGCCTTGGAGAGGCGGATGCCGTCGATGATCGAGGCGTGGTTGAGGGCGTCGGAGATGACGGCGTCCTCGGCGCCGAGGAGGGTCTCGAAGACGCCGCCGTTGGCGTCGAAGCAGGAGGAGTAGAGGATCGTGTCCTCCTGGCCGAGGAAGGAGGACAGGCGGGCCTCCAGCTCCTTGTGGACCTCCTGCGTGCCGCAGATGAAGCGGACGGACGCCATGCCGTAGCCCCAGCGGTCCAGGGCCTCGTGGGCGGCGGCGATGACCTCGGGGTGGTCGGCGAGGCCCAGGTAGTTGTTGGCGCAGAAGTTGAGCACCTCGCCGGGGCGGCCCCCCGCGGTGACCTCGACGGTCGCGGACTGGGGGGTGCCGATGACCCGCTCGGGCTTGTGCAGTCCGGCCTGCTCGATCTCTTCGAGGGTGGCGCGGACGGAGTCGCGTACGGAATCGAACATGGGTCAGGCTCCCGTGGTCCAGTCGAGGATGATCTTGCCGCTCTTGCCGGAGGCCGCGTCGTCGAAGGCGGCTTCGAAGTCGGTGAAGTCGTACCGGCCGGTGATGACCGGGCCGAGGTCCAGGCCGCCCTCCAGGAGCACCGACATCGCGTACCAGGTCTCGAACATCTCGCGGCCGTAGATGCCCTTGATCGTGATCATGGAGGTGACGACCTTCGCCCAGTCGACGGCGAAGTCCTCGGCGGGCAGGCCGAGCATGGCGATCTTTCCGCCGTGGGTCATGTTGGCGATCATGTCGCGCATCGCGCGCGGGTTGCCGGACATCTCCAGGCCGACGTCGAAGCCCTCCTTGAGCCCGAGGGTGCGCTGGCCGTCGGCGATGGTCTGCTCGGCGACGTTGAGGGCGAGCGTGACGCCCGTCTTGCGCGCCAGGGCGAGGCGCTCCTCGCTGACGTCGGTGATGACGACGTTGCGGGCGCCGGCGTGCTTGGCGACGGCCGCGGCCATGATGCCGATGGGGCCGGCGCCGGTGACGAGGACGTCCTCGCCGACGAGCGGGAAGGAGAGGGCGGTGTGCACGGCGTTGCCGAAGGGGTCGAAGATCGCGGCGACGTCGAGGTCGACGGGGACCCGGTGCACCCACACGTTGGAGGCGGGCAGCGCCACGTACTCGGCGAAGGCGCCGTCCCGGCCGACGCCGAGGCCGACGGTGGCGCGGCAGAGGTGGCGGCGGCCGGCCAGACAGTTGCGGCACTTGCCGCAGACGAGGTGGCCCTCGCCGCTGACCAGGTCGCCGACGTTGATGTCGGCGACGTCACGGCCGACGGAGACGACCTCGCCGACGAACTCGTGGCCGATCGTCAGCGGCGTGGCGATCGTCTTCTGCGCCCAGCCGTCCCAGGAGCGGATGTGCAGGTCGGTCCCGCAGATACCGGTCCGCTTGACCTTGATGAGCACGTCCCCGGGGCCGGTCTCCGGCTCGGGCACGTCCGTGAGCCAGAGTCCCGGCTCCGCCTTCAGCTTGACCAGCGCCTTCAATGCAACGGCTCCCGACGTGCGTGTCCTGTGATGTGAGGGTGCGGGCACGGCTGAGCGCCCAAGATCCCTGGAGGAGAATCTTCCGTACGCGAGGCCCGCGGTCCATCGAGGATTTCTTAAGCGCGCTCGCAGATCAGCTTCACACCCCAGGCGGGGAGGGGGCGACGTCAACGGGGCCGAACGGAGAGGGCCCGGTCGGGGAGCGGTCCGGTCGAGGAGCCGCCCGGTCAAGGGGCCGCCCGGTCGAGGGGCCGCCCGGTCGAGGGGCGGCCCCGCCGTCAGCGGCCCAGGGCCGCCATCGCCGCGTTGTGGCCGGGGATGCCGCTCACTCCCCCGCCGCGGATCGCGCCCGCTCCGCACAGGAGGACGTTGGCGTGCGCGGTCTCGACGCCCCAGCGGCCGGTGCCCTCGTCCCCGTACGGGAAGGAGAGGTCGCGGTGGAAGATGTGCCCGCCGGGCAGCCGCAGTTCGCGTTCGAGGTCGAGCGGTGTCTTCGCCTCGATGCAGGGGCGGCCCTCGGCGTCGAGGGCGAGGCAGTCGGCGATCGGCTCGTCCAGGTGGGCGTCGAGCTGGGCGAGGGTCGCCGCCAGGAGCTTCGCGCGCGTGCCCTCGTTGTCGGCGGCGAACAGCCGGGCGGGGGTGTGCAGGCCGAACAGGGTGAGCGTCTGGTGGCCCGTGGCGGCCAGTTCCGGGCCGAGGATCGTCGGGTCGGTGAGGGAGTGGCAGTAGATCTCGGACGGCGGGGCGGAGGGCAGGCGCCCGGCGGCGGCCTCGGCGTGGGCGGTGGCCAGCTGCCCGTACCCCTCGGCGATGTGGAAGGTGCCGGCGAAGGCCTCGCGCGGGTCGACGGAGCGGTCGCGGAGCCTCGGCAGCCGGGTCAGCAGCATGTTGACCTTGAGCTGGGCGCCCTCGGGCGCGGGCGGGGGCGTCTCGCCGAGCAGGGCGGCGAGCTCCTGCGGGGAGGCGTTGACGAGGACCCGGTCGGCCTCGACGGTGCCCTCGCCGTCGGCGGTGCGGTAGGTGATCGCGGCGCGGCGCCCGTCGGTCTCGATCCGGGTGGCCTCGTGGCCGGTGAGGATCCGGGCCCCGGCGGTGCGGGCGGCGTCCGCGAGGGCGTCGGTGAGGGCTCCCATGCCGCCGACGGGCACGTCCCAGTCGCCGGTTCCGCCGCCGATGACGTGGTACAGGAAGCAGCGGTTCTGCAGGAGGGCGGGGTCGTGGGCGTCGGCGAAGGTGCCGATGAGGGCGTCGGTGAGGACGACGCCCCGGACGAGGTCGTCCGCGAAGGTCTTCTCGACGGTGACGCCGAGGGGTTCCTCGAAGAGCATCCGCCAGGTGTCGGCGTCGTCGACGCGGGCGCGCAGCTCGGCGCGGGTGGGGAGGGGTTCGGTGAGGGTGGGGAAGATCCGGCGGGCGGCCTCGCCGGTGCGTCCGTAGAAGGCCTGCCAGGCCCGGTGGGCGTCGTCGGAGCCGGTGAGGGCGGCGAAGGAGGCGCGGGTGCGCTCGGGTCCGCCGCCGACGAGGAGGCCGCCGTCGCCCTTCGGGGTGTACGAGGAGACGGACCGTTTCCGCACGGCGAACCGCAGTCCGAGCTCCCGCACGATCTTCTCCGGGAGGAGCGAGACGAGGTACGAGTACCGGGAGAGGCGGGCGTCGACCCCGGCGAAGGGCCGTGTCGACACGGCCGCCCCTCCGGTGGAGCCGAGCCGCTCCAGGACGAGCACGGAGCGCCCGGCACGGGCCAGATAGGCGGCGGCGACGAGCCCGTTGTGCCCGCCTCCGACGACGACGGCGTCGTACCGGGGGTCCGGAGCTTGGGCGAGGGCGGGGGCCGGGGCGTCGTGGAGCGGGTCAGGGGCGGTCATGGCTCATGCTCACACGCGCCCGCGTGCCGGGGGAACCCTGCCGTCCGGCCGTGATCCGTCATGATCACGGCATGACTGAGATCATCCTGATGTCGGATCCGAGGGTCGCCGCGATACCCGTGAGGGAGTGCGGTGAGCGGCTTGTGGACGTCCGCGGCGTCGGCTCCCTGCTCGTCGACCCGCGCAAGCAGGACCCCGCGGACGCCTTCGCTCACCTGCGGGAGGGCGTCGTCGAGCGGCTCCTCAAGGCGCAGGAGCTGCTGCCGGGAGGCCTGCGGCTGCTGTTCGTCGAGGGGTACCGTCCGCCGTCGCTCCAGCGGGCGTACTTCGAGGAGTACGCGGGTCGGTTGCGCGTGCTGCACCCTTCGTGGTCCGAGGAGCGGATCCTCACGGCGGCGAGCCGGTACGTGTCCCCGCCCGGGATCGCCCCGCACAGCGCCGGGGCGGCCGTCGACCTGACACTGTCCGACGCCGACGGGCGGGAACTCGACCTGGGGACCCGGATGAACGCGGACCCGGAGGAGAGCGGCGGCGCCTGCTACACCCACGCCGAGGGCATCGGTGCGGAGGCCCGCGCCCACCGGGAGCTGCTCGGCTCCGTGCTCACCGCGGCGGGCCTGGTGAACTACCCGACGGAGTGGTGGCACTGGTCGTACGGCGACCGCTACTGGGCACTGGCGACGGGCGCGGCGGTGGCGCCGTACGGTCCGAAGGAACGCACACCGCTCGACTGACGGCATCCGACGGGCGGCGTCACGCCGCCGGCGCCGACCCTCCGTCACGCCCCCGGCGGGGCCGCCGCCTTCAGGAGGAGGGCGGCCGCTTCGGCGTCGCGGCCGAGGCGCTCCAGGCAGTGGGCCTCGTCGTCGAGCGCGGCGAGGGTGTCGGGGTGCGCGGGGCCGAGGAACCGGGTGCGGGCGGCGGCGATCGCCCGGTGGCACTCCAGCGCCTCCTCCCAGCGGTCGAGCCTCCCGAGGGCAACGGCAGTCTCCCAACGGCTGGTGAGCGTGTCCGGATGGTCGGGGCCGAGGACCCGCGCGCGGTCGGCGTGCACGCCCTCGGATTCGGCGAGCGCCTCCGTCCAGAGTCCGAGCCGGCCGAGGTTGACGGCGAGGGCCTGGCGGGCGCGCAGCGTCTCCGGCCCGTCGGGGCCCTGGGCGCGGGTGCGGGCGGCGACGAGGTCGCGGCAGAGGGCGAGGGCGTCCGCGGCCCGGCCGAGCCGGCCGAGGCAGACCCCGGTCTCGTAGCGGGCCGTGAGGGTGTCCGGGTGGTCGGGGCCGAGGGCGGCGGCGCGCGCGTCGGCGATCGCGCGGTACTGGACGAGCGCCTCCTCTCCGCGCCCGAGGCGGGTGAGGGTGTACGCCACCTCGTGGCGGGTCACGAGGGTGTCGGGGTGTGCCTCGCCGAGCAGCCGGGCCCGGGCCTCGGCGACCTCGTGGGCCGTGCGGTACGCCTCCTCCAGCCGGCCGAGGCGCCCCAGGGTGAACGCCATGTTGTGGCGACAGCGCAGGGTGTCGGGGTGGTCGGGGCCGACGGTGCGCTCGCGGGCGGCGAGCACCTCGGCGTACGCCTCGTACGCCTCGGAGTGCCGTCCGAGGCGGCCCAGGGCGTAGGCCCGTTCCTGCCGCGCCGCCAGGGTGTCGGGGTGGTCGTCGCCGAGGACGCGGGCGCGGGCCGCGGCGACCTCGGCGAAGATCCGCAGGGCGTCGGCGGGGCGGTCGAGCCGGGCGAGGGCGAAGCCGACCTCGTAACGGCTGGTCAGGGTGGAGGGGTGGTCCTCGCCGAGGACCCGCGCGCGGTCCCGGGCGACGGAGCGGTGCACGGACTCGGCCTCGTCCCAGCGGCCGAGCCGACCGAGGCCCATTCCGGCCCGGAACCGGCCGGCGAGCACCGCGACCAGCTCCGCGGAGGGCGCGGGGGCGGGCGGCGGCGTGCCGTCGGGTGCCGCGGTGGTCCACTCGGTGGTGAGGACGGCCACGGCGGGATCCTGGGCGGCCGGGCGCGGTCCGCCGGCGGCCGCCGGGCGGTGCCCGCCGGTGATCCCCCGGGCCCACGCGGGCGCGGGGGCCGCCTCGGCGACGGGGTCGGCCCCCGGCACGGGCATGGGGACGGTCAGCGGCAGGGCGGGCGCCGGGGGCGCCTCGGCCGGTGGCGGGAACGGGGCCGGGGCGAAGCGGCCCGAGACGATCCGGCGGCGCAGGTCGCCCGCGTCGGCCGGCCGCTCCTCGGGAACCTTGGCGAGCAGGTCGACGACGATCCGGTCGAAGTAGTCGGGCAGCTCGGCGCGGAGCGCGCGCGGCGGGGTCGGCACCGTGTCCCGGTGGCCGATGAGGATGGCCCAGGAGTCGCCGAGGTCGAAGGGCGGGGCGCCGGTGGCCAGCTCGTAGAGCACGCACCCCAGCGAGTAGAGGTCGCTGCGGTGGTCGATCTCGCCGCCGCCCCCGATCTGCTCCGGGGACATGTAGTGGGGCGTCCCCATGGCGATGCCGGTCCCGGTGAGCTTGGAGGTGAAGCCCATGTCGGTGCCGAGTCGCGCTATCCCGAAGTCGCAGATCTTCACCGTGCCGTCCCGCAGCCGCATGATGTTCGCGGGCTTCAGGTCGCGGTGCACGATCCCCATGCGGTGCGTGTACGCGAGGGCGTCGGCGACCTGGTCGGCGATCTCGACGACGTCCTCCACGGGCAGCGGGTGCTGGTCGTTGGAGACGAGGAGCTGGCTGAGGTTGCGCCCCTCCAGGAGCTCCATGACGAGGAACAGCACGCCGTCGTACTCGCCGAAGTCGTGCACGACGGTGATGCCCCGGTGCTGGAGCGCCGCCGCCACCCGGGCCTCGCGGCGGAAGCGCTCGCGCACCACGGTGAGGACCTGCGGGTCCTGCTGCGGTCCGAGCGGTTTGAGGCACTTGACGGCGACGCCGCGCCCGAGCGCCTCGTCGGTGGCGCGCCACACCTCGCCCATGCCTCCGCGGCCGATGACCTCGTGCAGGCGGTACCGGCCCTGGATCAGTCTGGAGTCCCCCATCGTGTGCTGCCGCCCCCGTCGATTCCGTGCTGCCTCCTCGGCTCCTCCAGTATGGCCGTCGGGTCGGACGGTGAATACGGGGCGGGGTACGCGTACGGGTCGGGCCGGGTCTCCGGGCCGAGCCGGTCCACGGCGCGCAGGATGTGCCGGGGCGGCAGCCGCCAGCGCAGCCGGGCGGGGACGCGGCGCAGGAGGCCGGCCGTCGCGACGAGCCGGCGGGTGACGGTCTCCGGGGGCGGGGCGGGGCGGCCGTAGAGCGCGTGGGCGTAGGGGGGCAGGGTGTCGTACGCGAGCGCGGTGACGCGCCGCCAGATCACCTCGCGCGCCGGGACCAGAGCGGGTTTCACCGGCGGTCGGCGGAGGAAGTCGGCGACGGTCCGGGCGTCCGGTCCGGCGGTCAGTCCGGGGCGCACCGCCTCGAAGTAGGCGGCGAGGCCGGCGGTGGAGCCGGGGACGGTGTCCGGGTCGAGGCCGACGAGCCGGGCCGAGGTGCGGTGCTCGTCGACGTACCGGTCGGCCGCGGCGTCGGTGAGCGGGATCCCGGAGCGGCGCGCGACCGAGAGGTACGAGTCGGTCTCGGCGCAGTGGACCCAGAGCAGCAGCTCGGGGTCGTCCACGCCGAGCAGCCGGTGGATCCGCCGCACGCGGGCGCCGGCCTTCTCGGCGGCCTCGGTGGTCCCGTAGCTGAGGGTTCCGACGAAGTCCGCGGTCCGCATCAGCCGGCCCCAGGGGTCCTCCCGGAAACCGCTGTTGATCATGACGCCGCGGACGGCGACGGGGTGCAGCGCCTGGAGCCAGAGGGCCCGGACTCCGGCGATCCACATCACCGGGTCGCTGTGCAGCTGCCAGGTCACGGAGCGGGGGCCGAAGAGCCCGGGGTCGGCGTCCTGCCTCATGGCGCTCAGGCTACGCCGGAACGGGTCCTTCGGAACCGGTCGGGACGGTCGCTCTTCCACGGCGGGGCTCCCTTCCGCGGCGGGCCCCCTTCCACGGTGCGGCCCTCTTTCCCGGTGCGGCCCTCTTCCACTGTGCGGCCCCCTTCCCCGGCGGGGCCCTCCTCCACGGCGGCCGCGGAGGGCGCCTCCTCCCCGTGCGGGCCGCCGCCCGGCCGCGCATCCTCGAAGCATGACCGGCGAGCTCGTCGATCCGCCCGCGCGGACGGCCCCGGGGCGGACGGTGCCCCGATGACGTGGCCGTGCGTCGTCGCGGGAGCGGCGCTGGTCCTGTTCGTCCTGCGGGACGTCTTCCACACGATCTGGCACCCCACCCGGCACGGCGGTCTGAGCAGACGGGTGATGCGGGGCGTCTGGCGGCTCTCGGCCCATCACGGGGAGCGGTGGCGGCCGGTCGGTCTGGCGGGGCCGGTGGGGATGATGGTGGTCGTCACCGTCTGGGCGTTCCTCGTCGCCGTCGGCTGGGGGCTCGTCTACTGGCCCTCCATGCCGGAGGACTTCTCGTACGCCCCGGGGCTCACGCCCGCCGAGCACGCGGGCCCCGTCGACGCGCTGTACGTCTCGCTGGTCACCCTGGCCACCCTCGGGCTCGGTGACATCGCGCCGACCTCGGAGTGGCTGCGCGTGCTCGCCCCGCTGGAGGCCCTGGTGGGCTTCGCCCTGCTGTCGGCGACCGTCGCCTGGGTCCTCGGCATCTACCCGGCCCTCGCCCGCCGCAGGGCGCTCGCGCTGCGCCTGTCCCACCTGGGCCGCAACAGCCTCACGACCGAGACCCTCGACTCCGCCGGGGGCGCCGCGCTCCTGGACGGCCTCGCCTCGGCGCTCTCGACCGTCACCGTCGACTTCCTGCAGTACGCCGAGTCGTACTACTTCTACGACGGGGAGGAGAACATCTGCCTGGCCGGCCGGCTCGGTCACGCCGTCGGTCTGGCGGACCGGGCCGGGCGGGCCCGCCATCCGGACGCCCGGCTCTCCGCGTCGGTGCTGCGCACGGCGCTCGACGACCTGGCCACCGTCCTCGACGAGCGCTTCCTGCGCACCGGCGGGCCTCCCGACGAGGTCTTCGCCGCGTACGCGACGGACCACGGACGCTCCTGGGACGGTGAGGGCGGCGGGCCGTGACGGGGAACCGTATTCCCCTCGACATGATCGTCCGGGCACCCCATCCTGTGCCCCATGGAATACCTCTGCTACCACCGCGACCGGTCCGCTTCCATGCCCCTGCGGGAGGCCCTCCTCGAAGCGCACTGGGCGTACATGGACGGCTTCGCGAAGGAGCTGATCGCGCGCGGGCCGACCTTCGACGCGGCGGGCGAGCAGTGCACCGGGAGCGTGCACATCGTCGACCTGCCCGACGCCGCCGCGGCCCGGGCGTTCGCCTTCGACGAGCCCAACTACCAGGCCGGTGTGTACCGGGACGTCCTGCTGCGGCGGTGGCGCAACACGCTGGGGCGGACGATGTGGGAGTTCCCCGGCGGGCGCGAGGGCGGCAACCGCTACCTGGTTCTGGGGCTCGGGGAGGGCGAGCCCGTCGACGTCACCCCTCCGCCCGGTCCGGCGGACCGGGACGATCTGATCGCCTACGGTCCGCTGCTGGCCGACGACGGCGTCACCTGGGTGGGCACGGCGGCCCTGGTCCGCGCCCCGGACGCGGCGGCGGCCGCGGCCGTCCTGCGGACCCCCGGGCGGTACGCCGACATCGAGGTCCACGACTGGTCCTTCGGCGGGCGCCCGACGGCCTGACCATCCAGCACGTGAGACCGGCCGGGGCCGTCGCGCCGTCCCCGCTAGGGTGCCCCTGTCCGCGGCCGGCACGTGAGGAGCCGGCCGCCCGTCACCCCTGATCTCCCGCGAGGATGCCCCCATGTTCACGGTCAACGAGTACTTCGACGGCTCGGTCAAGTCGATCGCGTTCACGCAGGAGGAGGGCCCGGCGACCATCGGCGTCATGGCGCCGGGCGAGTACGAGTTCGGCACCGCCGCTCCGGAGGTCATGCACGTGGTCAGCGGCGCCCTGACGGTCAGGCTGCCGGGCGCCGACGCGTGGAGGACCTTCGCCGCCGGGGAGCGCTTCGAGGTCCCCGGGGACAGCAGGTTCCAGCTGACGGTCGCGGTGGACACCGCCTACCTCTGCGAGTACCGCTGAGGCGGACGGCGCCGGCCGGGCCGTGGGCCGCCGGGCGACGCCCCGCCCGGCGGGTCAGGACAGCGAGTCGTCGCCCCGCAGCCGGCGTCGCAGGAACGTGGCGAAGGTCTGGTCCTCCAGCCGTGTGAGGGCCGAGCCGTCCGGCTCGACGTGGGCGACGCGCCACTCCTCGGGGGCGCCCTCGGCGGTGAGCCAGCCGAACGCCCGGCCCCCGACCTCCCCCCACTGGAGGAACGGTCCGTCCTCGTCCGGCCGGCGCAGCGCCGGGGCTCCCGGCTCCGCCGAGGCGGGGAAGACCCGTACGCCGGCGACGACGCCGCCGGGGAACTCCCGCATGACCGCCAGGTAGTCCTCCGGGAGCGCGCCGTACGCCCCGGCCGCCCGGTCGAGCAGCTCCTCCGCGTACGCCCGGACGCCCGGGACGCCGATGCTCCGCAGCCGGGTGACGATCTCCTCGACCGCCCCGACGTCCCGGTTCGCCAGCACCGCGGCCCTCGCGCGCTTGTCCTCGGCGACCTTCCAGAAGGTGCCCGACTCGTACTCCTGGTACGTCTCGAAGGCCGGCGTTCCCTCGGCACGTCCCCTGAGGGCCCGCGCGACGAACTCCGAGGCGGAGAAGGGAAGGTCCAGCCAGAACTGGAAGTCGGTGTCCGTGAGGACGGTCGTCCAGTCGGCCGTGTCGGCGGCGGCGGTGTCCCACAGCAGTACGCCGTCGTCGGCGGTGCGGCCCCAGGGCACCATGCCGTGGGGCCGCGGGTGCAGCGGCGCCCAGAGCTCCTGCTCGCGGCTCCCCAGGGCCTCCCGCATGTCCGCGATGCGCAGCGCGGTGTCCCGCGTGAAGTCCTCCAGGGAGCGTACGGGGACGTCGGCCCCGCCGAGCAGTACGGAGGCCGCGATCACCCCCTGCGGCAGCGCCCGGACCAGCAGCTCGAAGTCCTCGGGGACGACCCGGCCGTACCCCTCTCCCTCCGGCCGCGCCGGGGCGTCGACACCCAGCAGCCGGACGACGTCGAGATGACTCATGTGTTCCTTCCTCGGCGGCATCGGCGGCCGGACGGACGACGGACGGGGCTCCTGAGCCGGCGTGCCGCGTGTCGAGCACGCGGGCGCGGCGGCCAGGAACCTCGCCCTGCCGGAATCACGGCTCAGCCGTCGCGGTCGTTCGTGCCCGTGCGGCCGAGCGGAGATCTTCCCTGCCGGTGAGTCGCCGAACATTCCGGCGTACGGGTCCGGCTCGCCCGTCCACGGATCCGGACCTGCCTTCGAAAGGCGCCGGTACTCACGCCGGTTCAGGAAGGTCGCCGGGTGCCTGCCCCCACCTCGACGAAGTGCCGGAAGTCGGACGGGAACTCCTTTCCCCATGACTCGCTCATCCGCTCCCGGTCGACCGGGGTGTCGCTCTCGGCCGTGGGGCGCATGAGCTGTCGAAGCGCGTCGAGCTCCGTCACGTCGTCACCGCTTCCTCCGTACGGCCCCGTCCGGATCTGTGCCGTAGGCCGTGGCCGTGAAGCCGTTGGGGGCCGTTCTGTCGCCAGTGTAGTGAGCGGTCACCGAGTGCATGACCTCCTGGCCCCGGCGTCGACGGCCTCCGCGAGCTGGTTCTCGTATCGACGTCCGTCGACGCGCGGTCAGGGACAGGCGTGACGCCGGGAAAGGGGGAGTCAGCGGCGGACGCGGGGCATGCCCAGGCCGATCCAGGAGATGATCTCGCGCTGGATCTCGTTGTTGCCGCCGCCGAAGGTGAAGATGACGGCGGAACGGTAGCCGCGTTCGAGTTCGCCGTGGAGGACGGCGCCCGCCGAGCCCTCCTTGAGGGCACCGACGGCGCCGACGACCTCCATGAGGGCGGCGTAGGCGTCCCGGCGGGCCTCGGAGCCGTAGACCTTGACGGCCGAGGCGTCCTGGGGGGTGAGGGTGCCGTTCTGGACGGCGTTCACCATCTGCCAGTTGAGGAGTTTCATCGCGTCGAGGCGGGCGTGGGTGCGGGCCAGGGTGCGGCGGACCCAGGGCAGGTCGATGACGCGGCGGCCGTCGGAGAGCGGGGTGTCGGCGGCCCAGCGCCGGACGTCGTGGAGGGCGCGGATCGCCATGGTGCCGTGGGCGGCGAGGGTGACGCGCTCGTGGTTGAGCTGGTTGGTGATGAGCCGCCAGCCCTTGTTCTCCTCGCCGACGCGCCGGGAGACCGGGACGCGGACGTCGTCGTAGTAGCTCGCGGTGGTGTCGTGCGAGGCGAGGGTGTTGATGATGGTGCAGGAGTAGCCGGGGTCGCTCGTGGGCACGAGGAGCATGGTGATGCCCTTGTGCGGCGGGGCGTCGGGGTCCGTGCGGACGGCGAGCCAGACCCAGTCGGCGGTGTCGCCGTTCGTCGTCCAGATCTTCTGGCCGTTGACGACGTACGTGTCGCCCTCCCGCACCGCTCGGGTCTTCAGGGCGGCCAGGTCGGTGCCCGCGTCGGGCTCGCTGTAGCCGATGGCGAAGTCGATCTCGCCGGAGAGGATCCGGGGCAGGAAGTACGCCTTCTGCTCGTCCGTGCCGTAGCGCATGATCGTCGGGCCGACGGTGTTCAGCGCCATCAGCGGCAGCGGGACGCCGGCCTGCGCGGCCTCGTCGAAGAAGATGAACTGTTCCATGGGGGTCAGGCCGCGCCCGCCGTACTCGGTGGGCCAGCCCACCCCGAGCCAGCCGTCGGAGCCGAGGCGCCGCACGGTCTCGCGGTAGAAGCGCTTCTGGGCCGCGGGGTCCGCGTAGCGGGTGTGGACGTCGTCCGGGACCAGCTCGGCGAAGTACGCCCGCAGTTCGGCGCGCAGGCTGTTCTGTGCGGGCGTGTACTCGAGGTGCATGGCGTCCTCCCGTGGCGGTCCGGCGGCGTCCCGCGGCGTCCGCTGCGTCCCCGTGCGGTGCGACGCGCGACGGCGGACACGGTAGAACGTGTTCCATAAATGCGGAAGCCTCGGGACTCCTCCGGGACGCCCGAAGCCCCGGTTCGGTGCGACCGATCCGGGGCTTGCGGGAGGGGAAGGGCGAGGAACCGGCCCAAGGCCGGCCGGGCCCTCTAGGGCAGAAGCTCCTCCATGGAGGCGCGCCCCTTCTCCGCCATGCGGCGTTCCGCCCAGGCGAGGGTCTTCGGATTCACGTCACGGCCGGAGGCGAGGACCAGGTCCTCGGCCGTGAACTCGCCGCCCTCCGGGCCGGCGTGCAGCTGCTTGTCGGGCGTCGGACGCTCCCCCAGGAACGTCTTGTCGGGCTCAGCGTTCATGCCGCCTCCTACGTGTTCGTCCGGCACTCGCCATTCTCGTGTCCGGTCCCCGTGCGCGCATCCGGGGCCGCCCCCGGGCCGCCCGCGCCACCCGGGGAGGTCACCCCGTGTCGACGGGATGTCGACGGCGTGTCGACGGGCCCGGCCAAGGTGGGAGCCCGCCCCCGCCCCGTCCGAGGAGCCGACGATGTCCCAGCCGTCCCTGCCCCTGCACCGCCTGCGGGTGACCGCCGTCCGCCCGGTGACCCCGCGCACACGGCGCGTCACCCTCGGCGCCCCGAGCCTCGCCGGCTTCGCCCTCGCGGGCCCCGACCAGCAGGTGAAGCTGTTCTTCCCCCGGCCGGGCCAGGCCGAGCCGGTGCTGCCGACGCCCGGGCCCGACGGCGACGTCATGCGCTGGTACGGGGCCTACGCGGCGCTTCCGGAGGAAGAGCGTCCGTGGATGCGGAGCTACACCCTCCGGGCGTGCGACCCGGTGGCCGGGACCGTCGACGTCGACTTCTTCCTCCACGGGGAGGGCGAGGACGAGGGCCCCGCGACCCGCTGGGCGCGGTCCGCGCGCCCCGGGGACGCGCTGGGCATGTTCGGGCCGTCGGCGGCGTTCGCGGTCCCCGTCGACCCGGGCGCGGGCGACTGGACACTCCTGTACGCCGACGCCTGCGCGCTCCCCGCGCTCGCCACGGTCGTCGCCGCACTGCCGCCGGGCCACCGGGCTCTCGCGTACGTCCAGGTGCCCGACGCGGCCGAGGAGCAGCCGCTGCCCACGGCCGGCGACCTGACCGTGCGCCCCCTGCGCGACGGCGACTCGCCGGTCGAGGCCGTGCGGGCGGACGGCCTGCCGGCCGGTCGGCCGTACGTCTGGCTGGCGGGCGAGGCCTCGGTGGTGCGCGGGCTGCGGCGGCACCTCGTCGAGGAGCGGGGCGTCGACCGGCGCTCGGTCCACTTCACCGGGTACTGGCGCCGCCGCCTCGCCCAGGACGACGCGCCGACCCCGGAGGACCTGGCCGAGGCCCGCGAGCGCCTGTCGCAGGCCCAGGGGGTGCCTGGAAAGTAGAGCCAGGCGGAACTTTCCGGACAGGCCCTGGCCGTCGGTGGGGTTCGCGCTCACGGGAGCGAGCAGATGGTCGTACTTCACGCCTTACCGGCAGAGCGAGCAGGAGTCCCTGGACGCGCTTCGCGGGGAGGTCTTCGCCGCTGACGCCGGGGGCCGCCCGGTGGAGCTGTGCTTCTGGGGCTTCACCGGCGACTGACCCGGGCCCGCCGTCCGGGTCGCGTCACCGCGCGCCGGATCCCCGGCCGGGGTCCTCCCGGTCCCGGACCAGGGCGGCGGCCGCTTCGAGGGAGAGGCCGGCGCCCTCCTCGTGGCCACGGGCGTACGCCTCCGGGGACAGGGCCGCGCGGAGCACCGCCTCGGCGCGGCCCCGGATCGCGGCCTCGGTCTCCGGGGTGAAGGGGCGGAAGCCGCCGCCCGTGTCGGAGCCGGCGTGGGCGTCGTACGCGCCGAGGAGCCGGACTCCCGTCTCGGCGTCGCCCGGCGCGCCGCGGCCGCCTCGGGCCCAGGCGGCCGTCCCGAACTGGGCGACGACGAGGTGCGGGGCGACCAGATGGGCGAGGGTCTCGATGTCCACGACGGCCCGGGCGAGGCGTGACAGGGCCCGGTCGTGGGCGCCGTCGAGGCAGTCGAGCCACGCCCACGTCCCGCCGACCAGACCCCAGAAGAGCGCCGGGGTGACGTCCCCGAACTCCTCCTCCAGGAGGGAGAGCTGTGCGCGGGCGAGGGCGGTGCGCCCGGTGTTGCCGTAGTGCTGGGCGAGCAGCAGCCTGCCGCTGCCGGCGGCCTCGGCGCCCCACTGCCCGGCCTCGTCGGCGGCCTCGACCAGCAGCCGCTCGGCCGCCGCGTCCCCCTCCGGGCGCAGACGGAGCCGTACGGCCGCGAGGCGGGCCGTGAAGACGGGCACCTGGGAGCGCGCTCCGACGCGGACGGCGGCGTCGGTGGCCCGCTCGAAGTCGGCCGCCGCCTCGGTGAGCCGGCCCTCGCGCTCGTAGGCCTCTCCCCGGGCGGCGAGGGACTCCGCGATCCCCCAGGCGTCCCCGGCGGCCTCGAAGAGGGCGAGTCCCTCGGCGGCGTCGGCGCCCCGGCCGACGAGCTTGGCCCGCATGAGGAGGGCGAAGCCCAGGTCCCAGCCGGTGCCGTGGGCGCGGCAGGCGTCGACGATCAGGGTCAGGGTCTCGTCGAGGCCGGTGAGCTCTCCGGTCATGAGCCGGGCGAAGTACCACATCGTGCCCGGCTGGCGGCAGGTCTGCGGGAGTCCGGGGCGGTACGCGGCGACGAGGGCGGCGAGCCGGGCGCGGGTCTCGGGCCGTTCCAGGGCGGTGGCGCCCTCGCCGCCCTCGGTCGCGAGGGCGTACAGCCGGCCGCCGCGCCGGGCCTCCCACAGCCGCTCGCCGGTCCACGGCGGCGGCACGTCCACGCACCGGCCTTCCAGCGGCCCGGCGGGGCGGACCGGCTCCTGGAAGGGGTCGGGGCCGAGGCGGCCGGCCTCGGCGGCCCAGGTGCGGGCGTCGGCCTGGTGGTTGCGGAGCTGCCAGAACCAGCTGAGGGCGTGGACCAGGCAGAGCAGTTCCTGCTCGTCGCCGAGCGCGACGGCCGTCCGGAGGGCGCCGCGCAGGTTGTCGTGCTCCCGCTCGAAGCGGGCGATGGCGTCGACCTGGCCGGGACCGCGCAGCTCCGGTTCGGTGCGGCGGGCGAGCTCCCGGTAGTACCTGAGGTGGCGCCGCTCCGCCGCCGCCCGCTCCCCGGCCTCGTCCAGCCGCTCCCCCGCGTACTCGGCCACGGTCTCCAGGAGCCGGAAACGCATCCCGCCGCCGTCGGGCGCGGCCACCACCAGCGACTTGTCGACCAGAGCGCCGAGCACGTCCAGGACACCGGCGGCGGGCACGGCGGCGCCCGGCGCGTCGGGCAGGCCCCGCACGTCGGCACCCGGCGCGTCCGGTACGCCGACGTTCCGCCCGGCACGCACGCCGGCACCCGGCCCTCCCGACGCGTCCGGTACGTCGGCACCCCGCCCGTCCGGCAGGTCCGCGCCCGGGATTTCCCGTACGTCGGCGGGCGCGGGCGTCTCGCTCGCGCAGACCGCCTCCGCCGCCGTCAGGTCGCACCCGCCCGTGAAGACCGCGAGCCGTCGCAGCACCGCCCGTTCGGCCTCGTCGAGGAGCTCCCACGACCAGTCCACCACCGCCCGCAGGGTCTGCTGACGCGGCAGCACCGTCCGCGCGCCCGAGGTCAGCAGGCGGAACCGGTCGTCGAGCCGGTCCGCGATCTGCCGCACCGACAGCATCCGCAGCCGCGCCGCCGCCAGTTCGATCGCCAGCGGCAGCCCGTCGAGCCTGCGGCAGACCTCCTCCGCCGCCTCCGGGTCCTCCGCCACCCGGAACCCCGGTCGCGCGGCCGCGCCCCGCTCCCCGAGGAGCCGCAGCGCCATGTCCACGGGCAGCGGGCCGAGCGGCCGCACCTCCTCCCCCGGCACCCCCAGGGGCTCGCGGCTCGTCGCGAGGACGGTCACGCCCGGGCAGCGGGTGAGGAGCGCCTGCGCGAGCTCCGCCGCCTCGGCGACGACGTGTTCGCAGTTGTCGAGGACCAGGAGCATCCGGCGCCCGGCGCAGTGTTCGACGAGGGTCGCGAACCGGTCCTTCGGATCGGCCGGGGGAACGGCCGGAGTGTGCCAGAGCTGGGTCTCGCGGGCCCCGAGCGCGGTGAGGACGGCGGCGGCGACCGTGGACTCCCCGCGTACGGAGGCGAGTTCGGCGAGGTGGACGGGGCCCTCGTACGTCCCGGCCGCCTCCAGGGCGAGCCGCGTCTTGCCCACGCCGCCCGGCCCGGTGAGGGTGACGAGCCGCCGCCCGCCCCAGGCGGCGGCGAGCGAGTCCAGCTCGTCGGCCCGGCCGATGAACGAGGTCAGGCGGGCGGGAAGGGTGCCGGCCGGCGCGGACGGAGCGGGCGGCGGGGGCGGCACGGGCCGGTCCTCCGTGAGGAGTTCGGCGTGCAGGGAGCGCAGTTCCGGTCCCGGGTCCGTGCCGAGCCGGTCCGCGAGGGCGGTGCGGACCTCCTCGTACGCGGCGAGGGCCTCGGCGGGCCGTCCGGCCGCGCGCAGGGCGCGGATCCGCAGGGCCTGGAGGGGTTCGTCGAGCGGCTGTCCGGCGGCGAGCGCGGCGAGGGGCGGCAGTGCGGCGTCGGCCCGTCCGAGGGCCAGGTCGGCGGCGAGCCGGTCGCGCCGCGCCCGCGCGTGCCGCTGTTCGACCCGTACGACCAGGGGGTCGGTGTCCCGGCCGGGCAGATCCGCGAGGGCGGGCCCGCGCCAGAGGTCCAGGGCCTCGTCGAGGAGTGCGGCCGCCCGTTCGGCGTGGCCGGCGGCGAGCGCGGCGGCGCCTTCGGCGGCGAGCCGTTCGAAGCGGTGCAGGTCGACGGCGTCGGGGGCGGCGGCCAACCGGTAGCCGCCGGGGGCCGAGACGACGGCCTCGCGGCCGAGGGCGCGGCGCAGGCGGCCGACGAGGGCCTGGAGCGCCGCCGTACGGTCCTGGTCGTCGGCCGGGTCGGCGTCGGCCCACACCTGCTCGATCAGCGCGCCGGGGCCCACCGCGCGCCCGCCGGCCGCGGCGAGCGCGGTGAGGAGGGCGCGGAGCCTGGCACCGCTCAGGACCGCCTCCGTCCCGTCGTCGGTACGGAGGGCCCGGCACGGACCGAGGACACGGTAGGGCGGCGGCTGCACCGGCCCATTCTGCCCCGGCGCGGGCGGAGGGGTTCCGTCGCCCTCTCGACCGGCCCCTCCTCCTCACCCGGTCCGGCCCGTCAGGTCCATTCGGCCCGCCCGGCCCGCCCGGTCCGGTCCGCTCGGTCCGGTCCGCTTCGTCGCGGCGAACTCGCGCCACGCCGTGTCGCCGCCATGGCGTCCGCGGGGTGCGGGTTCGACAATGGGGAGGATGACCGATGACGACCGGCGTACGCGCAGTGGCGAGATCGGGCCCGCCGAGTGGCTCGCCATGAACCGGACCGGCAGCTTCGACTGGGATCTCGACACGGGCACCATCGATGTCGACGAGTCCGGGCTGCTGATCTTCGGCGTGGCCCCGGACGCCTTCGACGGACGGCCGACGTCGATCGTGACGCGTCTGGCGCCCGACGAGCAGCTCAAGCTGGAGGACGTCGTGCGGCAGGCCGTACGCAGCGGCGCGGTCTCGTACACGGCGCACTTCCCCATCCCGCAGGCCGACGGGTCACCCCACTGGACGCACGTGCAGGCGCGGATCCTGCGCTCGCCGGACGGCCGGGCCCGGCGGATCGTCGGCATCGTGCGGGACACGACCGCCGAGGTCGCGCACTTCGCCTTCGTGCAGGAGCTGGAGAAGCGGCGCGAGGTCCAGACGAACATCGTCGAGCGGACGACGAACGCGCTGTCGCGCGCGGTGACCGTGGACGACGTGACCGCCGCCCTGACCGGCCCGGGCGGCCTCGCCCGGCTCGGCGCGGACGGTCTCGCCCTCGGTCTCGTCGAGAACGGCTCGCTCAACCTCATCGCGCTCAGCGGGGAGTCCCTCGACGTCTTCGACGACTTCCGCAGCCGTCGCCTCGACCGGAAACTGCCGCTGGCCGAGGCGGTGCTGAGCGGGCGTCCCCGGTTCGTCTCCTCGTTCCCCTCGCTGGGGCGGGACTTCCCCGAGCTCGCCCCCTATCTGCCGCACCTGGAGTTCCGGGCCGCCTGCTACCTCCCGCTGGTGGCGCAGGCGCGTTCGCTCGGCGGCATGGCCCTGTTCTACCGGGGCCGCACCTCCTTCAACGCCGACGAGCGCAACCTCGCCCTCGGCCTCGCGGCGATCGTCGCCCAGTCGCTCCAGCGGGCGATCCTCTTCGACGAGGAGCGGGAGTTGGCCACCGGACTCCAGGCGACGATGCTGCCGCGCCGGATCCCGCAGTTCGCCGGGGGCGAGATCGCCGTCCGCTACCACGCGGCGTGGAGCGGACGGCAGGTCGGCGGCGACTGGTACGACGTGATCCCGCTGCCGCGCGGCCGGGTCGGGATCGTCGTCGGCGACGTCCAGGGGCACGACACGCACGCCGCCGCCATCATGGGGCAGCTGCGGATCGCCCTGCGCGCGTACGCCGGCGAGGGGCACGCCCCGTCGACCGTCCTCGCCCGGGCCTCCCGGTTCCTCGCCGAGCTGGACACCAACCGCTTCGCGACCTGCACGTACGCGCAGGTGGACCTGGCGAGCGGCACCCTGCGCGCCGTACGGGCCGGGCATCTCGGGCCGTTGATCCGGCACACCGACGGCCGGGTCGGGCAGCCGAAGCTGCGGGGCGGGCTCCCGCTGGGCCTCGCGACCGTGTTCGGCGAGGAGGAGTTCCCGGAGACCCGGCTCGACCTGGTGCCCGGCGAGACGCTGGTGCTCTGCACGGACGGGCTCGTCGAACAGCCCGGCTCGGACATCGAGTCCGGCCTCGCCGCGCTCTCGGGCGCGATCGCCAGCGGCCCGCCGCAGGCGGAGGCGCTCGCCGACCACCTCTCCGAGCGCCTCTGGGAGCGGTGGGGCTCGGGCGACGACGTGGCCCTCCTGGTGCTGCGCCGCAGCCCGGACCCGGGCACGCCCCGGGCGCCGCGCATCCACCAGTACATCCACCAGGCCGATCCGCAGGGCCTGTCGGACGCGCGGGCCGCCGTCGGGCAGGCGCTTCGCGACTGGGGCATGTCGGAACTCGTCGACGACGCCGAGCTGTTGACGGGCGAACTGCTCGTGAACGTGCTGCTGCACACCGAGGGCGGGGCGGTGCTGACGCTGGAGGTGCTGCCTGAGCCGGTGCGGCGGGTACGGCTCTCGGTGCAGGACCGGTCGAGCGCCTGGCCCCGGCGGCGCACCCCCGGCGAGGCCGCGACCTCGGGCCGGGGGATGCTCCTGATCGACGCGCTGGCCTCCCGGTGGGGCGTGGAGCCGCGCGGCGAGGGCAAGGCGGTGTGGTGCGAGATCGGGCCCGCGCAGCTGACGGTCGAATCCGCCCCCGGCGGTGGGTGAGGAGACCGCCGTGGATCCCGTCGCCGCGTTGGACCGCATCGCGTTCCTGCTGGAACGCGCCCAGGCGCCGGGCTACCGGGCGCGTGCCTTCCGGACCGCCGCCACGGCCGTCGCGGCCCTGCCGGAGGGCGAGGCGGCCCGGCGGGCGGCTGACGGCACCCTGGAGTCGCTGAAGGGCGTCGGGCCGAAGACGGCGGCGGTGGTGCGCGAGGCCCTGGAGGGCCGGGTGCCGGAGTATCTGGCGCGCCTGGAGGAGGAGTCGGAGGCCCCCCTGGGGCCGAAGGAGGGGGACGGCCGCGCGGGTGCGGCGTTGCGGGCCGCCCTGCGCGGTGACTGCCATCTGCACTCGGACTGGTCCGACGGCGGCGCCGGCATCGAGGTCATGGGGCGGACGGCGGCGGCGATCGGGCACGAGTGGGCGGTCCTCACCGACCACTCGCCGCGTCTGACGGTGGCGCGGGGGCTGTCCCCCGAGCGCCTGCGGCGGCAACTGGACGTGGTGGCGCGGCTCAACGAGGAGTGGGCGCCGTTCCGGCTCCTCACCGGCATCGAGTGCGACATCCTGGACGACGGCTCGCTCGACCAGGAGCCGGAGCTGCTCGCCCGGCTCGACCTGGTCGTCGGCTCGGTCCACTCGAAGCTCCGGATGGACGCCCGGTCGATGACCCGCCGCCTCGAACGGGCCGTGCGCGACCCGCTGATGGACGTGCTGGGGCACTGCACGGGGCGCCTGGTGGCGGGTGGGCGGCTGCGGCCCGAGTCCGAGTTCGACGCGGAGCGCGTCTTCGCCGCCTGCGCCGAGGCGGGCACGGCGGTGGAGGTCAACAGCCGTCCGGAGCGCCTCGATCCGCCGCGCCGGCTGCTGCGGGCGGCGGTCGCGGCGGGCACGTACGTCGCCGTCGACACGGACGCCCACGCGCCCGGACAACTGGAGTGGCAGATCCTGGGCTGCGCACGGGCCGAGGAGTGCGGGGTCCCGCCGGAGCGGGTGATCAACACCTGGCCGGTCGAGCGGCTGCTGGAGTGGACGCGGGGCTGAGGCGGCCGGAGGAGACTTGTTCCCCAGCTGTCAGGCGCGCTGCCAGACCGTGGTCGCGTTGCAGAACTCGCGGATGCCGTGGCCGGAGAGCTCCCTGCCGTACCCCGAGCGCTTGATCCCGCCGAAGGGGAGCGCCGGGTGCGAGGCCGTCATGCCGTTGACGAAGACGCCGCCCGCCTCCAGGTCGCGGACGAAGAACGCGATGTCCTCCTGGGAGCGCGTCCAGACGTTGGAACTGAGGCCGAACGGGGAGTCGTTGGCGACGGCCACCGCCTCCTCGACGTCCTGGACCGGGTAGACGGTGGCGACCGGGCCGAAGGCCTCCTCGTGGTGGATCCGCATCTCCGGCGTGATGCCGGTGAGGACGGTGGGCCGGTAGTACCAGCCGTTCCGGAGAGCCGGCTCCTCCGGGCGGTGGCCGCCGCAGAGGACGGTGGCGCCCCGCGCGACGGCGTCGTCGACGAGCGCCTCCAGGTCGGCCCGGCCCTGCTCGGTGGCGAGGGGGCCGACGTCGGTGGACTCGTCGAGGGGGTCGCCGACCGTGAGGGCGTTCATGGCGGCGGTGAAGCGCTCCGAGAAGTCGTCGTACACGTCGTGGTGGACGATGAACCGCTTGGCGGCGATGCAGGACTGGCCGTTGTTCTGGACGCGCGCGGTGACGGCGGTCTTCACGGCTCCGACGATGTCGGCGGAGGGCATGACGATGTACGGGTCGCTGCCGCCGAGCTCCAGGACGGTCTTCTTCACCTCGCCGCCCGCGACGGCGGCGACGGACCGGCCGGCCGGCTCGCTGCCGGTGAGGGTGGCGGCCACCACCCGGGGGTCCCGGAGGACGCCCTCGACCTCCCGGGAGCCGATGAGGAGGGTCTGGAAGCAGCCGTCGGGATATCCGGCGCGCCGGAAGAGGTCGCCCAGGTAGAGGGCGGTCCTCGGCACGTTGGAGGCGTGTTTGAGGAGGCCGGTGTTGCCCGCCATGAGCGCGGGCGCGGCGAACCGGATCACCTGCCAGAGCGGGAAGTTCCACGGCATGACGGCGAGGATCGGGCCGAGGGGCCGGTAGTGGACCCGGGCCACGTCGGCGCCCGAGTCCTGGACGTCGCTCTCGGCCGGGTGCTCGTCGGCGAGCAGTTCCTCCGCGTGCTTGGCGTACCAGCGCATGGCCTTCGCGCACTTGGCGGCCTCCGCGCGGGCGGCGGCGATCGGCTTGCCCATCTCGGTGGTCATCGTGCGGGCGATGTCCTCGGTGTCCTCGTCGAGGAGGGCCGCGGCGGCGCGCAGGAGCCGGGAGCGCTCGGCGAAGGAGGTCGTGCGGTACTGGCGGTACGCCTCGTGCGCGGCGGCGATGCGCCGCTCGACCTCCTCGGGCCCGTGGGCCTCGTAGGTGCGCAGCGTCTCACCCGTCGCGGGGTTCACGGTGGCGATGCCCATGACGTGCCTCCTTCTGCCCTGGGTCCTGTCCGTAACCTTTCCCCCTCCGGCCGTCGGCGCAACAGGGGCGGGGCGGTGGGGTGACCCCGGCCGATCGGCCGGAGCGGGGCCGGTCCCAGGGATGCGCGATCCGGAGTATTCGGGAGGATGGGCACAGAGGCATCCGCACGGAGCTCACGAGCGGGCATCCCCACGGAGCCCACGAACGAGAGGCATTCGTCATGGCTGTTTCCAGCACTCCGATCGGGCTCACCCGGGGCGCGCACGTCGGGATCTCGGTCTCGGACCTGGACGTGGCGATCGATTTCTACCAGGCCCTGACGGGTCGGCCGCCCGTCGCGCAGGGGACCATGCACAGCGTGCGCTTCGGCAACTCGCAGGGGCTGCCCGATGCGAACCTGCGGTACGCCACGATCAACATCGACGGCCTCGGCATCGACCTGATCGAGTTCCAGGACCCGGTGGGCTGGCGGACGAACGGAGCGGCGAACCGTCCCGGGTCCATGCACCTGTGCTTCAAGGTCGACGACTTCGACGCCGTGTACAAGCGCATGAAGGAGGCCGGTTACGACTTCCTCGGCGAGGACTACACGTTCCTCGCGGGCGAGGTCACCCCGGACGCGGCCCTCGGCACCAAGGTGGCCTATTTCAACGACCCCGACGGAACCAACCTGGAGATCATCGAGCCCAAGGGCGGGTTCGCCAACTAGGACCCCGGTCCGAAGGGCGAGTCCTAGTTGGCGAAAACCCGTTGGCGGATCACGGCGGCCGCTGCTAGTTTCCCGGAGGCCGTGCGAAGGAACGAGGAGGTGGTACCCGTGAACGCAGTATCGACATGGGTGCTCCCCTCCGGGGTCACGGTCGGGCGATAGGTCGTCGTCCGGGAGCGCCGCATCCAGAGCACTCCCGAAAGGCACGACCATGCGTTTCACTTCCGAGCGGCACCTCGACGACGGTGTCCTCGAACGCGAATTCGCCCTCGACGAGATCCCCGGCCTCCTGTGGACGCCCCCGTCCGCGTCCGCACCGGTGCCGCTGATCCTGCTCGGCCACCCCCCGCTCGGGCTGCGCACGATGTACCCCCGACTGGTGGACCGGGCCCGGAGCGCCGCGGCGGACGGCTTCGCCGCGGCCACCATCGAGCTCCCCGGAAGCGGCGACCGGCCCCGCCTGCCCGCCGCCGAGCAGGCCCGCGCCGAGCTGCGCCGGGTCATGGAGGCCGGCGAGCCGGTCACCGACGAGATCGTCGACGCCCTCATCCTCCCGCTCGTCGACCGGGCGGTCCCGGAATGGCGGGCCGCCCTGGACGCCCTCCTGACGCTGCCCGGGCTCGGCGGCCCGGTCGGGTACTCGGGGGGAGTGATCTCCATCGGCGTCCGCCTCGCGGTGGTCGAGCCGCGCATCGCGGCCGCCGCGCTCTTCGCCGGGAGCTTCGTGCCGCGCTCCGTGTTCGAGGAGGCCCGCCGGGTCACCATTCCGCTGCACGTCCTGCTGCAGTGGGACGACGAGGGGAACGACCGGCAGGCGTCCCTGGACCTGTTCGACGCCTTCGGCTCCGCGGAGAAGTCCCTCCACGCCCACATGGGCGGACACACCGGCGTCCCGCGGTTCGCGGGGGACGCCGCGGCCCGGTTCTTCACCCGGCACCTGAGGTGAGGCCGCGTCCTTCACCAGGCACCTGAGGTGGGGCCGCGTCCTTCACCAGGCACCTGAGATGAGGCCGCGTCCTTCACCAGGCACCTGAGGTGAGGCCGCGTCCTTCACCCGGCACCTGAGGTGGGACCGCCCGGCTCCCAGGTCCTGGCCCGGAACCTTCCGGACCCTGGCCCGGAGCCGTCCGGATCCTGGCTCGGAACCGCCCGGACCCTGCCCCGGAGCCGTCCTGCCCGGACGCGCACCACGCGCGTCCGGGCCGGGCGGTGGGCCGCCGCGGGCGGTGTCGGGCGGAGCCCCGGACGGTGTCGGGGCGTTCGGGGTCAGGGGGCCTCCGGGGCGCGGCCGGCCGTCAGCCAGGTCAGGGCTCCCCTGAGGTGGGCCCGGAAGGCGGGGTCGCCGTAGGTTTCCGGCGCGTGCCCCAGGGCGGTGAAGAAGAAGCGGCCCCGGTCGATCTCCCGGCACCAGACCAGCGGGTGGTCGGCGCCGTGGGTGCCGCCCCGGTACGCGGTCTCGTCGGCCCGGGCCAGGACCCGTACGGGCCGCCCGGAAGTCCGGGGGTCCGAGGTGAAGTTGTACCACTCGTCCGTCCACTCCCAGCGCTCCGGAAGCGGGGCGGTCGCCGGGTGTTCCCGGTCGTCGACGAGCACCGCGCCCGGCTGGATCTCCGGGTGCCCGTCGAAGCGGGTGCCGAGCAGTTCGCCGTAGAAGGGCCAGTCGGGTTCGGCGTTGGCGGCCGCGTGGACGGCGAGGAGGGAACCGCCTCCCCGGAGGTACGCCTCGAAGGCCGCACGCCCCTCGGGCGTCAGGATGTTCCCCGTCGTGGAGAGGAGGACGACGACGGCGCACCCCTCCAGGCGCTCCGGCGCGAAGGCCGCCGGGTCCTCGGTGACCTCGGCCGTCCGGCCGAGTTCCGCCGCCAGTTCGACGAGGGCGGCGGCGCCGGCGGGGATCGAGTCGTGGCGGTATCCCGCCGTGCGGGTGTGGACGAGGACGTCGGCGGTGGTCACGCGAAGGGCTCCAGGGCGGGTGGCGAGGAAGCGCGGGCGGGTTCGACAGCGAGGAGAAAGCGCTTTCCCCCCTCCCCGCCCGCGACCGTAGCCACCGAAAACCGCGGGCCGCAACCCCGCCCGCTCCTGCACACTGCCCGGATGACACCCCTTCACGATCATGCCCGGCTGGCCCTCGCCCATGTCGCCGCACGCTCCACCGGCGATCCGCTCGCCCCCGACCTGCGGGTCACCCTCAACTTCCATCCGCACTTCCTGCACCGGCTCGCGGACGAGGGGGTCTACCGCTCCCAGTTCGTCACCGGCACCGGCAACGGCGGGCTCACCGCCCGCCCCGGCGGAGACCGCTGGCGCTGGGAGAGCCGCATCTTCGGTGGGGCGTACGACGGGGCTCCGGCGGAGACGCGTCCGGTCTACGGCGCGCTCGACTTCCGCCGCCGCCCCTTCGGCGCCGCACCCCGCTTCGGCTCCGCCCATCTGCGGCTCACGGCGGCCGCCGTGGAGCGCGCGACCTTCTGCTACCCCGACAGCTTCCTGGAGCCCGGCGACTTCGGCGTCGCGTCCCGGATGCGGCTGATCGCCCTCGCCGAGGCCGACGAGAAGGATCCGCTCGACGACTACATCGAGGCCCAGGTCCACGGACCGGTCGTGATCGGACGGGACGTGGAGGCGCTGGTCCTGGACCCGAGCCACCGGGGCACGGAGGTGGAGGAGGCGGCGCGGCGGCTGCCCTGCCCGGTGGAGTGGCACGGGGGTTTCCGCGTCTCCGTCGACGAACTGCGGCGTCACCCCGACTTCCGGGGGCCCGAGTACGTGGAGCTGGCGGCCCGGATCGCCGTCGACGGCCGGCTCGACCCGCGGATCGTGCAGGAGGCGGCGGAGTCGGGGCGGTACGACCCGCAGGACGTGAAGAAGGTCTGGCACTGCCTGGCCCGCTTCGGAGCCCCGACGGGCTGAGCGGGACCCCGGTCCGGACCCGTACGCCGAGGCCCCGCGCCGTACGCCGGAACGGCGCCCGGCCCGGGCGCCGGCTGAGCCGTACGCCACACCGACTCCCGATGCATTGGCGTATCGGATACATCTCTGTATCTTTTGGCGCGCCGTGCACACCCACGCGTCCCGCTCACCGAGGAGCCGCCATGAGCACCGTGCCGCCTGCGATCGCCGCCGCCGTCGGGCCCCTGCCCGAGGGGGCCGTCGTCCCGCTGCCGCCCACCTTCGAGTCCGTCGAGGAGGAGCGCGCGTACCGCAAGGAACAGCTCGCCGCCGGGTTCCGGATCTTCGGGAGGTTCGGCTTCTCCGAGGGCGTCGCCGGACACATCACCGTCCGCGACCCGGGCGACCCGAACGCCTTCTGGGTCAACCCGTTCGGCATGAGCTTCACCCAGATCAAGGCCTCGGACCTGATCCTGGTCGACCACGAGGGGAACGTCCTCGAAGGGCGCCGGCCCGTGAACCGGGCCGCGTTCGTCATCCACTCCCGGGTCCACGCCGCCCGCCCCGACGCGGTCGCCGCCGCGCACTCGCACTCCCTGCACGGCAAGGCCTTCTCCAGCCTCGGCATCCCGCTCGACCCGATCACCCAGGACGCCTGCGCGTTCTTCGAGGACCACGGGATCTACGACGACTACCGGGGCGTCGTGAACGAGACCGAGGAGGGCGAGCGGGTCGCCAAGGCCCTCGGTGACCACAAGGCGGTCATCCTCAAGAACCACGGACTGCTCACCGTCGGCCACTCCGTCGCCGAGGCCGTGTGGTGGTTCGTCACCATGGAGCGCTCCTGCCAGGCGCAGCTCCTCGCGATGGCGGCGGGCACCCCGCAGCTCATCGACCGCGAGACGGCCCTCCTCACCCGGGGGCAGATCGGCGGACACCTGGCCGGGTGGTTCCAGGCGCGTCCCCTGTGGGATCAGATCACCGCGTCCGACCCCGACCTCTTCGACTGACTCCCGGGCCGGCCGGAGGCGCCGGGGAGCTCACGCGTCGCCGCCTCCAGGAGCGGGACGAGGAACTGCCGTTCCAGGGTGCCCGGCGGCAGTTCGGCCGGCTCCACGTAGCTCTGCGCGAGACCGCCCTCGCGCAGGGCGATGAGGAGGCGGGCGAACCGGTCGGCGGTCACGGTCAGTTCGCGTCCGGCGCGGCGCAGCACGAGGGTGAGGCCGCGGGCGATCTCGGCCCGCAGCCGCTCGTCGTGGCGCGCGAGCACCCAGGCGGCCTGCGGGTCGCGGATGGCGTGCAGGGTGAACTCGGTGGTGACGAGATACCACTCCCGCTCGTCCGGTTCGACGCGGGCGGCGAGCTCCGCGAGCCGGGGCAGGGTGTACTCCTCGGGCGACAGCGCGTCGATGGCCTCGGCGAGGCGCCGTACGGTCCGCTCGCTGTGCTCGTCGAAGAGGGCGAGGAAGAGCTCTTCCTTGCTCGCGAAGTTCGAGTAGTACGCGCCCCGCGTGTAACCGGCGCGCTCGCAGATCTGCTCGATCGTCGTCGCGTGGAAGCCGTGCTCGGCGAAGGTCTCCAGTGCTGCCTTCAGGAGCGCCGCGCGGGTGCGGGGCCGCCGCCTGGTGACACCTTTCGGCACGGATGCGTCCTCCTCGTCAGACAGGCCCTGAGGCCGCTCGCGCGGCGGACGCCCACCTTACCGGCGTCTCCTTCCCGGGCGGCGATCAGCGGCGGCGGATAAAATTCATGCATGGCAGAGCGGCCCGTCGTGCCCGCGGCGCCCGATCTGATCCTTGAGATCGACGGGGACGCGACGCTCATGAACCCGAGTCGCGTCTATCGCATCGGGCGCGACCCCACCAGCGACATCGTGCTCGCGGACGCCCGGGCGTCCTGGCACCACGCGGTGCTCAGCGCCGTCGGCGGCCACTGGACCCTGGCGGACGAGGGCAGTACGAACGGCACGTTCGCGGACGGCCTGCGGGTCGCCCGGGCGCGGGAGGTCGGTCCCGGGACGGTCGTACGGTTCGGGCACCCGGCCGACGGACCGCGCGCGGTCCTCTCGACCGGCGCCCCGCCCCGGCCGGCGGAACCCCGCGACGTACCGGATTCCGTACGGGAGACCCCGCCGGACTCCGTACGGGAGGCCTCGCCGGAGCCCGGACGGGAAGCCGCGCCCCCACCAGCGCCCCCGCCGGAGCCCGTGCGGGAGGCCCCGTCGGAGGCCGTACCGGAAGACGCACGGCGGGCCCCACCACCGTTTTCGCCGGAGCCTGTACGGGAAGCCGCGCCCCCGTCACCGCCTCCGTCGGAGCCCGTGCGGGAGGCCCCGCCGGAGCACCGGTCCGAGGCCCCGCCCGCCCCGGCCCCCGTCCCCGGCCCCGTGCTCGGGTCCGAGGTGCTCCGGCCGCCGTCCGTCTCGCATCCCGCCATGACCGGCACCTTCCGGCAGCCGACGTCCGTGCGGCCGCTGCCGGCGCACACCGTCCGGATCGGGCGCGCCCCCGACAACGACGTGGTCGTCGCCGACCTGATCGTGTCCCGGCGGCACGCCGAGCTCCGCGCCCACCCCGACGGCACCTACTGGATCCACGACCTCGGCAGCCACAACGGCACCTTCCTCAACGGCGCTCCCGTCGTGGACGCCCGTGTGACGGCGGAGGACATCGTCGGCATCGGCCGGTCCGCGTTCTGTCTGATCGGCGGGCAGCTCGTCGAGTTCACGGACACCGGCGAGGTCTCGCTCGACGTCCGGTCGCTCGCGGTGACCGTCGACCACGGACGCAAGACCCTCCTCGACGAGGTGTCGTTCCCGGTGGGCGAGAAGTGCCTGCTCGCGGTCGTCGGCCCGTCCGGGGCCGGGAAGTCGACGCTCCTGAACGCGCTCACCGGCCAGCGCCCGGCCGACCGGGGCACGGTGCTCTACGACGGCCGTGACCTCTACCGGGACTACGCCGAGCTGCGCCAGCGCATCGGGCTCGTCCCGCAGGACGACATCCTGCACCTCCAGCTCACCGTCCGCCGGGCCCTCGGGTACGCCGCCGAACTGCGCTTCCCCGAGGACACCGTGGCGGCCGAGCGGCAGGCCCGGGTCGACGAGGTGATCCGGGAACTCGGGCTCGTGGAACGCGCCGACCAGCCGATCCACAGCCTCTCCGGCGGCCAGCGCAAGCGGGTGAGCGTCGCCCTCGAACTGCTCACCAAGCCCTCCCTGCTCTTCCTGGACGAGCCGACCTCCGGGCTCGACCCGGGCATGGACCGCTCCGTGATGCACATGCTGCGCGGACTCGCGGACGACGGCCGCACGGTCGTCGTGGTCACGCACAGCGTGCTCAGCCTGGACGTGTGCGACCGGCTGCTCGTGCTCGCGCCGGGCGGCCGGGTCGCGTACTACGGGCCGCCCGGCGACACGCTCGGCTTCTTCGGCTTCGAGCAGTGGCCGGAGGCCTTCGAGGCCTTCGAGAACGACCGGGACCGCGACTGGGCCGGACAGTACCGGGCCTCCCGCTTCCACCGCCGGTACATCGCGGACGCGACGGCCGGCCCCGACGTCCCGGGCCGCGCGTCCGGCTCCTCCGTCCCCGCCTCCGCGGGCGGGGCCGTGGCCGGGGAGCCCGCTCCCCCGCCGAAGGCGCAGAGCTGGGGCTCCCAGCTGCGGACGCTCGTCCGCCGGTACGCGGCGGCGCTCTCCGCCGACCGGACCTTCCTCGCCATCATGATCGCGCTGCCGTTCGTGATGGGCGCGATGGCCCGGGCGCTGTCCGAGGGCAGCCTCAACCCCGAGTCGACGCTGAACGTGCTGCTCATCCTCTGCGTGGGCGGTGTCCTCACGGGCTCGGCGAACGCCGTGCGCGAGCTGGTCAAGGAGCGCTCGATCTACCGGCGCGAGAGAGCCGTCGGCCTCTCCCGCTCCGCCTATCTCGCCTCGAAGGTGGTGGTCCTCGGACTGATCACGGTCGTGCAGGCGGTGGTCCTGACGCTGGTCGCGCTGATCGGCGTACCGCTGAACGTGCCCGGCGGCAAGGGCGTCCTGATGCCGCCCCTGGTGGAGATCACCCTCGCCGTCGCGCTGCTCTCCTTCACGGCGATGATGCTCGGCCTGCTGGTCTCGGCGCTGGTCCGCAAGGAGGAGGTGACGATGCCGCTGCTCGTCCTCATCGCGATCGTGCAGGTGGTCTTCTGCGGGGCGCTCCTGAAGGTGCGCGGCACGCCCGTCCTGGAGCAGCTGGCCTGGCTCGTGCCCTCGCGGTGGGCGTTCGCGGCGATGGGCGCGACGATCGACATCGGGAAGATCGCGCCGAGCGAGAAGACCGCCGATCCGCTGATGCGGCACACGGCGGAGGCCTGGCTGTTCGACATGGGCGTCCTGGTGGTGCTCTGTCTCGTCCTCGGCCTGCTCGTGGCACGGCTGCTGCGCCGCCACGAGCCCGTCGTGATGCGGAGGTAGGTCCGTGAGCTCTCCCCCGGTGGAGGTGCGGCCGTGAGCGTCCCCGTGTCCGAGTACGACGTGCCCGACTTCCGGCCCACCCATGTGGTGCCGCGCTCCGGGCTCTCCGCCTGGGAGGCGCCCGACCCGACGCTGCCCACGGTGCCCCTCGACGCCTTCCTGCCGGTGCGGCTCGTGGAGCGGGCCGGCGACTGGGGGCGGGTGCTGTGCTCCAACGGCTGGACGGCGTGGGTCGACGCGCGCCTCCTCGTGAGCGTGCCCGACGACCCGCCGGCGGCGGGCGGGCCCCTCACCAGGACCGCCGATCCCCGGCCGCTCATCGCGCGCGCGGAGGACGCGCTGGGCCGCTACCGGCGGGCGGCGGAGGAGCTGGGCGGGGGCAGGCTCGACGGCGAGGGCTTCCGGCTGCGGACCCGGGGCCTGCGGGTCGGCATGGTCGTCGACGGCGAGTCGGTGTGGCTGTACGACGCGGAGCACGAGCGCTGGGTGTACTGCGACGGCGTCGGACTCAGTACGTACGCGGCCTCGGCGGCGCCGTCGGCCGTCCCGCCCATGGAGGCCGATCCGTCCAGGAAGGCCGATCCGTCCGGGAAGGCCGCCTCGCCCGAGGCGCCCGAGGGCGGACGGGCGGGCACCGCGCCCCCGGCGCACGAGCCGACCCAGGTGGTGCTGCGCGGCGACCCCGCCGTCGCCGCCGGGCCGCCGCCGACCCAGGTGGTCGAACGGCCCCCGGGACCGGAGGGTGAGGGCTGATGACCGGCGCGGCGGGCGGGGACCCGGAGATCCCGGCGGGCCGGCCCTCGGGTCTGGTCGGCAAGGAGATCGCGGGCTACCGGGTGGAGGGCGAGATCGGGCGCGGCGGCATGGCGGTCGTGTACCGGGCCCGGGACCTGCGCCTCGACCGTACGGTGGCGCTGAAGCTGCTCGCCCCGGAGCTGGCCCGCAACGACACCTTCCGCAAACGCTTCGCGCACGAGTCGCGGGTGGCCGCCTCGATCGACCACCCGCACATCGTGCCGGTCTTCGAGGCGGGCGAGACGGAGGGCGTGCTGTACATCGCCATGCGGTACGTGGCGGGGCAGGACCTGGTGGCCCTGCTCGACCGCGAGGGGCCGCTGCCGCCGGTGAAGGCGGGCCGGATCGCGGTGCAGGTGGCCTCGGCGCTGGACGCGGCACACGCGCACGACCTGGTGCACCGGGACGTGAAGCCCGGCAACATCCTGGTCGCCGAGGGCACCGACGGCGACCATCCGGAGCACGTCTACCTGACCGACTTCGGACTGACGAAGAAGTCGCTGTCCCTCACGGGCTTCACGACGGTGGGCGAGTTCGTCGGCACCCTCGACTACGTGGCGCCCGAGCAGATCTCCGGCAAGCCGGTGGACGGCCGGTGCGACGTCTACAGCCTGGCGTGCGTGGTCTTCGAGACCCTCGTGGGGGCGCCGCCGTTCCGCCGCGACAACGACTGGGCGGTGCTGTGGGCGCAGCAGTACGATCCGCCGCCCCCGCTCTCCGAGGTGCGGGCGGGGCTGCCCGCGGCGGCGGACGCGGTCTTCGCCAGGGCGCTGGCGAAGACCCCCGAGGAGCGGTACGGGACGTGCCTGGAGTTCGTCGCCGAACTGCGCGCCGCCCTGACGGACGCGCCCGCCGCCGGGGGCCCGGTGGCGCCCCGGGGCCCCCGTCCCCTCGGCGCGCCGCCCGCCCCGCCCGCCTGGGCGCGCCCGGTCTTCCACGAACTGGACCCGGGCGGGGCGGGCTGAGGGGGCCGGGCGGGAGCTGATGCTGTACGTGGGGCGGCGATCACGCGACCGTCACCACCGGACCACCGGGCCCCCCGACGGGCCGACGCCCCCGCCCACCTCCCGCGCCCTACGGGGCGGCTCCCCCTGCCCATGTGCGCCCGCGCCCGCCGGGGCGGTGCCCCCGCGTGTGGGGCCCGCGCCCTGCGGGGCGGCGCCCCTCCCGCCCACCCCCGCGTGGGGCCGCGCCCGTGCTGGGCGTTGCCCCCCTGCCCGTGCGGGGCCTGCGCCCGCCGGGGCGGTGCTCCCGCCCACCCGCCCGTGTGGGCAATCGTTCCGCTGGGGCGGGACGGGTGGGCACACGGGACGGCGCCCTTAAGCGGCGCCTCCGCGTTCCGCGCCTGGACCCGCACCCCGTGTGCGGCACACAGCCTGGTGCGGGTCCAGGCACAGCAGCCTCGGGCGCCGGCAGGGCGCGGGTCCGTTGTGCCCACCCGTTCCGCCCCAGCGGAACGATTGCCCACAACGG
>NZ_JBITXP010000045.1:0-29922 GCF_044544765.1 Streptomyces sp. NPDC053513
GTTAGTGTGTCCCAGCTCGGGTGCGGGGGGGCGGGGGGGGGGGGCGGCGCCCCGGCGCGCCCCCCCCCCCCCCGCCGACGGCCATCACCTGCCCTTCGGACCTGGCGGCGGGTGGTGCGCCGGTGAAGCGGGTCGGATTACTTGACGACGCCGAGCGACGCGTAGTCGTAGCGGCCGTTGTAGGCGTCCGCCGTGTAGACGTTGGTCAGCCGGGAGCTGCGCCAGATGATGTTCTTCTCGTGGGTGAAGGGCAGGTAGACCGCGGCCTCCGACACCTTCGTGTTGATCTGCTTGTAGAGCTCGCCGGCCTTCTCGGGGTCGGTCTCCTTCAGCGCCTGGTCGAACAGGCCGTTGATGGCCTTGTCGTTCAGCTCCGAGAAGTTGTTGTTGCCGCTCTGCAGGATGAAGCGGCCGTCGACCAGCGGCTGGAGGAAGCCCTGACCGGTCGGGAAGTCGGCGCCCCAGCCCATGATGATGATGCCGTAGCCCTTCTCCTTGACCACCTTCGGCGAACCGATGATGCCGGAGCTCTGGGCGCCGTCGAACTGGTCGATCTGGGCGTCGATGCCGACGGCCTTCAGCGACTGCTGGAGGGACTCGGCGGTGGCGATCTCGATCTTCTTGTTGTTGCGGACCGCGATCGTGGTCTTGAAGCCGTTCGGCTTACCGCACTTCTTCAGCGCCTCCTTGGCCTTGGCCAGGTCCGGGGCGCCGGCGAGCTTGCCGTACGGGTCGGCCTTCGGGTCGGCACCCTTGATCGCCGGCGGCAGCATGTTGGAGGCGATGTCGCCACCGGCCTGCGGGCCACCACGGGCGGTCTGGAGGGACTTCGAGTCGGCCGCGTAGATGATGGCCTTGCGGCACTCGATGTTGGGGATCACCGTCTGCGGGAAGACCGCGTAGCGGATGAAGCCCGTCTGCGGGTTGTCGACGTTGCCCTTGTGCTGCTGGAGCACCTTCTGGCGGGCGGCGGAGCCGACACCGGTCGCGTTGATGTCGACGTCGTACTCGCCCTCGACCAGACGGTTGTCCATGTCGTCGGCGTTCGTGGTGAACGTGACGCTGATCTTGTCCGGCAGGGCCTTGCGGACGTTGTCGGTCTTGGCGTCCCACTTGTCGTTGCGGACGAGCTTGAGCGACTTGTTCGGCGTGTACGACTGCCACTTGTACGGGCCGGAGGAGAAGGGGTTGAGGCCGTACTTGGCCTTGGTGTCCTTGTCCTGGCGGACCGGGGAGGCGGCCGGCATGGCCAGCATCTGCAGGAAGTCGCCGTTGGCGGCCGGCAGCTTGAAGACGATGGTCTTGTCGTCCGGGGTCTCGATCGCCTTCAGGCCGAGCTTGTCCGTGGTGGTGTCCTTGTAGGGACCCTTGTACTCGTTCTTGGGGTCGAGGACCTGCTGGAGGTAGATCGGGCCGCCGGAGATGACGTCCTGGGCCCAGACGCGCTCGATGCCGTACTTGATGTCCTTGGAGGTGATCGGCTTGCCGTCCTCCCAGGTGACCCCGTCCTTCAGGGTGAAGGTGTAGGTGAGGCCGTCGGCCGAGACCTTGCCGGTGTCGGTGGCGAGGTCGGGGACCAGCTCGGTGGAGGCGGCGCCCGGCGCGGCCTTGAAGGTGACCAGCTGGCGGGTGTAGTAGCGGGCGAAGTCCCACATGAAGCCGTAGTAGCCGCGCTGCGGGTCCCAGGAGTCGGCCTCCTGCGAGCCGATGAACTTCAGCTCGCCGCCCTTCTTGTCGGAGGGGCTGGCGATCTTGTTCACGCCGGCGTTGAAGCCGGGCGCGCCGGCGCCCTTGCCACCACCGTCGCCGTTGCCGCCGCCACAGGCGGTGGTGACGACCATCGTGGCCGCGGCAAGCAGGGCGCCCGCGGCGATTCTGCGCTGAGAGCTCTTCAGCATGGGTCCAGCAACCTCCGGGATAGTGGCGGCCGTTACGGCGGTCCGCCGATTGGGGTGGGCCTCCTGTCGCCAGCGGCAGGGGCGGGTCTTGCGTGTCGTCGGCGAACGGTCAGCGGGAGCCCTTCGGGTCGAGCGCGTCACGCACGCCGTCGCCGAAGAGGTTGAACGCCAGAACGGTGATGAAGATCGCGAGGCCGGGAATCACCATGAACAGCGGGTCCGCCTCGTAGGTGGTGATGGCCGTCGACAGCATCTGGCCCCAGGAAGCGGTGGGAGGCTTCACACCCGCGCCGAGGAAGCTGAGCGCCGCTTCGGTGAGGATGTTGGTGGGGATCATGAGGGTCGCGTAGACCATGATCGGGGCGATCAGGTTGGGCAGCAGCTCGCGGCGCAGGATGTAGAAGCGGCCGGCGCCCAGGCTCTGGGCGGCCTCGACGTACTCGCGGTTGCGCAGCGAGAGGGTCTGGCCCCGGACGATGCGGCCGACGTACGGCCAGCCGAAGAACCCGATCACCAGGACCAGGGCGGCGATGCGCACGCCCGATCCGTCCAGGCCGAGGAACTCGTTGGGCAGCACCGAGACCAGGGCGATCGTGAACAGCAGCTGCGGGAAGGCGAGCATGACGTCCATGATCCGGCTGAGGGCGGCGTCGATCCAGCCGCCGAAGTAGCCGGCGATGACGCCGAGGACCGTGCCGAGGAAGACCGCGAAGACCGCGGCGAGGAAGGCGACGAGCAGCGAGATCCGGGCGCCGTAGACGATCCGGCTGAAGACGTCGCGGCCGTTGACGGGCTCGACGCCGAACAGGAAGTCGCCGCTGACGCCGCCCCAGGAGCCGATCGGCGTGCCGAACAGCGGGTCGATCTGGTCCTCGTGGAACTCGTCCGGCGGGTGGCCCAGGAGGCCCACGATGACCGGCGCGAAGATCGCGACGAGGATCAGGAAGACGACGACGAAGGCGCCCGCGAGGGCCAGTTTGTCGCGCTTGAGGCGGGTCCAGGCGATCTTCCAGGGCGAACGCCCCTCGATCGCCTTGCCGGACGCGCCGGAGTCGTCCGGAGTGCCGGGAGCGTCGGGCGCGCCGTCGACGGTGGCGGTCGCATCGCCCGCACTCGCCTCGTGCAGTGGTGCCGTCATCGTGGTGAGGACCCCTCTCGGCCGCCGGTAGCCGGCCCTTGCCCGCCGCGGGTAGCGGCTCCGTGGAACAACCTGCTGGACATCGGCTCGAAAGGAGTCGAACGTCCTGTGTTCCGGGGAGTCTTCAATGTGCTCGCGATCACCCGCCAGCCCTGACGGGGAATGTTTGCTCAAACGTGATGCGGTGCTGCAACTTCCGTTATCCGGACGTCCTGATCACGTGAGCGGACCAACCGGGTCCCTCTTGCCCGCAATCGGACATGTCGCTCAACCGGTGTCGTGAGCTGTCGAATTGGGGTGAACGAAGGCCTCCGGAGCGGACTCCGGAGGCCTTTGCCGACAAGTGGGACACGAGGGGCGTCTCAGTATCCGGATGGCGTCGGCGGGGGGTATCCGTACCCCGGTACGGCGGCGGAACCGCGTCCGGCGTGCGCCTCGCGGTCGTAGAAGGGACGGGCGTTCGCCCGCAGCCACAGGGCCACCGGGTCGTAGGCGTCGGAGAGCGCGACCGTCGAGACGGGCAGCCCGTCGGGGACGGTGCCGATCGACTGGCGCATCATCGAGCGGACCTCGTCGACGGCCGCCGGGGAGGTGTCGTACAGGTCGAGGCCGATGGCGAGGTACGGGGAGCCGAGCGCCGGCTGCACCCAGCCGCGGCGCAGCGCCCGGACGGCCGGGGTGCGGTGGGCGTTCTGCGTGAGCAGGGCGTAGAACTGCGGGATCTCCAGGGCGGGCTCGGTGACGCGCAGCGGCCCGGCGGGCATCCGGTCGAGACCGGTGGCGACCCGGCGCAGGTCGGCCCAGGGGATGCCGACGCCGCCGCCGGGGGCGTGCGGGTTGAGCCAGACGCCCCAGCGGTCCGGGTAGAGGGCGCGGGCGATGTCGCGGCCGGTGACCAGCTCGTGGGCGCGGTTCCAGCCGGAGGCGGCGAGCTCCTGGGCGGAGGTGACGCACGGCGCGTAGCCGAAGCCGTCGACCTCCATGTTCCCGTACTGGGCGTCGGGCGAGCCGGGGGCGCCCTGCCAGAGCAGCATCCACAGCTCGCCGTCGGCGAGGGCGTGCAGCAGCTGCTCGTACGCGTCGTAGCGTCCGGGTGCCACCTGGCGCAGCATGTGCTCGACCCGTCCTCCGGTCGCAGCGGTGCCTGACGCGCTCACCCTGGGTCCCGCCCCTCTTCCGTCCACCACGTACGTCTGTCCAGCGATCGAGTCAGTTCAGCTTAAACAGGGGGCCGCTCACACGGCGGCGCGCTGGTAGAAGGGGCGCACCCGCTCCAGCATCCAGTCTCCGACCGGGTCCTGCGCCATGTCGAGCAGGATGAGGTTGACCGGCCAGGCGACCTCGACCCGGCCGAGGGCGCGGCCGAGGGCGTCCAGGGGCGCGGTGCGGTCGGCGCCCTCCCAGTGGGAGAGCTGGACGCCGACGAAGAGGGCGGGTTCGGTGCCCTCGACGCTGGCGAGGACGCGGCGGGCGGTGGCGACGACGCCGGTGGCCTCGAACTCGGCGGAGGCGGCGGCGAGGAAGTCGACCGGGTCGTCCTGCCAGTCGGGCTCGAAGAGCCGGACGCGGCCGCCGCTGGCGGGTCCGTCGAGCGGGGTGCGGCCGACGCGGCAGAGCTCGGCGACGGCGGGCGGGGGCAGCGGGACGCCGACGGTGCCGCCGGGGTTCACGGCGATGCCGAGCTGCGGGGGCAGGCCGCGGGCGAAGTCACGGGCGGGGGCGACGGTGAAGGACATGTGGTCGCCGACGCAGGCGCGGAACTGCTGCTCGGAGCTGAAGACGGGCACGTAGGCCGCGCCGTCGATCTCCATGGTGGCGAGGTCGAGGCTCTGGCTGTCGGGGCCGCCGCCGTTGGGCAGGGGCACCCAGACCGGGCTGCGGCCCAGCACCTCGACGAGGCGTGCTCCCGCCTCGGGGTTGCCCAGTGAGGCGGCAAGGACCTCTTCGAGCTCGTTGCCCGGCCACGTCACGTCCACGGTCGCGTTTCCCCTTCTCGCGCGGCCTTCCGCACCGGCCGCCCGGCAGCACCCTAACGCCGCGTCGCCGCCGCCGCGGCCAGAAGGGAAGGGTACGGGCGTCCCGGGACGCCCGGGACGCCTCCACTCCTCGGACGATCCGTCCCTCAGGCCGCCTGCCGGAAGCCGATGCTGCGGAGGGAGTCGGCGGCGGCCCGGTCGAGGAGGGTCACCGAGGCGCAGCCGTGCGGGAGGCTGCCCGACTCGGCGGCCCGCAGGAGCCGGCCGACGGCCCGCCGGTGGCGCCCGAAGGCGTACGCGGAGACGCCCCGGCCCCGGGCCTGCTGGCCGGCCCTCGCGGTGTCCGGGGTGACGTCGAGGAGGAGCAGGTGCAGGGCGCGGCCGCGGCGTCTCGCCTCGCGGGCGAGCCAGCCCCGCACCCAGGACTGGGTGCCGCAGTCGTGGACGATCACGCTCGCGCCGGAGCGCAGGGCGCGGCGCAGTGCGGCGTAGTGCGCGATCCGGACCAGGGGGCGGTAGACGGCGTAGGGCAGGAGGCAGGGCATGCGGGCCTCCCAGCGCTCGCGGGCGTCCTGGGAGTCGATGGCGCCGCCCCGGACGGTGCGCTTCATCAGGGTGGACTTGCCGCTGCCGGGCAGCCCGGAGACGACGACGAGGTCGCCGGCGGCGAAGGTGAGGGAGCGGGGGCCGCGGCCCTCGCGCTCGCGCAGGTCCCGCAGGAGGCGTCCGCGGCTCCGGGCGCGGGCCCGCTGGGACGGTATGCCGGTGCTCGCCGCGTACGCGCCGGTGTGCTGGATCCTCATCGCGCTCCCCCTGTCGGGTCTCAGGAGACCTGAGGAGACCCTTGCCCATGAAGTGTAAAGAAATGGTAATGGGGCGCAAGCGATTTGCCCCGCCGACACCGCGTGCAATGATGTGCGCGCCAGGCGCGCACAGTCGCCGCACAACCGCATACCGGCCGCTCGAATCCGCGCGGGAGAGTTCCGGACCGCCGAGCGCGTCCGGGCGCCGAAGGAGCAAGACCCTCCCTTGAATCTCTCAGGCCCCGTACCGCGTGGATGAGGCAGATCTGAAAAGCGGGACACCTCGCCGTGTCCCCACCCAAGGTGCAAGCCGATCTCTCGGTGCCGATCGCTCGGTGACGAGATGCCCTCGGTGAACCTCTCAGGTTCCATGACAGATGGGGAGGACGTCCTCGCCCGTCATGTGTTTTCGTCACCGATCACGCCCTTGGGACCCGGGAGCCACCCCATGAGCACTGCCCCCCGTCTGACCGCCCTCGATGCCCTGCATCGTTCGCTGGGCGCGACCATGACCGACTTCGCCGGCTGGGACATGCCGCTGCGGTACGGCAGCGAGCGCGACGAGCACAACGCCGTCCGCACCAGGGCCGGTCTCTTCGACCTCTCCCACATGGGCGAGATCACCGTCACCGGCCCGCAGGCCGTGGACCTCCTCGACTTCGCGCTGGTCGGCAACATCTCCACCGTGGGCAACGGCCGCGCCCGCTACACGATGATCTGCCAGGAGGACGGCGGCATCCTCGACGACCTGATCGTCTACCGCCTCGGCGAGACCGAGTACATGGTCGTCGCGAACGCCTCCAACGCCCAGGTCGTGCTCGACGCCCTCGTCGCCCGCTCCGAAGGCTTCGACGCCGAGGTCCGCGACGACCGCGACGCGTACGCCCTGATCGCCGTCCAGGGCCCGGAGTCCCCCGGCATCCTGAAGTCGCTCACCGACGCCGACCTGGACGGCCTGAAGTACTACGCCGGCCTGCCCGGCACCGTCGCGGGCGTGCCCGCCCTGATCGCCCGCACCGGCTACACCGGCGAGGACGGCTTCGAGCTGTTCCTGAAGCCCGAGCACGCCGAGGGCGTCTGGAAGGCGCTGACCGAGGCGGGCGAGGGCGTCGGCCTGATCCCCTGCGGCCTGTCCTGCCGCGACACGCTCCGCCTGGAGGCGGGCATGCCGCTGTACGGCCACGAGCTGACCACCGCCCTCACCCCGTTCGACGCGGGCCTGGGCCGGGTCGTGAAGTTCGAGAAGACGACCAACGAGGGCCGTTTCGTCGGCCGCGAGGCCCTGGAGAAGGCCGCCGAGCGCGCCGAGACCGCCCCGCCGCGCAAGCTGGTCGGCCTGATCGCCGAGGGCCGCCGCGTCCCGCGCGCCGGCATGTCGGTCGTCGCGAACGGCGAGGTCGTCGGCGAGGTCACCTCCGGCGCCCCGTCCCCGACCCTCGGAAAGCCGATCGCGATGGCCTACGTGGACGCGGCGCACGCCGAGCCCGGCACCCAGGGTGTAGGTGTGGACATCCGCGGCACCCACGAGCCGTACGAGGTCGTCGCGCTGCCCTTCTACAAGCGCCAGAAGTGACGCAGTCGTCTCGTTCCGCGTCTCACCCCGTAAGACCCACGTTCATCAGTACTCCCCCGATCCAGGAGAATCAGGTCATGAGCAACCCCAACGAGCTGCGTTACACCAAGGAGCACGAGTGGCTGTCGGCCACCGAGGAGGGCGTCGCGACGGTCGGCATCACGGAGTTCGCGGCCAACGCGCTCGGTGACGTCGTCTACGCCGACCTCCCCGCCGTCGGCACCGCCGTCACCGCGGGCGAGACCTGTGGCGAGCTGGAGTCGACGAAGTCGGTCAGCGACCTGTACTCCCCCGTCACGGGCGAGGTCGTCGAGACCAACCAGGACGTGGTGGACGACCCGTCCCTGGTGAACACGGCTCCGTTCGCGGGTGGCTGGCTGTTCAAGGTGCGCGTCACGGGCGAGCCGGAGGACCTGCTCTCCGCCGACGAGTACACCGCGTTCGCCGGGAACTGAGACCGGGCCCGAGACCCCCTAGGGATCGATTCATGTCGCTTCTGAACACTCCCCTCCACGAGCTGGACCCCGACGTCGCCGCCGCCGTCGACGCCGAGCTCCGCCGTCAGCAGTCCACCCTCGAGATGATCGCCTCGGAGAACTTCGCTCCGGTCGCGGTCATGGAGGCCCAGGGCTCCGTCCTCACCAACAAGTACGCCGAGGGCTACCCGGGCCGCCGCTACTACGGCGGCTGCGAGCACGTCGACGTGGCCGAGCAGATCGCGATCGACCGGATCAAGGACCTGTTCGGCGCCGAATACGCCAACGTCCAGCCGCACTCCGGCGCCTCCGCGAACCAGGCCGCCCTCTTCGCGATCGCCCAGCCCGGCGACACGATCCTGGGTCTCGACCTGGCGCACGGCGGCCACCTCACCCACGGCATGCGCCTGAACTTCTCCGGCAAGCAGTTCAACGTGGTCGCGTACCACGTGGACGAGGCCGGTCTGGTCGACATGGCCGAGGTCGAGCGCCTCGCCAAGGAGCACCGCCCGAAGGTGATCATCGCCGGCTGGTCGGCGTACCCGCGCCAGCTGGACTTCGCCGAGTTCCGCCGGATCGCCGACGAGGTCGAGGCCTACCTGTGGGTCGACATGGCCCACTTCGCGGGCCTCGTGGCCGCGGGTCTGCACCCGAACCCGGTCGAGTACGCGGACGTGGTGACCTCCACCACGCACAAGACGCTCGGCGGCCCGCGCGGCGGCATCATCCTGGCGAAGAAGGAGTTCGCCAAGAAGCTGAACTCCTCGGTCTTCCCCGGTTTCCAGGGCGGCCCGCTGGAGCACGTGATCGCGGCCAAGGCCGTCTCCTTCAAGGTCGCGGCCTCGGAGGAGTTCAAGGAGCGCCAGCAGCGCACCCTGGACGGCGCCCGCGCGCTGGCCGAGCGCCTGGTCCAGGACGACGTCACCGCCCACGGCGTCTCCGTCCTGTCCGGCGGCACGGACGTGCACCTGGTCCTGGTGGACCTGCGCGACTCCGAGCTCGACGGCCAGCAGGCCGAGGACCGCCTCCACGAGGTCGGCATCACGGTCAACCGGAACGCCGTTCCGAACGACCCGCGTCCGCCGATGGTCACCTCGGGTCTGCGCATCGGCACGCCGGCGCTCGCGACCCGCGGCTTCCAGGCCGAGGACTTCGCCGAGGTCGCCGACGTCATCGCCGAGACCCTGAAGCCGGGCTTCGACGCCGACAAGGCCGCGGCCCTCAAGGCCCGGGTGACCGCGCTGGCCGACAAGCACCCGCTGTACCCCGGCCTGAAGTAATTTCGTACGATTTAGTTCCGGCTTCGTTCGTACGGAATCTCCGGGGCACCACGCACACTGGACGGTGAGCGTGGTGCCCCGCCCCTTGCTCAGCCCCTCTGCGCGCTCTTCTGCTCCACCCCGGCAGACAACGGCGTCTAGCCCCCACAAGGAGTCCTCCCGTGGCCATCTCGGTCTTCGACCTGTTCTCGATCGGCATCGGTCCGTCGAGCTCCCACACGGTGGGCCCCATGAGGGCTGCCCGGATGTTCGCCCGCCGTCTGAAGAACGAGGGCCTGCTCGCCCACACGGCGTCGATACGGGCGGAGCTGTACGGCTCGCTCGGCGCGACCGGCCACGGCCATGGCACCCCGAAGGCGGTCCTCCTCGGCCTGGAGGGCAACTCGCCGCGCACGGTCGACGTGGAGAGCGCCGACGACGAGTTCGAGCGGATCAAGGCGAGCGGGAGGATCAACCTGCTCGGCGCGCACGAGATCCCGTTCTCGTTCGACGACGACCTGATCCTGCACCGCCGCAAGGCGCTCCCGTACCACGCCAACGGCATGACGGTCTTCGCGTACGACGCCGAGGGCGGGCTCGTCCTGGAGAAGACGTACTACTCGGTCGGCGGCGGCTTCGTCGTGGACGAGGACGCGGTGGCCGGCGAGAACCCGATCATCCCGGACGACACCGTCCTGAAGTACCCCTTCCGCACCGGCGACGAGCTGCTCCGCCTCACCAAGGAGACCGGCCTGTCGATCTCCTCCCTGATGCTGGAGAACGAGAAGGCCTGGCGCACCGAGGAGGAGATCCGCGCGGGTCTCCTGGAGATCTGGCGGGTCATGCAGGCCTGCGTCTCGCGCGGCATGTCCCGCGAGGGCATCCTGCCCGGCGGCCTGAAGGTCCGCCGCCGCGCCGCGACCTCCGCCCGCAAGCTGCGCTCCGAGGGCGACCCGGCGGCGCACGCGATGGAGTGGATCACCCTCTACGCCATGGCCGTGAACGAGGAGAACGCGGCGGGCGGGCGGGTCGTCACCGCCCCGACGAACGGCGCGGCCGGCATCATCCCGGCGGTCCTGCACTACTACATGAACTTCGTCCCGGGCGCCGACGAGGACGGCATCGTCCGCTTCCTCCTCGCGGCCGGTGCGGTCGGCATGCTCTTCAAGGAGAACGCCTCGATCTCCGGCGCCGAGGTCGGCTGCCAGGGCGAGGTCGGTTCGGCCTGCTCGATGGCGGCAGGCGCGCTCGCCGAGGTCCTCGGCGGCTCCCCGGAGCAGGTGGAGAACGCGGCCGAGATCGGCATGGAGCACAACCTGGGCCTGACCTGCGACCCGGTCGGCGGCCTGGTCCAGATCCCGTGCATCGAGCGGAACGGCATGGCGGCGGTCAAGGCCGTCACGGCGGCGAAGATGTCGATGCGGGGCGACGGCAGCCACCTGGTCTCCCTCGACAAGGTCATCAAGACCATGAAGGAGACGGGCGCCGACATGAGCGTCAAGTACAAGGAGACCGCGCGCGGCGGTCTCGCGGTCAACATCATCGAGTGCTGAACCGTTCACGCACGCGGAACGGCCCGCCCCGGGGCTCCCGGGGCGGGCCGTTCCTCTTCCCGCGGGGCGGAAAGGTCAGGCCTTGTTCAGGTGGCCCCAGAACTCTTCCCAGGACAGCACCCCGTCCCCGTTGTCGTCGCGCTGCTTGATGATCGCCTCGGCGACCGTCTCGGTGACGTGGAAGTCGCCCAGCTGCGCCATGACGTGCTTGTACTCCGCGGCGGTGATGAAGCCATCGCCGTCCACGTCGAACTTGTTGAATGCCGTACGTGCCGACTCGATGTCCGCCACTGCTTCCGCCCCTTCTCGGTGCTGTTCTGTCGGGGGTCAGATTAGCTGGCCCGCCGCTGTCCGATGATGGGGGTATGAGCAGTGATGTGGCGGAGATCCTCTCGGCGGCGGCACGCGGGGCGTTCCCGCCCCCGGACGGTTCGACGACGGTGGTGCCGCAGCCGGGCCCCCGGGACGCGGGGGTGCTGGCCTTCACCGCCCATTCGGTGGTCTTCACGGACGCCGACCCGGAGTGGGTGCGGGCCGCGCTGGCGGCCACGTCGAGCGACCCGCTCGCGGCGAGCATGAACCCGGGCTTCCTGCTCGCCCTGATGGCCCGCACCGGCCGGCACATGAACACCGTCGACCTGCTCACGGTGGCGGACGCGCTGCCGGGCCCTCCCCCGCTGGAGCTCCGCGAGATCGACGACCCGGGGCACCCGCGGGTGGCGCGGGCGCTGAAGTTCCGCGACGAGGTCCGGGTGTGGGCGGCCGACGGCGGCGTGCTGGTCCTGGGCCGGGGCGTGGCGGGCCGCTGGGAGGCGGCGGTCGAGGTGGACGAGGAGGTGCGCCACCGGGGCCTGGGGCGGGCCCTGGCGACGGCGGCCCGCCACCTGGTCCCGGGCGAGGTGGTCTGGGCCCAGCAGGCCCCGGGCAACGCCCGCAGCGTCCGCGTCTTCCAGGCGGCGGGCTACCGCCCGGTGGCCTCGGAGGCGCTCCTGATCGCCGGCTGACCCGCCAGGGCCTGTCCGGACAGGCCCTAGCGGAAGATGCCCGTGTGGCCCAGGGAGTAGCGGCCCGGCTGGGGGTAGACGGCCAGGCCGTGGGGGCCGCTGCCGACGGGGATGCGGGCGAGCTGCTTGCCGGTGGTGGTGTCGATCGCGTACACCTCGGAGTCGTAGCGCCCGGAGAGCCACAGGACCTTGCCGTCGGCGGAGACGCCGCCCATGTCGGGGGAGCCGCCGTTCGGGAGCTTCCACTTCTTGGTGAGTCTGTTCTGCTGGAAGTCGAAGACGGAGACGGTGCCCTCGCCGCGGTTGGAGACGTACATCTCGCGCGAGTCGCGGCTGATGTAGAGGCCGTGGCAGCCCTTGCCGGTGGGGAGCAGGGTGGGGGTGGTGAACTTCTCGCCGTCCAGGACCCACATGCCGTGGGCCATCATGTCGGCGACGTAGAAGGTCTTGCCGTCCGGGGAAATCTTCACGTCCTGCGGCATGGCGCCCTGGAGGGGCAGTTTCTGCTGGCCGACGACCTCCATCTTCTCGGTGTCGACCTTGAGGAGTTCGCCGGAGAACTCGCAGGAGACGATGAAGTAGCGGCCGTCGGCGGAGAAGTCGGCGTGGTTGACGCCGTAGCAGGTGACGGGGACGGACTTCTTCCGTTCCATGGTGTGCGGGTCGCGGAAGACGAGTTCGCGGTCGAGCGAGGCCATGACGACGGCGTACTTGCCGTTGGGCGTGAAGTAGAGGTTGTACGGGTCGTGGACCTCGACGGGCTTGCCGGCGACGCCGGTGGCCGGGTCGATGGGGGTGAGCGTGTGGCCCCGGTCGTTGTTGACCCAGAGGGTCTTCATGTCCCAGGAGGGGACGACGTGCTGGGGCTGGAGGCCGACCGGGATGGTCTCGACGACCTGGTAGGTCGCGGGGTCGATGACGGAGACGGTGTTGGAGTTGGTGTTGGGGACGTAGACCCGGGAGGGGAAGTTCCGTACCACCGGGGAGAGCTGGTTGGGCCGGTCGGCGGCGTAGACGTCGTGCGGGTCGAGCAGGGGCGGCATCCCGGGGAGTCCGGCGGGGACGGTGGCCCGCTCGGGTACGGCGGGGGCGGCCTTCTTCACGGGGGCGGCGCCCTCGGGGTGGTTCGCGGTGCCGCAGCCGGCGAGGGCGACGAGCAGGGCGGCGGCGAGGAGGGTCCTGGATCTCTTCTTGAGGTTTGCCATCAGCTCAGCAGCTCCGTGGTGGTGACCGCGCTCAGGCCGCGGCGGTCGAGATCGGCGAGGAGGAGGGGCAGCGCGGCGGCGGTGTCCGGGTAGCCGAAGTGCAGGCTGACGACGGATCCGGCGCGGACCGGCCCGGTGACGTTGCGGACGACGGCCGCGGCTCCGGGCGAGGTGAAGTCGAGGGAGTCGACGTCGTACGAGAGGACGTGCGGGTATCCGGCGCGGCGGGCGGCGCGCAGGACGGCGGGGGCGGCGTTCCGGGTGCGGGAGGGGCGGAACCAGGTGCCGACGGAGCCGGTGAGCTTGCGCAGCCGGGCGGCGCAGGCCTCGATCTCGGCGAGGGCCCCGGCCTCGGTCATGGCGTTGACGTCGATGTGGTGCTGGGTGTGGTTGCCGAGGTCGTGGCCGCCGTCGAGGACGCGGCGGGCCATGTCGGGGTGCCGGTCGAGCCAGCTGCCGACGGCGAGGACGGTGACGCGGGCGCCGGCCTTCTCCGCCTGGGCGAGGAGCCGCCGGGCGAGGGCGGGGTCGCCCTGGCCGTGGAAGGTGAGGGCGACCCGGGGCCGGTCGCGGGGGCCGTGGGCGATCTCGTCCGGCTGTCCGGGGAAGCGGCGGGGCGCCGGGGCGGCGACGGGCGCGGGGGCGGGGCGGTGCCCGGCGGGGGGACGCCCGGTGGCCGGGGGGTGCCCGGCGGCGGGGGCGGGGCGGGGTTCCGTGCCGCAGGCGGTGGAGAGGGCTCCCGCGAGGGCGGCGGCCGCGCCCGCGCGGAGGGCTCCTCGGCGGTCGGTCGGCTTCACGCGACCATTCAAGAGGGATGACGACCGATTGGCGGTGATTAGGCCAATTCAGGACGTTTGTCGGCACATGTCGACCGTCCAGCATGCGGACGATCCCGGGAAACACCCGACGAACCGCATAGTCATTCACTGTTTACAAGGCGAGTGCTACACGTCACCAACGATTCATAATTGAACTGTCCCGTTTTGCTCCACCTTGCCCCACTAGGGACTTTTGGCGGCAAGGCCCCCCGTCTGCCATAGTCGGAGACACGACCCCCATTGACCCGGGCCAGGTCGACCCAACGGCCGTGGATACACCCCCCTCGTCCACGGCGCACTCCACGGAAGCCCCCACGCGTCCCACCACGACGCACGGGGGCTTCCGTGCGTCCGGGGCGCGTCAGCGGTCCGAGACCCGCATCTCGAACCAGGTCGTCTTGCCGCGCGGCGCCAGGTCCACGCCCCAGCGGTCGGCCAGCTTGTCGACGAGGAAGATCCCGCGGCCGCTGATGTCGAGCTCGTGCACCGGCATCAGACAGGGCAGCCCCCGCGAGGGGTCGCGCACCTCGATTCGGATCCAGCCGCGGCGCCTCTGTAACCGCAGCGCGAAGACGCGGGCACCGGTGTGCCGGACGGCGTTCCCGACGAGCTCCGAGACGAGCAGCACCGCGTGCTCGGCGAGCTGCGGGCCGAGCGCCCACTGCCGCAGCAGGACGTGCTGGGTGAGCCTGCGGGCCACCCACGCGGACTCGGGGAGGGACGGCAGCCGGACGTCCTCCTCGGCCGGATTGCCGTACAACTCCACTGCTTCGGCGGCCTGTTCGTCGTCCACGGCCGGTGACCACCGTGACGCGGCGGCGCTCACGCGCTGCCCCGGTTGTTCCCTACCCTCCAGGCCCGCCATGCCCCCCATCATGGCCGCACGGAGCCCTCCGTGGGGGCCGTTCCGACGGAATCGGCCCCCACCCGTGAAGGATCGTCAGGCGAACTTCGCCTTCCCCGGGCCCTCCTCGACGAAGCTGCGCATCCCGGTCTCGCGGTCCTCGGTCGCGAACAGGGCGGAGAACCAGGTGCGCTCGATGGCGAGACCGGTGTCGATGTCGGCCTCCAGACCCTGGTCGATCGCCTCCTTCGCGGCCCGCAGGGCGACGGCCGGGCCCTGCGCCAGCCTGACGGCCCAGGCGTGCGCCTGCTCGTACACCTCGGCGGCGGGGACGACCCGGTCGACCAGACCGAGCGTCAGGGCCTCGTCGGCCTTCACCATCCGGCCGGTGAAGATGAGGTCCTTGGCCTTGGAGGGGCCGACGAGCCGGGACAGCCGCTGGGTGCCGCCGGCGCCGGGGATCAGGCCGAGGAGGATCTCCGGCTGGCCCAGCTTCGCGTTGTCGGCGGCGATCCGGTAGTCGGCGCAGAGCGCGAGCTCGCAGCCGCCGCCGAGCGCGTAACCGGTGATCGCGGCGACGACCGGCTTCGGGATGCGGGCGACGGCGGTGAAGGAGTCCTGGAGGGCGCGCGAGCGCTTGACCATGGCCACGTGGTCCATGACCTGCATCTCCTTGATGTCCGCGCCCGCCGCGAACACCTTCTCGCCGCCGTAGATGACCACGGCCCGCACGTCGTCGCGGTCGGTCGCCTCCTGGGCCAGCTCGCGCAGCCGGTCCTGGGTGGCGATGTCCAGGGCGTTCATCGGGGGGCGGTCGAGGCGGATCGTGCCGACGCCATCGGCGACTTCGAGGTTCACAGTCATGGAAGGAAGGTTAGTGGCCGTTAACGAGAAGGGGCCCGGTGCTGTTGCTCACAGCACCGGGCCCGCTCAGTCGCGCACGGCCGGGCGATCGGCTACGCGATCCACTCCGACCAGTCCATGTTCCAGCCGTTGAGGCCGTTCTCCGGAGTGATCTGCTTGTCCTTGGAGTTCTTCACGATCACGACGTCGCCGATGATCGAGCGGTCGTAGAACCAGGCCGCCGGCGTCGAGCTGTCGCCCGCGCCCCGCGCGTCCTCCAGGCCGACGCAGCCGTGGCTGACGTTGCTGGAGCCGAAGGTGGAGGACGGCGCCCAGTAGTTGCCGTGGACGAAGGTGCCCGAGTTGGACAGACGCATCGCGTGCGGCACGTCCTTGATGTCGTACTCGCCGCCGAAGCCGACCGTGGCCCCGTTCATGCGGGTCACCTTGTACTTCTCGCTGATGACCATCTGACCGTTGTACGTGGTCGTGGATGGCGCGCCCGCGGTGATCGGCAGCGTCTTGATGATCTTGCCGTCCCGCTCGACCTTCATCGTCTTGGCGCTCGCGTCGACGGTGGAGACCTGACGGCGGCCGATGGTGAAGGAGATCGACTTCTTCTGCTTGCCGTAGACGCCGGGGCGGCCCTCGACGCCGTCCAGGTTCAGCTCGACCGTGACCTTGGTGCCGGCGGCCCAGTAGTCCTTCGGGCGGAAGTCGAGGCGGTCGTTGCCGAACCAGTGGCCCTTGATCTCGACGGCCGGGACGGCCGTCACCTTGATGGCCTTCTCGACGGCCTCCGGGTCGGTGATGCCCCGGCTGAAGTTGATGGAGACCGGCATGCCGACGCCGACGGTCGAACCGTCCTCGGGCGTGTACTGGCCGATGAAGGTGTTCTGCGGGACCAGCGTGGTGAAGGTGGTGTCCTTCGCCGACTCGCGGCCCTCGGCGTCCTTCGCGATCGCGTGGACCTTGTACTGGGTGGCCGCGGCCAGGTGCGCCTTCGGCGACCAGCTGGCGCCGTCCGCGGCGATCTCGCCCTCGATCTTGTCGCCCTTGGAGTCGGCGACCTCGACCGTGGTCAGCTTGCCCTGCGCCGCGGTGATCTTGAGGGCTCCACTGGTGGCGACCGAGTCGGCGCCGTCCTTCGGAAGGATCGTCACGACCGCCTGGGAGGCCGCGTTCCCCTGCTTGCCGCCGCCCTGGGCCGCCGGGCCCTGGCCCCCCGCGCCGCCGCCGGCGGTCTCACCGCCGCCACATGCGGTCAGGACCAGGAGCAGCGCCCCCGCCGCCAGGGCCTGCAGCCTGACGCCCCCGCGCCGGCCGCGCCGCCCCGTCGCTCCTACCGATGCCCCCGATATCGGCTGCCCGTTCACTGTGGTCTTCTCCCCTCGGACGGCCTGGCGATGCCACGGCCCCACCCCCGTGCGCATTCACTCGCGCACACAGCGCTAGATAATCACACCGCAGGACACGAAAGTTCCTCGTGATTGTCACCGTTCGGCACCAGTCGACGTGATACGGGGGACCACCCGGTCTCAGCGCAGCGCGGAGCCCGCCTTCCACCGGTCCCAGTCCAGGTTCCAGCCGCCGAGGCCGTTGTCGGGGGCGACCTCCTTGTCGCGGGAGTTGACCACCTCCACCACGTCGCCGATGAGCGTCCGGTCGAAGAACCAGCCCGCGGGCGAGTCCGCGCTGCCGCCCTTCTCGTCCCGGAGGCCCACACAGCCGTGGCTGACGTTGGCGGAACCGAAGGTGGAGGCCGCCGCCCAGTAGTTGCCGTGCAGGAAGGTCCCCGAGTCGGTCAGCCGCATCGCGTGCGGCACGTCCTTGATGTCGTACTCGCCGCCGAAGCCGACGGTCCTGCCGTCCATCCGGGTCACGTCGTACAGCTCGGTCACGACCATCTTCCCGTTGTACGTGGTGGTCTTCGGCGCGCCCGCGGTGATCGGCACGGTGGCGAGGACCTCGCCGTCCCGCCGGACCTCCATCGTGTGCGCCTCGGCGTCGACCAGGGAGACCTGGGAGCGGCCGACGGTGAAGCCGACCTTCTTGCGCTGGATGCCGTACACCCCGGGCGCCCCCTCGACGTCCCGCAGCGCGAGCTCGACGGTCACCTTCGTGCCGGGCCGCCAGTACGCGGCGGGCCGGAAGTCGAGCCGCTCCTTGCCGAACCAGTGGCCGACGACCTCCACCGGCGGCTCCGAGGTGACGCGGACGGCCCGCTCGACCTCGGCCCTGTTCTCGATCGGCCGGTTGAAGCCGAAGGAGACGATCATGCCGGTGCCGACCGTGGAACGGTTCTCCGGCTTGAAGTAGCCGATGAAGCGGGAGCCGGGGACGACGGTGGTGAAGGTGGTGTGCCGGGCCGAACGGCGCCCGTGCCCGTCGAGCGCGACCGCGTCCACGCTGTACTTGGCGGCCAGCGCGAGCCGGGTGCCCGGCCGGGGCCGCCAGCGCAGCCCGTCCGCCGAGACCTCCCCGGCGACCTCGCTCCGCAGACCGTCCTCGACCCGCACCACCGTCACCCGTTCGAGCCGCCCGCTGTCCACCTCCACCTCGACGGGCCCGCCGGCCGGCACCGCCCGGCTGCCGTCCTCCGGGCTCACCCGGATGGCGTCGCCCGGGGCCCGCGCCTTGCCCGGCAGGCTGATGCCGACGCCCTCCTCGCCGTCCGTCCCGCTGCAGCCCGCGACGCCCGTCGCGAGCCCCGCCACCAGTCCCGTCACCACGAGGGCCCGCCTCGTCCGCTCCCATGCGCAAGTCACGCCCGGCCCAACGACGGCCACCCTCCAGGGGAAACGTACGTGCGGGTCATGTTGGGAGCACGGCCGTGCGGGCAGAACAGGGGGAGAACCACGCGCGGGAGCGGCGGCCGGGACGTCGCCGCTCCCGCGGGTGCGGGCCCGACGAGCCGCGGGAGGCCGGGACGGTGGCGAGCGCAGCCGAGCAGGAGGCGGTGTCCGAGCATGCCCTGGAGCGGGCCGTGCCACCGGTGTGGCCGGGGGCACCGACGCCCTTGGGGGCCCGCTGCCGGGTCGGCCCCGGCGGGGTGACGGGCACCAACTTCGCCCTGTGGGCGGGCGGGGCGGAGGCCGTGGAGCTGTGCCTCTTCGACGCCGACGGCACGGAGACACGACTCCGCCTGACCGAACTGACGCACGAGATCTGGCACGGCTTCGTGCCGGGCGTCGGCCCGGGACAGCGGTACGGCTACCGGGTGCACGGCCGCTGGGACCCGTGGACGGGCGCCCGCTGGAACCCGGCGAAACTGCTCCTCGACCCGTACGCCCGGGCCGTCGACGGCGACTTCGCGGCGCTGCCCCCGGAGGCGTACGGACACGTCCGGGACTGGCCGCAGCAGCACGTGGCCGACACCGTCCGCGACGAGCGGGACTCCGCCCCGCACGTCCCCAAGGGGGTCGTCGTCCATGACGACGACGACTGGGCCGACGACCGCAGGCCCAAGACGCCCTGGCAGGACTCGGTCATCTACGAGCTGCACGTCAAGGGCTTCACGAAACAGCACCCCGACATCCCGGAACACCTGCGGGGCACGTACGCGGGCCTCGCCCACCCCGCCGCGATCGACCACCTCGTACGCCTCGGCGTGACGGCCGTCGAACTCCTCCCCGTCCACCAGTTCGCCCACGAGGACCACCTCCTGCGGCGCGGACTGCGCAACTACTGGGGCTACAACTCGATCGGCTACTTCGCCCCGCACGCCGGCTACTCCTCCTCCGGGACCACCGGGGAGCAGGTCGGCGAGTTCAAGCGGATGGTGCGGGCGCTGCACGCCGCCGGGATCGAGGTCATCCTCGACGTCGTCTACAACCACACGGCTGAGGCGGGCGAACTCGGCCCCACGCTCTCCCTCAAGGGCATCGACAACCGCGGCTACTACCGGCTCCAGTCCGACGCCCGCCGGTACGCCGACTACACGGGCTGCGGCAACACCCTGCACGTCGTCCAGCCGCAGGTCCTCCGCCTCATCACCGACTCCCTGCGCTACTGGGTCACGGAGATGGGCGTCGACGGCTTCCGCTTCGACCTCGCGGCGGCCCTCGCCCGCTCCTTCCACGACGTCGACATGCTCTCCCCCTTCCTCGCCGTCATCGCCCAGGACCCGGTCCTGCGCCGGGTGAAGCTCATCGCCGAACCCTGGGACGTCGGCAACGGCGGCTACCAGGTCGGCGCCTTCCCGCCCCTCTGGACCGAATGGAACGACCGCTACCGGGACGCCGTCCGGGACTTCTGGCGCGGCGCGCTGCCCGACGTGCGGGACCTCGGCTACCGGCTGTCCGGCTCCAGCGACCTGTACGCCTGGGGCGGACGCCGCCCGTACGCCTCCGTCAACTTCGTCACCGCCCACGACGGCTTCACCCTCCGCGACCTGGTCACGTACGAACGCAAGCACAACGAGGCCAACGGCGAGGGCAACCGGGACGGCACCCACGACAACCGCTCCTGGAACTGCGGGACGGAGGGCGAGACCGACGACCCGGCGATCCGGGGGCTGCGCCTGCGCCAGCAGCGCAACCTCCTCACCACCCTCCTCCTCTCCACCGGCGTCCCCATGCTCGTCGCCGGCGACGAGATGGGCCGCACCCAGGGCGGCAACAACAACGCCTACTGCCAGGACAACGAGATCGGCTGGCTCGACTGGTCCCTCCCGGACGACCCCGGCCGGGCCCAGCTCCTCGCCCTCACCCGCCGCCTCCTCGCCCTGCGCCACCGCCACCCCGTCCTCCGCCGCCGGGCCTTCTTCTCCGGCCGGCCGCAGGGGGCGGACGGGCTGCGGGACCTGGCCTGGTTCACCGCCGAGGGCAACGAGATGACGGAACGGGACTGGTACGCGCCCACCGCCACCCTCGGCCTCTACCTGTCGGGCCGTGACATCCCGGGGCGGGACGCGCGGGGCGAGCAGATCACCGACGACAGCTTCCTCGCCGTCCTCCACGCCGGTCACCGGCCCCTGGACTTCCGGCTGCCGGGGCCGCCGTGGGGGGAGTCGTACGAACTCCTCGTCGACACGGCGCGGGACGACCAGTCGGCCCCTCCGGCCACCCGCCATCCGGGGGGCGGGACGCTCACGGTGGGGGCCCGGTCGGTGGTGCTGCTACGGGTCCGCGAGTAGCGCCGCGGGCCCGCGGGGCTGCCCGTGCGGGCGGGGGGGTCAGGGGTTGCCCGTGCGGGCGGGGGTACGGCTTCGGGGCGCGGAACCGGGGACCGCGGTGCTGCGGTCCCTGGTGCTCAGGGGAGGAACGTCACCGCCGGGAAGGCCGGGGACGGCCCGTCGAGCAGGTGGCCCCGGCAGCGGCGCAGGTGCTCGTCGAAGAACGCGAGCGGATACGCCTGCTGGATCTTCACCGCCTGGTCGGGATCGAGGGTGCCGATCACGTCCTGGAGCTGTTGTGCGCTCCATCCGGACAGCTTCGCCACCTGCGGGAACAGCGCCTCGTTGTCGCCGTACGAGATGTGGGCGGCGCCCTGGGCCCGGATGTCCAGCCGCCAGCCCCGCAGGTGCGACCAGAACGCGGCGGCCGCCGGATCCGTGGCTCGGGTGAACACGGCGGACATCATCATGAACGGCCGGTCCAGGTCGCCCGCCAGGGGCGGGTTCATCCGCATCGGGCCGTCGAGGCTCAGTCCGGCCCGGATGCGCTCGTCGGCGAGCATGGCGCAGGCGGTGGCCGTCCCGCCCTTCGACCAGCCGAACGCGCCGATGCGCCGCGGGTCGAGTGAACCGAGCAGCCCGGGCGGCAGCTCCCGGCGGTCGACGTCGGGATTGTGTCCGGCAGCGAGCCGCTCGACGCAGTCGAGGACGAAGCGCAGGTCGGCGGCGAAGTCCCCGGGCAGTGTCGGCGCCCGCCTGTCGTCGAGCGGGGTGGCGATCCGCCCGTCGGGGAACTCGGTGTACGTGTCGTACTGGTGAGCCACCGTCACGACCGCGTATCCGTGGCTGGCGAGCTCCTGGACCAGGACAGTGTGGTCGCCCTGGTGGCTGTGCGCGCCGTGCGAGAACACGACGACGGGCAGCCGTCGGCCCGTTCGGCGCACCGGAGCACCCACGTGGCCGGCCGTGAGCGGTCCCAGGGGGGCCAGGTCGCCGAACCCGACATCGGCGAGGAACGCCCGGAGCGCGCCGGCCGGCATCCAGGGCGCCACCGGGTACCGCCGGACGTCCCGGGCGGGATACCAGACGGTGGCCATCAGCTCGCGGAAGTGTCCGGAGCCCGCGATGTCGTCCGGACGCGACCGGTCGACGAGGTGCAGCCGGGCCGTGCCCACCGGGTGCGGCCCGGTCGGCGCGGGCAGGGTGAGCCGCGTCGCGGCGGGGGCGACGGCGGCCGGGCCGGCCCACGCGGGGCCGGCGGCGCCGGCGAACGGCATGGCGGCCCCGGCGGCCAGCGCGGCTCCCAGCACGCTGCGGCGCGTCACGCTCCCCCGGCTGATGAACGACGTGTCGGACATGGCCCCTCCCGCGGTGACGACGGGTCGACTGTGCTGCCACGGCCGGTCCGTGGGCACGGGGAGACGCTGTCACGTGCCCCTCCCCCGCGGCATCGGCCCACGGGTGTACACCCTGGGGCCGACGCGGTCGTACGGGTCGTCAGGCCGTCCCGGTCACCTCGGCTCGCGGTCCCGCGGGGTCGATCGGCCGCGCTCCGGCCATGGCACTCGGCCCGCGTGGCCGCTCACCGCCACCGAGAAGCGGAGCCCGGGGAGGCGGGCAGGGGTCTCACGCCTCGGACGGCGCACCACCGCCACGGCGCTGCCGCCGGCGGTGTCTGCGCATGGACACCTGAGAGCCGCAGCCCGTACTGCAGTACAGCCCTCCCCCGTTGCGGGTGCGGTCGAGGAAACCGAAATGGCACGGGGGGTTCCGGCACGCCTTGACGCGCCCCCAGTCGCCGCTCTGCGCAAGCGTCGTGACCGCGGCCAGTACGGTTCCGAACACGCCGGGCACGCCCGTCTGGGGAGAGGCCAGCTCCGCGCCGCCGGCCGTGACCACCGTCGCCAGCGGGTAGAGCGAGCCCACGCGTCGCAGGTGCCGCTCGGCACGCTGCAGCGACTCACCCAGACCTTCCTCGTCGCCCGAGTGCGCGAGCAGCACGGTCACCAGGGCGTCACGCAGCTCGCGCGCGACCGCGGCGTCAGCGTCGGTCACCACGGTTTCGCCGGCGAACTCGTCGCGCTCCGCCAGCCATGCCGCGAACGAGTCCCCGTCCCCGAACAGCTCTCGGCGGCCCGATCCGTCCGCGCGCGTGTTCACGAACGCGAGGACGGTCTCCACCGTCGGCGGGACGGTGGTCGGGCTGGGTCCGGGGGATCCGGCTGCCGTGGCGGTCATTCCCCCACAGTACATCAGCGCGAGCGGCGCTAATCCGATTAGCGGGCAACTTGCCAGGCGACCCACCGTTGACTGGTTGCGAGCTAACGGCTTACGGTCGCAACATGAATGAGGCAACCAACCACCAGGCCCACCTCCGCACATGGCTGATCACCGGCGCGACGTCCGGCATCGGCCGCGAACTGACGCTCCAGGCGCTGGAGAACGGCGAGACCGTCGCGGCCCTCGCCCGCGACACCTCCCCCCTGGACGAACTGGCGCGAGCGCACGGCGAGCGCCTGCTCCCCGTCCCGGCGGACGTACGGGACGAGCAGGCCGTCCGGGACGCGGTGGAAAGCACGCTCGCGCGGTTCGGCCGCATCGACGTCGTGGCCAACAACGCGGGATACGGACTGTTCGGAGCCGTCGAAGAGGCCTCCGACGCGCAGGTCCGTGCCGTGTTCGACACCAACGTCCTGGGAGTGCTCAACGTGCTCCGCGCGACGCTGCCGGTGCTCCGCGCCCAGCGGTCCGGCCACGTCCTGCAGGGCTCGTCCGTCTACGGGCAGTCCGCCCATCCCGGCGTGGGCCTGCTGGCCGCCACCAAGTACGCCGTCGAGGGACTGTCGGACGCGCTCGCGGCCGAGGTCGCACCGCTCGGCATCAAAGTCACCGTCGTCCAGCCCGGAATGACCGCGACCCCCTTCCTCGCCAACCTCGACGTCGCGGCCGGCCTCGCCGACTACGACCGGACCGTCCGCGAGGTCCAGAAGGCCATCGGAGAGCTGCCGGCGTCCGCGTTCTCCGCCGCCGCGCGGATCGCCGAAGGCATCCGGGCCGCGGTCGACAGCCCCAACCCTCCGCTGCGCCTCGCCCTCGGCACCTCCAGCGCGACGGCCATGCGCCCCGCGCTGGAGGCGCGGATCGCGGACCTGGACAGCTGGCAGCACGTGACCGACGCCGTCGACAGGTAGCAAGCCACCCGTCCCGCCGGGAACGCGGTCACGGCGGAGGCGGCCCGGGACGGTCGCGGTCGGGTGGGGGTCGGCCGGGGACGGCGTCCGGGGGGTGCCGCCCCCGTGTGCCCACCGGTACGGAAAACCGGATGAGGCGTGTCAGTGGTGAACCGTATGGTCGGTTCTGATGCCCGAGAAACCGATCCCCCCGCGTCCCGACCGTTCGACGGTCCGCGTCCTGCTCCGTCTCTGGCCGTACGTGCGGCCCGTGCGGGGACGGCTGTTCACGGCGGCGGTCGTCGCGATCGTCGCCTCCTGTCTGTCGCTCGTCATCCCGATCGTCCTGAAGTGGCTGGTCGACGGGCCCGTCGCGGACCGGGACCCCGGGGGCGTCTGGCTCGGCGCGCTGTACCTGCTGCTCCTGGGGGTCGCCGAGGCCGCCCTGTTCGGCCTCCGCCGCTGGCTGGTGGCCCGCCCGCTGTCCTCCGTGGAGGCCGGGATGCGGGCCGAGCTGTACGGCAGGCTCCAGCGGCTCCCGATCGCCTTCCACGACCGGTGGGCCTCCGGACAGCTGCTCTCGCGCGGCACGACGGACCTGATGCTGGTCCGGATGTTCCTGGCCTTCCCGCTGACGTTCCTCCTGGTCAACGCCGTGACGATCCTGGCCGGTTATGTCCTCCTCCTGTCCCAGGACTGGACTCTCGGCCTCGTGCTCCTCACCCCCGTGATCCCCCTCACGATCATCAGCAACCTCTTCGAACGCCGGTACGGAGTGGTGGCGCGCCGGGCCCAGGACCAGGTCGGCGATCTGACGACGGTGGTCGAGGAGAGCGTCCTCGGCATCCGGATCGTGAAGGGCTTCGGCCGCCACCGCAGCCAGGCGAAGGCGTTCCACGAACTCTCGGGCCGGCTCCGCGGCACGGAACTGGCCAAGGCGCGGCTGATCGCCGTGATCTGGGCGGTGATCACCACCCTCCCGGAGCTGGCCATCGGAGCGGCCCTGGTGCTCGGCACCGTCCAGGTCGCCGACGGGAACCTGTCGGCGGGCACCCTCGTCGCGTTCCTGTCGACGGCCCTGGCGCTGCGCTGGCCGGTGGAGTCGATCGGCTTCCTCCTCGCGATGACCAAGGAGGCGGCGACCGCGACGGAACGCTACTTCGAGGTGATGGACACCGACGAGGAAACGGACACGGCCGGCGGCACCCCTGGCCCTCGCCGTCCGGACGGGGTCCGCTTCGAGGGCGTCACCTTCCGCTACCCGGACGCCCCCGAGGGGACGCCCCCCGTCCTGGACGGCATCGACCTCCACATCCGCCCCGGTGAGACCCTGGCCCTGGTCGGCGGCACCGGCTCCGGCAAGACGACCCTCACGGCCCTCGTGCCGCGCCTGCACGAGGCGACGGCCGGCCGGATCCTCCTCGACGGCGAGGACATCGCCCTCATGGAACGGGAGAAGCTCCGCTCGCTCGTCTCCGTGGCGTTCGAGGAGCCGACGCTGTTCTCCGCGAGCGTCGGCGAGAACGTCCTGATGGGCGCGGAAGGAGCCGGTGACCCGGAGCTGCGCCGCGCCCTGGGCGTCGCCCAGGCGGACGGCTTCGTCGACCGGCTGCCCGAGGGGACCGCGACCCAGGTCGGCGAGCAGGGCCTCAGCCTCTCCGGCGGCCAGCGGCAGCGGCTCGCCCTGGCCCGCGCGGTGGTGGGCAGACCCCGGTTCCTGGTCCTGGACGACCCGCTGTCGGCGCTCGACGTCCACACGGAGGCCCGGGTCGAGGCGGCCCTGCGGGAGGTCCTCCAGGAGACGACGGCCCTGGTCGTGGCGCACCGCCCGTCGACGGTGATGCTGGCCGACCGGGTCGCGCTGCTCTCGCGCGGCCGGATCGCGGCCGTGGGCACCCATCAGGAACTGCTGCGCAGCAGCGCCGAGTACGCCTGGCTGATGTCCGGCGAGGGGGACGGGAACCGATGACGGACACCACGCTCCGGAAGAAGACGAAGCCGCCGGCCGAACCGCCGGCCGACCCCTTCGACCGCGACGACCTGCCCGCGCCCCCGGGAGCGACCGGAGCCCTGCTCCGCTCCCTCCTCGCCCCCCATCGCGCGCGGGTCGTGGTCGCGGCCCTGATCCTCCTCGTCAGGGAGGCGGCGCTGCAGGCGGGCCCGCTGCTCGTCGCGTACGCCATCGACCGCGGCGTCCCGGCCTTCCGCGCGGGGGACCGCGGCCCGGTCGTCGCCGTGGCCGTCGGCTACCTCCTCTGCGCCGCCCTGTCGGGCGTCCTCCAGTACGCCTTCGTCCGCGGAGCCGCCCGCATCAACCAGGACGCGCTGCTCGACCTGCGCGGCCGGATCTTCCGGCACTCCCAGCTCCTCAGCGTCGACTTCCATGAGCGCTACACCTCGGGCCGGCTGATCTCCCGTTCGACCACGGACGTCGAGTCGCTCCGGGAACTGCTCTCGGAGGGCCTCCAGGAACTCATCGGGGTCGTCCTCTCCTTCCTCTCGATCTCGCTGGTCCTCCTCTGGCTGGACTGGGGCATCGGAGCGGTGGCAGTGGCCTCCTTCCTCCCGCTCCACCTCCTCATCCGTCTCTACCGGCGGCGCGCCGGCAGGGTGTACGCGGAGCGTTCCACGGCCATCGCGGGCGTGATCGTGAAGTTCGCGGAGACGATGAACGGCATCCGTCCGGTCCGGGCGTTCCGCCGCGAACGGGCCAACGACGCGGAGTTCGCGGTGCTCAACCGCCGCCACGAACGAAGCAACGGCGACGCCCTCCTGGAAATGGCCCGCTACGTGGTGGGCTCGCGCCTGGTGGCGAACACGGCGGTGGCCGGCATGTGCCTCTGGGGCGCGTACCGAGTGGCGGCCGGCAGCCTCGAACTGGGCGTCCTGGCCGCGGCGGTCCTCTACATGCGCCGCCTGTACGACCCGATCGACCGCCTGGGCATGTTCCTGAACTCGTACGAGTCGGCAGCGGCGTCCCTCACCAAGATCGCCGGCCTCCTGGCCCAGGAACCGGGGGTCCCGGAGACGACGACGCCCCACGAGCTCCCCCACCGCACCGGCGCGCCCGGCAGGGAGATCACCTTCGAGAAGGTCGGCTTCGCCTACCGGACGGGCGGCGAGGTCCTCCCCGCCTTCGACCTGACGATCCCGGCGGGCCAGACGGTCGCGGTGGTGGGCGCGACGGGCGCGGGCAAGTCGACGCTGGCGAAGCTGCTGGCCCGCTTCTACGACCCGACGACCGGCCACGTCAGGCTGGACGGCACGGACCTCCGCGACCTGTCGACCCCCGACCTCCGCCGCGGCATCGTGATGGTCACCCAGGAGGCGTTCCTCTTCTCGGGCACGGTCGCGGACAACATCGCGATCGGCCGCCCGGACGCGACCCGCGCGGAGATCGAAGCGGCGGCGAAGGCCATCGGGGCGCACGAGTTCATCACGGGCCTCCCGGACGGCTACGACACGGACGTCCGCAAGCGCGGTGGCCGGATCTCGGCCGGCCAGCGCCAGTTGGTGGCCTTCGCCCGCGCCCTGCTGGCGGACCCGGCGGTCCTGATCCTGGACGAGGCGACCAGCTCCCTGGACGTGCCGGGCGAGCGGGCGGTGCAGCAGGCGATGGACACGGTCCTGGCGGGCCGTACGGCGGTGGTCATCGCCCACCGCCTGTCGACGGTCGAGGTGGCGGACCGCGTGCTGGTGATGGAGGCGGGCCGGATCGTCGAGGACGGCCCCCCGTCGGCCCTGGTGAAGGGCGAGGGCCACTACGCGGGCCTGCACCGGGCGTGGCGGGACAGCCTGGTGGGATGACGGACGGAAGTGGGGGGCGGCCACCCCCGCACGTCGGCTGCCCGGCACACACGACCGGCCGACCGAACGCCCCAGGGATGGAAAAGATTCAGCCACGCCCTGACGCGATGAGGCCGGTCCACCGGTATGCCCTCCCCGCCGCCCCCGCCCATGACGCCGGCGACGGTTGCGGCCCGGAGGGCTCTTCGAATTCGGCCTCCACGGAACCTCGGACGACATTGCGACCATGATCGACGAAACGTCCGGTTAACGAACACGGACATTCGGACAGCGGACGATTTCCGGCCAACTTCCCGCCGCGGTCCTGACAGGTCCCCGTCATTCCTGTCACTCTCTCCCCGGTTCTTCGCACCAGAGTTCACCGCGTCACCCGAACGGGTTCGGACCCCCTGGGCCCCGATCCGCCGGGTTCCGCGTCACAAGCACCTGCTCCACAGCTCTCCTTGCTCCGCCCGGACGGGCTCACCCAAGTCCGCCGGTACCCCCCATCGCTTAAGGAGTCTGCGTGAGATCCACGCCCAGCCGCCGTGCCACCGCGACCGGCGCCCTGATCGCCGCCGCCGCCATGCTCACCCTCGGCGTCCAGTCCGGCACCGCGTCGGCCGACACCTTCGCCGCGGCCCCCGCGGCGCAGTCCGTCGGCAAGGTCAACCCCGGCAAGCTGCCGGCCGACCTCTCCCCGGCCCAGCGCGCCGCGCTGATCAAGGCCGCCCAGGCCGACTCGGCCGCCACGGCCAAGTCCCTCGGCCTCGGCGCCCAGGAGAAGCTGGTCGTCCGCGACGTGGTCCAGAACCGCGACGGCTCGACCTACACGCGCTACGAGCGCACCTTCCAGGGCCTCCCGGTGCTCGGCGGCGACCTCGTCGTCGCGGAGACCAAGGCCGGCGCCACCACCTCGGTGACCAAGGCCACCCGCGCGGACATCACCAAGGTCGACGTCGCCGCCGCGACCGTCGCCCCGGCCGCCGCCGAGAAGCAGGCGGTCGGCCGCGCCAACGCCGAGGGCGCCAAGTCCACGGCCGCCAGCCGTGCCCCGCGCAAGGTCGTCTGGGCCGCGAACGGCACGCCCGTCCTCGCGTACGAGACCGTCGTCGGCGGCCTCCAGCACGACGGCACCCCGAACGAGCTGCACGTCGTGACGGACGCGAAGACCGGCGCGAAGCTCTACGAGTGGCAGGCCATCGAGACCGGCATCGGCAACACGCAGTACAGCGGCCAGGTGACCCTCGGCACCGCGCCCTCGTACACGCTGACCGACACCACCCGCGGCAACCACAAGACGTACAACCTCAACGGCGGTACGTCGGGCACCGGGACGCTGTTCACCAACACCACGGACACGTGGGGCAACGGCCTCCCCTCCAACAAGGAGACCGCGGGCGCGGACGCGCACTACGGCGCCGCCCTCACGTGGGACTACTACAAGAACGTCCACGGCCGCTCCGGCATCCGCGGTGACGGCGTCGGCGCGTACTCCCGCGTCCACTACGGCAACGCGTACGTCAACGCCTTCTGGTCCGACTCCTGCTTCTGCATGACGTACGGCGACGGCACGGGCAACAGCAAGCCGCTCACGTCCATCGACGTGGCCGCGCACGAGATGACGCACGGCGTCACCTCCAACACCGCCGGCCTGGTCTACAGCGGCGAGTCCGGCGGCCTCAACGAGGCCACCTCGGACATCATGGCGGCGGCGGTCGAGTTCTACGCCAACAACGCCAACGACAAGGGCGACTACCTCGTCGGCGAGAAGATCGACATCAACGGCAACGGCACGCCGCTCCGTTACATGGACAAGCCGAGCAAGGACGGCTCGTCCAAGGACTCGTGGTACTCGGGCATCGGCTCCATCGACGTCCACTACTCCTCGGGCCCGGCGAACCACTTCTTCTACCTGCTCTCCGAGGGCAGCGGCGCCAAGACCATCAACGGCGTGAGCTACAACTCGCCGACCTCCGACGGTCTCCCGGTCACCGGCATCGGCATCGACAAGGCCCGCCTGATCTGGTTCAAGGCGCTCACCACCAAGTTCACCTCGAACACCAACTACGCCGGTGCCCGCACCGGCACGGTCGCCGCGGCCACCGAGCTGTACGGTGCCGGCAGCGCCGAGGTCACGGCCGTCGAGAACGCCTGGGCCGCGATCAGCGTCGGCTCCCGCCCCGGCGGTGGCGGCGGTGGCGGCACGGTGTTCACCAACGACGCCGACGTCTCCATCCCGGACAACGGCGTCGCGGTCACCTCGTCGCTCAACGTCACCGGCGTCACCGGCAACGCCCCGAGCAACCTCCAGGTCGGCGTGGACATCGTCCACACCTACATCGGCGACCTGGTCGTCGACCTCATCGCCCCCGACGGCTCGGTCTACAACCTGAGCAACCGGGCCGGCGGCAGCGCCGACAACATCAACCAGACGTACACCGTGAACGCCTCCTCCGA
>NZ_JBITXP010000046.1:0-26358 GCF_044544765.1 Streptomyces sp. NPDC053513
GAGGACACCCCCGAGCCGCTGAAGGACGCCTTCGCCGCCCTGCTGGAAAGCCTGGGCGAGGTCGCCGGGGACGGCGTCCACCCGGGACTGTTCACTGAGGTGTTCTGGGCGTCCCTGCACGGCCTTGCCACCCTGACCCGGGAGGGACGGCTGCCACCGGAGGACACCGAACGGAGGGTGGAACTGCTCGTGAACCGGCTCGCCGTCCTCTGACACACCGTCCCGGCGGGCACACCGTCCCGGGACACGCCGTCCCGGAACAAACCGTCCGGGGCACGCCGTCCCGACGGGCTTCAGGTGGGGAGGCCGGGGAAGGCGGAGCGCCACACGCCGTCCGGCTGCCCGTCGGGGACAAGGCGGCTCACCCGCCCCGTCGTTCGACCGGCAGACCAGCGGCGTGTGCCGCCTCGGCGAGGACCCGGCTCAGCATCTCCGGCGTCAACCTGCCGGTGAAGACGTTGCGTTGGCTCACGTGGTAGCAGCCGAAGACCGTGAGCGGGTCGCCCGACCCGTCCGCGGTGGGCAGGGGCACCCGCGCCCCGTGCCCGAACGCCGGCCTCGGCCTGGGCACGCTCCACCCGGCCTCGCCCAGCGCCGCGAGCGCGGCCTGCCAGCCGAAGGCGCCCAGGGCGACGACCGCGCGCAGGGTCGGTCGCAGCAGCTGTGTCTCGCGGGTCAGCCACGGGCGGCAGGTGTCGCGTTCGCCGGGCGTGGGGCGGTTGTCCGGCGGTGCGCAGTGCACCGGGGCGGTGACCCGCACGCCGGTGAGCTCCAGCCCGTCGTCGGGACCGGTCACGGTCGCCCGGGAGGCCAGCCCCAGCTCGTACAGGGTCGCGAACAGCAGGTCACCGGCCCGGTCCCCGGTGAACATCCGGCCGGTCCGGTTCGCGCCGTGCGCGGCGGGTGCGAGGCCGGTGATCAGCAGGGTCGCGTCCGCGGGCCCGAATCCGGGCACGGGGCGGCCCCAGTACTCCCGGTCCCGGAACGCCGCTCGCTTTTCGAGGGCGGTCGCCTCCCGCCACGCCACCAACCGGGGGCACGCCCGGCACTCCACGAGTCGGGCGTCCATGTCGGCCAGCGTGCGCGCCTGGGCGACGGCACGCGCCGGGTACCCCTCGGCAGTCGGCATCCTCGCCCCACCCTCACGGTCGGTTCTGACGGTCGGTTTCATCGTGACAGCCGGCCGTCGGCGCCGCTCCCGGATCGCCTGCCCGGTGCGAACGCCGCGTGTCGACGGGAGCGTCGGCAGCGGTGCGGGGGTCGCCTGCGAGCCGTACGAGGTCCGTCGTCAGCGAGGCCAGCCAGGACACCGTCGCGTAGTACGCGCGCGGTGCTCCGGGCGGGTCCACGGCGATGGTGGCGGAGGCCGTCGGGGCGTGGGGCGGCACCGGTGTGTCCACGGTGTCCCCGGTGGGATCGATGCGGGCGGAGGTCAGCAACATGTCCGCCGCGACCCGGTCGCCCGTGCGGATGACGGACTCCGCGGCTTCTCTCCCCAGCGGCGGAACCACGACCGGATCGGGAGGTACGAGGAGCCGGTCGGCGCCCCACAGCGTGTGGTGGCCCGCGATGAGCGCGGCCTGCCAGTCCTGGCCGGCCCGCGGCGGAGCGGGCCCCTTCGGTTCGCTCTGGTACTGCGCGTACGCCGACTCCGCCATGACCAGGGCGTGCTGCAGCGAACGGTGGCCCGGTGCGGTGACCACCGGCACGCGCCGTCCGCCCGCCGCGATCTGCGCCGTCGTGGCCACGACGATCTCCGCGGCGATCCTCAGCAGCACCGCGACCGACCGCCGCAACTCGTCCTGGGCGCCGCGCGGCCAGGCCAGCAGTCCGAACACGGCGCCGATCGCGCTGCCGGTCAGCACGTCGAGCAGCCGGAACTCGGCGAGCTGCCAGGTGGCCGGCGCCAGCTGTGCGAAGACCAGGGCGACCACCACCGTGAACAGCGCCTGTGCCCACCCGACGCCCTTCACCGGCCCCAGCGTGAAGGTGACCAGCATCAGCGGCGGCAGTGCCACGGCGTAGACCTCGATGTCGGTGCCGACCAGCGCCAGCAGCGCCGCCGCGACCAGCGCGCCGACGAGCGTGCCGGTCAGCGCGATCCGCTCCGTCCTCCGGGTCTCCCGTACCGTCGTGCGCGTCAGCGTCAGGGTGGCCAGCAGCACCCAGAAGCCGTGCGGGAGGGTGTCGACGCCCGCGATCAGCCGGGCCGCCGCCAGGGCCAGGCTGATCCGTACGGCGTTCTGGAAGAACACCGACCGGCCGCCGACGTGGCCCGACAGGCGCCGCCACCACAGCCGTGGTGCCCGCATCCGCGCGTACCAGAACGGGCCGGGCGCCGGTGCGTCGGCCGCTCGGCCCCGTACGGCGATGTCGGCCGCGGTGGACATCGCGAGCGCCGCGTCCACCAGCTCCAGGAGGGCCGCGTTGCGGCGCAGCACGGCGGGAGAGGCGTCATCGGCCGCCGTCAGTGCCTGACGGATCCGCCGCAGGCGGGCATGTGCCCGGCCGTCGGGCATGTCGCCTCTGAGCCGGGCGGCGGTCTCCCCCGCCACGTCCGCGACCGCCCGCAGCGGGTCCGGGGCCCCTGCCCCGGACGCCTCGGCCTCCCGGGGCGGGGCCGTGGTCGGAGGGGGCGGCGGCAGCGCCGTCAGTCGGCCGAGCAGCGTGCGTGTCGCCAGGCCCGTGTGGGCCAGCGCCCTCGCTCGCACACCCGCTCCGGCCGGCCGTTCCGCCTCCGGGACGTGGGAGGAACGGAGTCCCGTGCTCAAGTTCCGGGCGGTGCGCAGCATGGCCTCCGGCAGTGTGTACGGGGCGGAACACAGCCGGTCCGCGCAGCGTGCCGCGCCCTCGGCGGCCCGGGCGGCCCGTTCGCGGTAGGGCAGGGCCGCCGGCTCGGGCAGCAGCGTCACCTCCGCGACGGCGAGCAGGACGAGCCCGAAGGTCGCCCCCGCCAGTCGTTCGCCCAGCGAGCCGGGGTCGTACGGCGGGAACGACGGCAGGATGTACATCAGCTGCAGCCCCGTGGCCGCGCCGGCGAAGCAGGGTCCTCCGACGGCCGTGAACGCCAGCACGAACCCGACCACGAGCATGCCGGCCACGGCGCTCCACGTCCGTACGGACAGGTACGTGCCGAGCGTGATCAGCACCCAGCACACCGGCACCAGGCCCAGCAGGAGCACGGCCCGCCGGCGCCCGGAGCCGGGGAGGTGCGAGAGCCCGGCCATGGCGATCGCGCCGAACAGGGCGTACGTGGCGCCGACCGCCGAGTCGAAGCCGTGGAGGAGCACGTAGAACCCGGCCGAGGCCGAGACCGTGACCCGCAGGGCCCTTCGCGCCGCCGCCCGGTAGGCGGGCGACGGCCGTCGTGGGAACGCGTCACCCATGCCCCCAGCATCGCCCGCCCCACCGCGCCCGGCACGAGGGAGGGACCGCCGCCCGCGCGGCAGCAGGTCCGCGAAGGGCTGGGCCGGGTGCCGAGGCCCCGGTCTTGGCAGGGGGTGCACGCCTGTTTACCCTGGGGGTGAACATATGTACACCCCCGTTCTTTCCGGCTCTCGCCTCGCCTCTGGAGCACGATGGTCTCCGCCGAACCCACGCCCGGCACGACGTCCGAGCCCGCCCGTTCCCGGCTCGTCGTCCCCGTCCTCGCCTTCTGCGGCATGGTCGTCGCCGTCATGCAGACCCTCGTCGTGCCGCTGCTGCCGCACGTGCCCGAGCTGACCGGGGCGAGCGCGGGCGCGGCGGGCTGGCTCGTGACCGTCACCCTCCTCACCGGCGCGGTGTTCACCCCGGTGCTCGGCCGGGTCGGCGACATGTACGGCAAGCGGCGGGTCCTGCTCGCGTCGCTCGCGGTCCTCACCCTCGGTTCCGCGCTCTGCGCGGTCAGCTCCGACATCGGCGTGCTGATCACCGGCCGGGCCCTCCAGGGCGCGGCCCTCGCCGTGATCCCGCTCGGCATCAGCATCATCCGCGACGAGCTCCCCGCCGAGCGCGTCCTGCCGTCGATCGCGCTCATGAGCTCCACCCTCGGCATCGGCGCGGCGATCGGACTCCCCCTGACCGCCGTCGTGACGGACAACTTCGACTGGCACACCATGTTCTGGGCGTCCGCCGCGCTCGGCCTGCTCGACCTCCTGCTCGTGCTGTGGGTCGTGCCGGAGTCGGCCGTGCGCTCCCGGGGGCGCTTCGACGTGCCGGGCACGCTGGGCCTCGCCGCCCTGCTGGTCGGTGTGCTCCTGGCCATCACCCAGGGTTCCGGCTGGGGCTGGACCTCCGTGCCGACGCTCGGTCTGCTCGGCGCCTCGGTGGCCGTGGGCCTGCTCTGGGGCCGGTACGAACTGCGCACCCCGTCCCCGATCATGGACCTCAGGGTGTCCGCCCGGCCCGCCGTGCTGCTGACCAACGTCGCGGCCCTGCTCATCGGCTTCTCGTTCTACGCCAACTCCCTGGTCACCGCCCAGCTCGTGCAGGAGCCCACGAGCACCGGCTACGGCCTCGGCGCCTCCCTCGTCGTCAGCGGACTCTGCCTGCTGCCCGGTGGGCTCGCGATGGTGGCCCTGTCCCCGCTCTCGGCGCGGATATCCGCCTCGTACGGGCCCCGCACCGCGCTCGCCGTCGCGGCGGTCGTCATGACGCTGGGCTACGTGGTGCGCTTCTTCACCAGCCACAGCCTCTGGCTGATCGTCGCCGGCGCCACCGTGGTCGCCTGCGGCACCGCCATCGCCTACTCCGCGCTGCCCGCCCTCGTCATGCGGGCCGTGCCGGTGACCGAGACCGCGTCGGCCAACGGCCTCAACACCCTGATGCGTTCCGTGGGACAGGCCTGCTGCAGCGCCGTGGTCACCGCCGTGCTGGCCCGTGTGACCTTCGTGGCCGGCGGCAGGACCGCGCCGACGCTCCACGCCTATCTGCTGATCTTCCTGATCGCCGCCGGAGCGGCCCTCGCCGCCCTCGTCGCCACCCTCCTCCTGCCGTCCGACCGGCCGGGCCGGGAGGCGACGCGCGAGGGGGACCGGCCGGGCGGTACGGTCGCGGTGCCACCGCCCACCAGCGCCGCCCGAGGGAACGCATGAGCACCACCGACGAACCCGTCTCCCCGGCCCCGGACGACTCCGCCTCCCCGGCCACGGCCGACGCGGGCCGGACCGTCCGCCGGGAAGCCGGGACCTCCCCCGCGGACGGAGGGGGAACGGGTCCGGAGACCGGCGCGGGTCCGGAGACCGGACGCGAGGCGATCATCCGCGCCGCACGGCGGGCGTTCACGCTCAAGCCGTACGCCGAGGTCACCATGCGGGGCATCGCCGCGGCGGCCGGGGTGAGCCCGTCCCTGATCGTCAAACGCTTCGGCAGCAAGGAGGCCCTGTTCAACACGGTGGTCGACTTCCGCCCGGCGGCCGCCGAACTCTTCGCCGCCCCGCTGCCCGGCCTCGGCCGGCACCTCGTCCTGACCATGGTCGAGCTCCGCGACCGGCTCCGCGGCGACCCGCTCCTGCGCGTGGTCTTCTCCCTCGGCATCGAGGACGAACGCACCCTGCTGCGCGCCCGCTTCCGCGAGCAGGTCACCGACCGCCTCGCGGAGCTCCTCACCGGGCCCGACGCCCGGCTGCGCGCCGAACTCGTCGCCGGCCAGCTCCTGGGCCTGGGCGCCACCCTGAGCCTCCACCGTCCCGACGGCGCCACCGCCCGCACCACCGCCGAACGGCTGGCGGACCTCTACGCCCCCGGCATCCAGTACCTGGTCGACGGGAGCGCGGACCGGACGTAGTACGGCGGTCCCGCGGCGGTTTCCCCGAGCGCGGCAGACCGCGCCCGAGGCGGCGGACGCCGCCTCGGGCGGGAGCGATGTGACGGACTCAGTCCCCGTGGCCCGTTCCGCCGCTGCCGAAGCCTCCGCTGGAGATGCCGCCCCACTTGCGCTTCTCCTCGCTCTGCGGTCCGGGGTCGGTCTCACCCGAGTTCTTCAGGTTGTGGGGCCTGAGCCGGTGCTCGCCGTCGGTCTGCGGCACCTCCGAGGGCTTCCGGTGCTCGGAGACCTCGCCGGGCAGCCGGTCCGTGTCGGGCCGCCGGGGCTGGGCCTTCGGGTCGGGCGGCGGAAGCTCGCGGTTCTTGATCCGGATGCCCAACACGAAGGCTCCGATCAGAACCACGACCACGATCAGCCCGCCCAGGACCTGGGCCAGACCGGACTGCCAGACCCCGGCCGCAAGGACGGGCTCCTGCGAAACGTACATGTGCATGGATGTACCTCGCTCATCTCTCCGTGGGCCGAACGCCGAGTCGGGGGTTCGACCACGTCTTTCGTCCTTCCGCCCGTGCGCCGGCCGCGAATGCGCGGGCGGCCGTGGAGCGGTGACGTTCGTGGGGTGTCAGCCGCGGGACGGTTCCGCCTCGTCGCGGGCCGCGGACAGGGGTTCGGCGATGTCCTCCAGGGAGCGGCGCTCCGCCTTCACCGCGAGGAAGGCGGCCACGAGGCCGGCCGCGCACATCAGGCCGGCACCGATCTGGAAGGCGAGGACCGTCTCGGACGGCACGCCGGATTCGGTGAGGTCGGCGAAGATCAGGGGGCCGCTGATGCCGCCGGCCGCCGTGCCGATCGCGTAGAAGAAGGCGATGGCCATGGCCCGGGTCTCCATCGGGAAGACCTCCGAGACGGTGAGGTACGCGCTCGACGCCCCGGCCGAGGCGAAGAACAGCACGACGCACCAGCAGGCCGTGAGGGTGGTGGCGGTGAGCACGCCGCTGCCGAACAGCCAGGCCGTGCCGAACAGCAGCAGGCCCGACAGCAGGTAGGTCGACGAGATCATGACGCGGCGGCCGACGGTGTCGAAGAGCTTGCCGAGCAGCAGCGGGCCGAGGAAGTTGCCCGCGGCGATGACGGCGAAGTAGTAGCCCGTGTGACCGGTGGGCACGTCGAAGAACGTGGTGAGGATCGTGCCGAAGCCGAAGGTGATGGCGTTGTAGAGGAACGCCTGGCCGATGAAGAGCGACAGGCCGAGGACGGCGCGGCGCGGATAGCGGCGGAACACCGTCTTCGCGATCAGTCCGAAGCCGATGCTCCGGCGCTGGTGGATGGTGATCTCACCCGCGGGTGCCGGCAGCGGACGGCCGTGTTCCTCCTCGACCTCGCGCTCGACGGACGACACCAGCTTTTCGGCGTCCTCGCCGTGACCGTGGATGAACTGCCATCGTGGACTCTCCGGCACGTGCCTTCGGACCAGGAGGATCACCAGGCCGAGGACCACGCCGAGCGCGAAGCTGAGCCGCCAGCCCACGTTGACGGCGAAGATGTTCGTGTCCAGCATGACGATGGAGAGCAGGGCCCCGCCGATCGCGCCGAGCCAGTAGCTGCCGTTGATGATCAGGTCGACCCGGCCCCGGTACAGGGACGGGATCAGTTCGTCGATCGCCGAGTTGATGGCCGCGTACTCCCCGCCGATGCCGAAGCCGGTGAGGAAGCGGAAGAGGAAGAACCACCAGGATTCCATCGACAGGGCGGTGAGCGCCGTGGCCCCGAGATAGACGGCCAGCGTCACCATGAAGAGCTTCTTGCGGCCGTAACGGTCGGTCAGCCACCCGAAGAACAGTGCTCCGGAACAGGCGCCCGCGACGTACAGGGCGGCCGCCGTTCCGGTCACCTGGGCGGCGGTGATGTCGAGGCCGCTGCCGTCCTCGGCGAGGCGGCCGGCGATGTTGCCGACGATCGTCACCTCGAGGCCGTCCAGGATCCACACGGTTCCGAGGCCGATCACGATCATCCAGTGCCAGCGTGACCAGGGCAGGCGGTCCAGTCGGGCCGGTACGGCCGTGGTCACGGTTCCTGTGGTCGCGGGCACGGAGGCCCGGGTCGATTCTCTCGTCATGGCTCCCTCTCCGTCAGGCACCCTCCTGCGAGTGCCCCGCTCGGGAGCAGTCATGTCTGCGCAGATCCTGGACGCCATGTCCAGCATGTGGCCACCACGGTGGCCGCACCACGCGATCGCCCGCCGTCCGGGGGACGCGGGCGACGCGCCTCGCGGTCAGTCGAGGATGGTGGCGATGCCCTGACGGCGCAGTTCGGCCAGCCCTTCCCGCATGGCCTGGATCTTCTGCGGCGAGTGCCCGCACCAGCCCTCCAGCTCGGAGAGGACGCGTACGGGCTGACGGGTGCGGTAGGAACGGGTGGGATTGCCCGGGAACTTCTTGTCGGTGACGTTGGGGTCGTCCTCCAGGTCACCGGTCGGTTCCACCACGTAGATCCGTCCCCGTCCGTCGCCGGCGGCGAGCTCCGCGCCCCAGGCGGCGGCGTCCAGGGTCTCGGAGACGTAGACGTGGCGGGACACGCGCCCTTCCTCGAAATTGGACGCGTATCCCGGACTCAACAGGTCTCCCGGCTTCAGGCTCGCCTTCGTCCCGTGCAGGTAGGTCCCCTCCTTGTACACCTGAAAAGGTACGGGTTCGCTGGTCATGGGTCCTCCGTGTGTTTCAGGCAGCCCTCGTGGGGGCCGGACGTCACTGGGGGATTTTGCCAGTCGCGGCTCCGGAGAAGCGGCTTTCCCGTGATCGGTCCTCGGGCAGGCTGTACGCATGAACGAGTTGCGCGGTTCGGTCGTCGTCCTGCGTCCCTCCGGCCCCGGGGACGTCCCGGCCCTGGCGGCCGTCCGCTCCACCCCCGAGGTCCGGGCGCGGTGGCGCGGTGGGGACGACATGACGGCAGAGGTCGTCTCCGACCTGGAGGACTCCTCCACCCACTGTCTGACGGTCCTTCACGACGGCCGGATCGTCGGAATGATCCAGTGGTACGCCGAGGAGGAACCGGACTACCGGCACGCCGGGATCGACCTGTTCCTCGACCCTTCCGTGCACGGCAGGGGCCTCGGCACCGACGCCGTCCGGACCCTCGCCCGCCATCTGGTCGACGACCTCGGACACCACCGGCTCGTCATCGACCCGGCGGCCGACAACGCCGCGGCCATCCGCTGCTACGAGAAGGCGGGGTTCCGGCGCGTCGGCGTGATGCGGCAGTACGAGCGGGGCGAGGACGGGACCTGGCACGACGGACTGCTCATGGACCTGCTGGCGTCCGAGCTGGTGCGGTGACCCCGGCCGGCCCGTACGCCTCGATGGGTCGGGCCGGTGTCGGGATCGGTCCTGTCCTCCTCCCGATCAGTGGTCACTGATCGGGAGGGCACCTCCGATCAACTCCCTCCGGTCGGCTTCCTCCGGTCGGCTTCCTCCGGTCGGCTTCCTCCGGTCGGCTCCTTCCGGTCGGCGAGCAGCGCCTCCACCGTCGAGACCGGATCCCACTCGGGGTCGAGGCCGGTCAGCCGCTCGGCGACCCTGTGCCAGGCCGTCGGGTCCGTGCCGAGTCCGGAGCGCACGAGGTCGGCGAGGACGGTGCGAGCCTCGGATGCCTCGGGCGGGGCGTCCGTGCGGCGGGCGGCGGCACCCAGATAGGCGAGCAGCCGGGCGGCCGGGGCCGCGAGGCGTACGAGGTCCGTGCCGTCGAGGAGCCGCGCCGTGAGCAGTCCGTCCAGCTGGGTGGTAGGCGCGCAGTGGAACAGGCCGCCCAGGCCGTGCCGGGCCCGCTCCCGGGTGAGTCGCGCGCTGTCGGGTATGCCGTCGGGGCCCGGCTCGGGCAGGAGCGCCGCGTGTCGCAGTCGTACGTCCTCGGGGACGCCGTCCAGGCGGACGAGGTCCTGCCAGTACGGGAGCGGTTCCTGGGCATGGGCGGCTTCGAGGGCGGTCCAGTCCACGGGCTCGCCCGGCGGGAGGGATTCGACGAGGTCGCGTGCGTGCGGGGCGCCGGGGGCGCGCCGCAGCTTCCGGACGAGCTTCTCCGGTGCCAGTTCGCGGTCGAGCCGGGTACGGAGGACGGCGGCGGGGTCGGCTGACGCGAGGGCCTTCGCGCACAGGGCCGTGGCGGAGCGCCCCAGCGCGTCCCGCCCCGCGAGCCGCGCCAGCCGGTCGGCGCCGCCGTGTTCGAACAGCCTGAGGCAGCCGAGCAGTTGATGGGCGAGGCCGATCCGCGAGCCGTGCTTTTCGAGCAGCTCCTCCACGAGGTCGGGTTCGGCGGAGGACAGCCACGTCAGGCCCCCGGCCGGCCATGCGGAGCCCGTGGTGCGCCAGTCGGCCAGCACCCGGGCGCCGAGGGACGTCCGCCCGGTGCCGGGGCGCGACCGGGTCACGATCCGGTGGACGATCGGCCGGGGGTTCCAGTTCCGCAGCAGGGCGAGGTCCACCTCGGGGTCGTCGAGGTCGACAAGGCGCTCCACCGCGCCGCTCCGCTTCATCCAGCGGGCCTGGGCGGCGAGGACCCGCAGGGCGGCGGGGTCGCGGTCCGTGAGCAGCCGGTCGAGGACGGCGCGCGGTGTGCGCTCGTGGCGCAGCAGGTACGCGGCGAGCAGCCACGGCCCGTCGGGACCGAGCCGGGGCAGTACGGCGTCGACCACCTGTGCGTCGGCGAGGCAGAGCAGGGTGCCCTCCGGCCAGGCCCACAGATGGTCGCCGTGCTCCAGCAGCTCGATCGCCCGGTCGGGCGTGCCCGGCCTGGCCCTGCCGATGGGCTTCTCGGCGCGTGTCGCCGGGCCGGTCCCGGACTGCGCGCGCTCCAGCAACTCCGCCCAGGTCAGCCCCTCCGATTCGGCTTCGGACGCCGTCACGGTCGCGGCCAGGCGGAGCCAGGCGTCCGGGTCGGTGCCGAGTTCGGCGCGCAGCCGGCGGGCGAGCGCGGCCCGCCAGGCGTCGGCGAACGCGAGTCGCTGCCAGTCGTGGGGCAGCAGGAGCAGGCGTCGTGCGGGCAGCAGGGCGAGCAGTTCCTCGGCGGGCAACACGCCCTGCTTGTAAGCCTGTTCGATGTGCTGCGCGCCGGATCCGTACGTCTCGGGGAGTCGCGCACGCACCTGCTGGAGGCTGGGCGCCTCGTACGCGAAGCCGCTCTCGGACGCGGGGACGCCGTGGACCGCGCAGGCGGCGGTGAACCACCGCGGGGTGGTGAGGCCGGGGGCGGTCGCCTGCTCGTGGACGGCCAGCGCCCGCAGCACCTCGGGGTCCTTCGGGCGGGGAGCGTCGTCCGGGGCGAGGGAGTACAGCAGGTCCAGCGCGGCCAGCGCGTGCACGCGCTCGCTCCGGGGGAGGGTCTGCCGGGGCGCGGGTTCCGCGGCCGGCGGTTCGGGGGCGGTGTGGGGTGCGGGGGTGGTGTGCGGTGCGGGCCGGGCAGCACCCTCGGCAGACGGGTCGAGGTCGGCCGGCGATTCGGGATCGGAGGGCGGTGCAGGCTCCGCGGTGGTCTCGTCCAGGGCCTTCCCCGCCTCGGTGATCAGTTCCGCGACCGTGCCTCCGTGGTCGGGCAGGAGGGCGTCGAGTGCCTCCCAGGCTCGCCTCCGCTCCCCGAGGTGTGCCTCCGTCGATGCGCGCAGCCGGGCGGTCGCCGCCGGGCCCAGCAGGTTCCGTTCGGCGAGGCGGGCGAGCGCGGCCAAGGCGTGGATGGCGGGGCGCGCGGTGTCGATCAGGTCGACCGGGTCGAGGAGCCCCGCCGCCGCCGTGCCCTCCGCCCAGACGGCGGCGCGGTCGTCGAGTTCCTCCTCCGCGAGGCGCCGTGCGGGCGGTGTGGTGTTTCCCGCGCGACGGCCCCCGGCCCGCCACGGCTCGTTGAGGACGCTCAGCCGGAACGCGTGGCGCTGCGCGTCGCTCGCCGCCTCGTGGCGGGCCAGTTCCTCGCAGGCCTTGGGCATGAACGGGGTCGCGGCATGGGCCGCCGCGAGGGCGTCGAGGTCGTGGGCGTACGGCTCGGACAGCAGGTCGCGCAGGGTGCTGGTGCCCCGGGCCCCGGCGAGCAGCGCGGGCAGCCGGGTGGGGTCCTCGTACGCCTCGCACCGCGCGCGCAGTCGGCGTGGGCCCTCGCCGTCCGGGGCGGCCAGGGCTTCGGTGACCGTGTCCACGACGGCTCGGTTCAGCCAGGGGGCTGCGGCGGGGTCGTCGAGCAGGGCGCGTACGGCATCCGGGCCGGTCCGCTCCCAGATCCTCAACAGGGCGTACTGCTGGGCGACCTGGCGCACGCCCCACCGCAGTGCCGGCACCACGAGCTGCGGGTCGCCCGTGGCGAGCAGCGGGGCGAGCCAGGTGCGGGGGACCCGGCCGTGCGGGGCCGTCAGCTCGGTGCGCAGCCCGTCGTCGAGCGGCACGGTGTCGAGCCGCTCCGCGACGGTGCGGCGCAGGGACTGGGTGGTGCGTGGGTTGCGATAGACGGCCGCGGCGACCCGGGCGTCGCCGACCGCGACCAGCCGGGCCAGGACCCGTGTGTCGAGGCGGGGGTGGCGGGCCAGGGCCGTCCGGGTGCGGGTGTCGCCGTGGTCGACGACCGCGGCCACGAGGGCGGGCGCCGGCGGGGTCCCGCCGGCGAGCAACTCCGTCGTCACCCGCTCCGGCAGGGCGGCGAGCGCGGCGGCGGCGTGCCGTGGCTCCGCGTGCTCGAGGAGCAGGCCGAGCGTGCGGTGGACGCTGCGGGGCACGGGGGGACGGAGGGCGTCGTCGGACGCCGCCGGAACCGGCAGCGCGGCGACCAGCCCGGGCAGGCCGCCACGGTGGTCGGCCAGCGCGTCGTGCAGTCCGCGCCACCGGGTCACGTCCGCGCCGAGGTGGCGTGTCGTCAACTCCGTGAGGAGGGCGGCCGCCTCGTCGTCGACGCCCCCGGCGGCGGCGACCCGGGCCGCCACCGAGCGCGCGGGCCGCGCCTGCTCCACCGCCCGCAGCGCGCCGCCGCGCGACCCGGCCGCGCCCGCGTCGTCCGTGTTCCGACCGTCCTCGATCATCTCGCGCAGCAGCCGTTCGACCGCCCCCACCTGCGTCTTCCTCATGGGTCGCCATGCTAGACGCGGCCACTGACAACCACGGTCGGCAGCGGTCGAAGGCGTGCAGCGCTTCTGCGCTCCTGTCCGGGTCCGCGCGTTCCTCTTCGCTAGGACGGCCGGTGTCCGGGAGGGGGTGGACCGTCCCCGCGGTCCGGACTCAGAGCCGGCCCCGGGCCTCCTGGTCGACCGCCGTGCGGATCACCGCCGCCAGGTCGACGGCGGTGGTGGAGGCGGGGCCGCCGGTCAGGAGGCTGTGGGTGAAGGCGAAGGACAGGCCGCGGCGGTGGTCGGCGAAGGCGATGCTGCCGCCGCTGCCGTTGTGGCCGAAGGCCGGTTCGCCGCCCATCGCCGGCAGGTCGAGGAAGTACCCCATGCCCTTGTCGATCGGCGCGCCGAGAACGCGGTCCGGCTCCGACGTCTGGAGCTCGTACAGGCGGGGCAGCGCCTCCGCCGGGAGCAGTCGGACGCCGTCCACCCCGCCGAGCAGGGCCGCGTACATCCGGGCCGCCGCCCGGGCGGACACGGTCGCGGCGGCGGGGAGGTCCGCGCGCAGGTAGTCGGGGCGGTTGGCGTTGTCGGCGGCGGGCCACACGCCGCGGTGGGGCAGGGCCAGGAAGAAGGGCGCCTCGGGCGGGATCTTCGCGAGGTTCTCCTCCCAGGAGCCCGCCACCAGCGGTACCACGCGTTCCGCGTGCTCCTCGGGAACTCCGTAGAGGAGCGAGTCGGCGATCCCGAGCGGCTCGGCCACGTGGGTCCGCAGGGCCTCCGCGGCGGAGAGGCCGGTGACGCGGCGCACGAGTTCGCCGAGGATCCAGCCGAAGGTCCAGCCGTGGTAGCCGGTGGCGGTTCCCGGCTCCCACAGCGGCTCCTGGCCGGCGACGAGCGCGGCCATGCCGTCGAAGTCGAACAGTTCCTCGATGGTGATGGCCGGCGGCAGCTGCGGCACGCCCGTGCGGTGCGCCAGCGCGTCGCGGACGGTGGCGCGGTCCTTGCCGTGGGCGCCGAACTCGGGCCAGTACGCGGCGATCGGGGTGTCGTAGTCGAGCAGGCCGCGCTCCGCGAGGACGTGGACGAGGGTCGCCGTCACGCCCTTGCCCGTGGAGAAGCTGTGGAAGAGGGAGTCGGGGCCGACGCCGTCACCGGCGTGGGCGTCGACGATCAGCTCGCCGTGCAGGTACGCGGCGACCTGCGCGCCCTTCTCCCGGCCGGAGTCGACCAGCGACCGGAGGATGTTCTCGACCTGTGCCTGTATGTCCGCCATCGGGGCTCCCCTTTACCCGTAAGCTGTCCTGAACACTGCTCAAGTTGAACAGTGCTCAAGCTAACCTGAGCACTGTTCAAGCGTCAAGCGCTCAGGGAAGCGGAGAGGCGGACACATGCCGGTACGACGGGCCGACGTGATCGACGCGGCCATGGAACTGCTCGACGAGAGCGGCCTCGACCAGCTCTCGACCCGCCGGATCGCCGACCGGCTCGGTGTCCGCGTCGGCGCCATCTACTGGCACGTGAAGGACAAGGACGAGCTCCTCGCCGAACTCGCGGACAGGGTCGTCGGTTCCTGCCTGGACGGGGTGCCCGTCCCGGACGGAGGAGCGGAGCCGCCCACCGACCCGCCCTCGGCCCCGGTCGCCGACCCGGCCGCACGGCTGACGGCCGCCGCCCACGCCGTACGGGACGCGATGCTCGCCCACCCGGACGGTGCCGCCCTCGTCGCCGGCCACGCCGTACCGGGGCCGAACTCCCTCGTCCTCGCCGACCGCCTGTGCGGCATCGCCCGCGAGGCCGGGCTGCCCCTCCCGCTCGCCGCCGTCGCCGGGGACACCCTGCTCAGCTACGTCACCGGCTTCGTCCTCCAGGAACAGCGGCGCGGGGACCCTCTCCACCACCACCCGAACACCTCCGTCCCCGCCCCCGACTTCGCCCCGGACCGGCTCCCCCACCTCGCGGCGGCCCTGGCCGAAGGCCTCCCCGACGACGACACCGCCTTCGCCGCCGGGATCGACCTCCTCGTCACCGCCGTCACGAGCCGGGCCCGGCCCCGGCGTTGACGGCCGCGTCACCGATGCCGGGGGCTCCTCCGGGCTTCGGACCGGGTGCCCGTAGGCTCGCAGCCGACGACGACGGGAGATCGGCATGTGGAAGCGGGCCCTCGACCGGGCCGGGGTCAGGGAGCCGAGGCTGCGGCGGGACTACGCGGAGCAACGGCGGGCGGCGCGGAGGTACCGGACGGCCGAGTACGCGGCCGCGCGGCTCCTGCTCCCCGCCGCGCTGCTGCCGCACGTCGTGACCGCCGTCGCGTTCATGCACGACACCGACGAACGGATCGACCGCGGGACCCCGGACGAACGGGTGGCCGCGCTCGCGGAGTGGGACGGGCTCGTGCGGAAGGCCTTCGCCGAAGGCGACTCCGGGCTGCCCGTGCTGCGTTGCCTGGTGCGGACCTCCGAGCACCATCCGGACGTGCGCGCCCACGTGGAGGAGTTCCTGCGGGGCTGCGAGCGCGAGGTCGCGTGGCGGACCATCGCGGACGACGAGGAGTTGGAGCGGTACGTACGGGAGTACTGCCTGCCCGCCCTGATGCTCACGGCCTGTCTGTTCGCCCCCGGCGACGGGGAGGCGCGGACGGCGTTCACGGACGGCTGCCACCGGCTCATCCGTGCCATGCAGCGCATCGACTTCCTGGAGGACCTGCCCGAGGACGTGCGCGCGGGCCGGGTGGGCGTCCCCGCCGACGCGGTGGCGCGCCACGGGGCGGACCTCACCCGGCCCGGTGCGGCGCTGGGCCGGCTCGTGGAGGAACAGGCGGACCGGGCCGCCGCCGACCTGGCCGCCGTCTCCCTCGCGGACGTGGTGGCTCCTTCGTACCGGCCCTTCGTGCGGGCCCTCGTCGGGGTCCAGCACCTCCGTCTCGACGCGATGCGCCGCGCGGGCGCGTCCCTGGCGACGCGGACCTCCGGGCCGCCGGCGCCGGCGGCCGCCCTCCTGCTCCTGCGGGAGACGGCGGCACGGGCCCGGCGGGCCCCGGGGGCCGGCCCCCGGCGACTGCCTGGAAAGTAGCGCCGACCGCCCCGCTCGTGCCGCGCCGGGTTCAGTCGGCGGCCTCGATCGCGAAGACGTCCCGCAGCCCGTTCCTGCCCGTCTCGGTGAGATGGACGACGCGCGGCGAGACGCCGTACCGCAGCCAGTCCAGGGCGAAGAACCTGGCGGCCAGTGCGGCACCCAGCGCACCGGCGAGGTGGTGGCTGCGCTCGCTCCAGTCGACGCAGTACCGCACCACAGGGCGTCGCCCTCGGAGCAGTGCGTCCACGTCGATGCCGAACCCGGTGAAGCGCTCGGCGCCTTGGGGGGTGAGGTGGTACGTCGACCGCCTGCCGTAGGAGGCGGGCCGGTCGGGGGGCCGGTCGGACGCGGCGTCGCTCTCCTCCTGCCGCAGCAGCCCCTGACCGAGGAGGCCTTCCATGAGCGCCACGCCCAGGGACCCCGCGAGGTGGTCGTAGCAACTGCGCGACCGCCGCAGCGCGTTGCGCCGGCCGTGGGCACGCAGGGTGGTCACCGGGGTGGGGTCGGGCGGCGCGATGACCGCCAGCGCCTCCAGGGCGGTGATGACGTCGGGGCCTGCCAGGCGGAAGTACCGATGGCGCCCCGACTGCTCGGCCCGTACGAACCCCGCCTCGGCCAGCTGCGTCAGGTGCACGCTCGCCGTCGGCACGCTCACCCCGGCCTCGGCCGCCAGCACCGTGACCGTCAGGGGGCGGCCGTCGCACAGCGCCTTGAGCATCCGGGCCCGGGAAGCACCGGCCAACAGGCGGGCGGCGCGCGCCAGTTCCGGTTCCGGTTCCCACGCTGTTCTGTTCGTGGCCCGGTCCCCTGTCCGGTCTGCGGCGTCGTCCATGGGCGCCATACAAGCACAGTTCGACGAACGACTAAGTGTCGGGAGCCGAGGATCGCCGGTATGCGTACGACGACCGGAACAACAGCGGCGAACGAGACACCGGCCTCCACCACCGGGCGACTGTCGTGGCCCCCGCTCATCGCCCTCAGCCTGGGCTATTTCCTGGTGATGCTGGACGTCACCGTCGTCACCGTGGCCGTCCCCGTCATCCGTGACGCGGTCGGCGCCGGTGCCTCGGCGACGGCCTGGATCGTCGACGGCTACAGCGCCGTCTTCGGCGGTCTGCTGCTCCTGGGAGGCGGCTTCGGTGACCGGCTCGGGCACCGGAAGGTGTTCCTCACCGGTCTCGGCGTCTTCACCCTCGCCTCGGCGGCCTGCGCCCTGGCCACCACTCCGGCGGCGCTCATCGCCGGGCGCCTCGCCCAGGGCGCCGGAGCCGCCCTGCTGGTGCCCACCTCCCTGGCCCTGCTGACCGCGGCCCATCCGACGGCGGCGGTGCGGGCCAAGGCGCTCGGCGTCTGGGCCGGCGTCTCCGGCGTGGCGTTCGCGGCGGGACCCCTCGTGGGCGGTCTGCTGGTGGCGGGCCTGAGCTGGCGCGCCGCCTTCTGGATCAACGTTCCCGTCGCGCTGCTGGCCGTCCGGCTGACCCGCGCGCACGTGCCCTCGCCCGCCGGCCGGGCGGGGGCACGCGGCCTGGACCCGCTCGGCCAGGCCCTCGGCATCGTCGGCGTGCTGGCGCCGGCCGCCGTGCTCAACGAGGCGGGCGCCCAGGGCTGGACCTCGCCGGTGGTCCTGGGCACGAGCGCCCTCGGCGCGGCCGCGCTCGTCCTGTTCGTCCTGGTCGAGCGGCGGACGGAGGCACGCGGTCTCGCCGAGAAGCCACCGCTGCTGCCCCTGTCGCTCTTCCGGTCGCCCGGCTTCTCCCCCACCATCGCGGTGGGCGTCCTGTTCAACCTCGGCTACTACGGCATGCTCTACCTGTCCACGCTCTATCTGCAGAACGAGCGCGGCTACGGCGCGCCGGCCACCGGTCTCGCCCTGTTGCCGACGGTGTGCATGGCCCTCGTCGCGGCTCCGCTCTCCGGCCGTCTGACCGCCCGACACGGCCCGTACGCACCGATGACGGGGGCGCTGCTGCTCGGCGCGGTCGGGTTCACCGGCTGGCTGCTCGCCGGACCCGACACCCCGTACTGGGTACTGCTGCCCGCCCTCGTCGCGACCGGCCTCGCCACGCCGAGCACGGTTCTGGCGGCCACCGCCGCCGTCGCGGAGGCCGCGCCCGCCGAGAACGCCGGGGTGGCGTCAGCGGTGTTCAACGTGGCCCGCCAGATCGGCAACTCGCTCGGCGTCGCGCTCTTCGCGTCCCTCGTCGCCGGCCGGGACCTGGTCTCGGGCCTGCACATCTCGGCCCTCGTCGCCTCGGCGGCCTTCTTCACGGCGGCGCTGCTCGCCCTGTCCTGCCGGCGCAGGGCGAAGGCGCGCACCGCGTCCTGACCTCCGCACCGGCGGAGTCGATCACCCGAATGCCGCATTCCCTTTTTCTGCGCAGATCGTTGGTCGGGGTGCGACAGGAGTGATCCTGTTTCATTTCGAATTTGACGACTTTCTGGAACCCCTCCGGGCTCCCACCCTGGCGCGACACAGGGCAGGGCGGGGCGACGTACGGAACGAGGAGAAGATGTACGAAGGAAGCATTCCGCTCGAGGACTTCCTCCACACCATGGACACGTTGCAGGCCGATTTCGAGCAGCGCCTCAAAGGGATCGAACGCACGATGCCCCCGAAGCACTCCGTAGAGCAGAAACGTTCCAGCTTGCCCGCGACGCGGGTTCACGAGGAAACGTATCCGTCCATCGGGCTCGAGGCGATCTGGACCGCTTCTCGCCGGTCCTCGGATCAGCGGATGCGCGACGACGGGGAGACGTTCTCCTTCCACGGCCAAGACGCCCTCATCGAGACGGTCGAAGAAGAAACGTTCATCTCAAGCCGCTGACCGATCGTTTCGGAATGGCTTCTGAAGGCACCTCAGGCAGACGATCGAGCAAGCAAGTTCGAGCGGTCTCTGATGGAGGTCGACGCGTCGCTCGTAGGGGCGCCTGAGCAGTGGCGCCTGAGCAGTGGCGCCTGAGCAGGCGTCGGCCTCGGTCCAGTCCCGGGTCGGTGCCGGGCCGTCGCCCCGGAGCAGCCCGCTCGTGGGTCATCACACGGCACGGCACGACGGCTCGTCAGGAGCCGGCCGGTGGCGAGATGCGTTCCCGTCGGACATGTTCCGTCTTGCCGCTGCCGCGGCGAGAGCCATGATCCGAGTGCTCACGGAGGCCCCGACCGGCGGAACCGGTCGGGGCCTTGGAGCACGTGGTGAGTCCGCAGAGGGGACTGGTGCCCGCCGGGGTGGTGACGGTGACGTCGACCGCACCGGCGGTGCTCGCGGCGGACAGGGCCGGGGCCTGGACGGGAGCGGTGACCCGGGTACTGCGGCTCACCGACTCGAGGGCGTTGTTGAACACGTCGGTGGCAGTCGCGTCGAGGGTGAGGTGCCGCCCGCGGTGGGCAGGACCGCGAGGGTGATCGTCAAGGGAAGTTGTCGACGGCAACACACAGCACGCACCGCCCTCGGCCCGCCTGCTTGCGGCCGGCATCCGAACCGGGCCGAAGAGCCGAAGGCGGAAAAGCAGAGGGGTGGTGCGATTGCGGTGTACTACCGAAAGGAATCCTTCCACGACCGCCGCGCGAGAAGTCGAATTTACTCAGAACCCGTCATAAAAAAGCGATAGGGCGCACTATTGAAGTTGATGGGGTGATGTCGGGCCCGTCTGCCTAACGGTGGCCGGTTCGGTCCGATCGCACCGTTACTCGGGATATGTGCAGGGTGAGGCGCCGAGGGCCAGGTGGTATCGGGTGTAGGTCTCGAAGACCTCGGCGACCTTGAAGCCGAGCCGGGTCAGCACGGCGCCACTCTTTCCATTTCCGTGGGTGACGCCCGCGAACACGTCGGTGGCGCCCACCATAGTGACTCCGTACTCGATCAGCGCACGGCAGGCTGCAGTGGCGTACCCATGGCCCGTTGCCTCGTGGTCGAGCCAGTATCCGAAGCCGTACTTGGGTGGGTTGACGGCCACAAGGTCAACGCGGCCGATGAGGGCGCTGCGAAGGAGGACGCCGCAGCGGAGGGACGGGCTGGGGTCGTTGAACAGCTCGGCATGTGCCGTCTTGTAGTCCGATGCGGCCAGCGCCTGGTAGTCGCCGTGCTGGGTGAGGTGTTCGCGATTTCGGTCGATGAGCGCGTAATATTCATCGGCTTGCTCAGCATCGAGTACACACAACGTCAATCCGGAGACGCTGGTTTTGAGTTCGTGAAAGACGCGCTTGTCGTGATGACTACCGGCCATGTCGGCTGACCCTACGACGGGGGCTGGGCCCCCGCCATGGCTTTTTGGTGGCGTGCCGCGACTGAATGCCGCTCAGCCGTCCATGATCAGGCCGGACGAGGGCCGGAGTGCCGCCGGGTCGGTGGTGGAGCCTGCCGTGTGTCAGGCCGGTTCGTCGGTCCTGGTGAGGGCGGGCGGCCAGTCGGTGGGGATCGCGTCGGTCTGCGGGGCGTAGAGCCGCAGCGTGATGGTGAACTTGCCGCTGGTGGGGATGGGGAGCCAGTTCGTGTCGGGCAGGGAGTCGTCCTCGGGCGCGACGGCGGAGATGTACAGGGTGACCGCGCCGCCTGAGCCGGGCACGGGGGCCGTGAAGTGGCCGACGGAGTAGATCTCGGCGGGGTTGGCGACCAGGAAGCTGTCGGCGTCGTAGGCGGTCAGCGACCAGAAGGCGTTGACGGGCGGCAACTGGCCGGCGGGAAAGGTGAGGGTGTAGCGGATCGGCTTGCCGGTGCTGTCCGTGGAGGGGCCGCCGGTGCTGGGATAGAGGGCGTCCTCGGGGAGATTGGCGGCCAGGCCGAACATGGCGACGTAGGCGCGCTGCAGGTAGTCGGTGCCGTAGGAGCCGATGTCGGTCTTGACGAAGGTCCAGCCGTTGATGGGGGCGGGCCCCTTGTGGTTGGTGATGAGCTTGAGGCCCTCTTCCTTGGCCTGGTCCAGGACCTGGGCGTCGGGGAGTTTGGCGGGGTCGTAGGGGCAGACGCCCAGCTCCGCGAGGGTGGCGCTCATGGCCGCATCCGGCGGGTTGAGCGGGGTGGTGGGCAGCAGCTCGATCATCTGGGCGAAGAAGTCCGGACCGCTGAGGGCGTTGATCTGCTCGGAGGGCGGGGCGGTGGAGACGGCGGGGTCGTAGGCGCCGTCCGGCGGGACGTAGGTGCCCTGGTCGGGCCAGGCCCTCAGCGGCAGCAGCCGCATCAGGCTCTGGTACGCGGTGACGTTCTCCACGTCATCGCCCGTGTCGAACATCTCGATGCGGCCCATCAGCCAGACCGTGTCGGTCCCCATGGGCACCCGGTAGACGTCGTCGGGGAGTTCGCCCGTCCAGCCCGGCCCGGTCAGCGCGTAGGCGTAGACCTGGGCGCCGGAGGACGGATCGGTGGTCGGGGTACCGAGCGGGGTGATGCTGCTGGGCGACTTGAAGGACGTGTTCGACCAGGCATCCATCAGCTGCATCAGCCAGTAGCGACCCTCGTCCATGACCGGCACCGCCAGCACCATCGGCTCGGCCGCCAGGTCGATCCACGCCTGCGAGTACAGCGTGTCCACGTTGGGCCGCACCACGTTCTTCATCTCCGGCGTGGGTGGCGCGTCGTACTGACAGAACTGGTTGGTGGGCGCCTGCGTGGCGTTCACCTTCACGGTGTTCGTCTGTAACCGGCGGGTCAGCTCCATCATGATCAGTGCGTAGCCGAAGACGTAGACGTCCGTCGCCGCGGCTTGTACGTCGTACTCGGGCTGGGGTGTCGAGGCCATGCCGTCATCCCTTCCGGTGCATCGGAAGGGTGACGCTAGTGTCCGATCCGGGTGCGGCGCTGCGACAGAACAAGCCGTTGTGAAGGGCCGCCACAAACGGAACGTAATCCTCCGACCATCGAGCCGGTCACCACAGCGAGACCGCAAGCCGGCCGGCGGCGGCTGCCGTGCCGTCGGCGCGGCCCCGTCGACGGGTTGGAGGTGAACCCGGCACCTGGAGGCGCATCCGCTCGTTGCGGCGGCGTGCACCTTCCGCAGCGCCTCGCAGCCTCAGCGGCAAGCGGCGCCGGCGTCAAAGGGCCAGTCCCGCCATCCGGACCGGATGCCGCCGAACCGGGTACCCCGAAATGGCGCGATACGGGCGCGCACTGATCGCTTCGGAGCGAGTCGAACGGCGCCCTCGCATCCGATGATCTTGATCGACAGGTGGTCCCGATGCGTGTTGATCTTGTTCCGGATGACCTGTGGGAGCGGGTGGCTCCCCTGTTGCCGCCCGCTCCCGTGGGGCCTGGCGCACACTGGAAGGGTGCTCTGGACCCCATCGCGTCTCGGCGAGCTGCGGGAGCGGGCCGGTGAGGCGCTGCTGCACCGGGTCGCGGGCCCCACCGCGCACGAGAAGCGAGCCCGTATCCACGGGACGCCGGGGCCGCGCTGGTTCGGTCCCGACCGACCGGTGCGCCGCGTGCACACGGACGCGGCGATGTACGTCGGCGGGCTCGCCGCGCTGCTCCTCCAGTCGCTGCACCCCGTCGCGATGGCGGCGGTCTCCGCGCACTCCGGGTTCGAGAGCGACCCTTGGGGGCGGCTCCAGCGCACCAGCACCTTCCTGGCGACCACGACGTTCGGTACGGCGCAGGACGCGGAGCAGGCGGTGCTCCGGGTGCGCCGGGTGCACGACTCGGTGCGGGGGCGGACGCCGGAGGGCGTGCCGTACCGGGCCTCCGATCCACATCTGCTCGCCTGGGTGCACGCGGCCGAGACCGCCTGTTTCCTCAGGGCCCACCAGCGGTACGGACGGCGTCCGCTGGATCCCCGGGCGGCGGACGGCTACGTCGCCGACATGGCTCGGGTCGCGCGCCGGCTCGGGGTCGTGGACCCTCCGGAGAGCACAGCGGACCTGGCAGTACGGCTCGCGGAGTACCGCCCGGAGCTGCACGCCACCGCGCAGTCGCGTGCCGCCGCGCGTTATCTGCTCTCCCGGCCTCCGCTGCCGTGGCCCGCGCGGCTGCCCTACGCGTTCCTGGCGGCCGCGGCGGTCGAGCTGCTGCCTCCGTGGGTCCGGGCCCGTCTCGACCTGCCGTACGCCACGCGTCTGCTGCTTCCGCTCGCCCGCCCCGGCGGGCACGCCGTCGTCGCGGCGATCCGCTGGATCATGCCCTCGGCGCCCCGGCGGACGCGAGATCCCGGAGACGGTTTCCCACAGGGCGCGCCGTCTTCCTCCGGTCCGCGGGGGTGAGCCGGTAGGACGCCCTGACCGCCCTGGCCCGCCCGTGGCCGAGGGTCGCCGCAGTCGTCGGTGACCCCGGCGAGGGGGCGGCGGCACCCGGGGGGCGGTACTGGGAGGAATGGCGGTGCCGGGGGGATGGCGATGCGGGGGGGGTGGTGATGCCCGGGGAATGGTGGTGTCCGGGGGTGGTGGCGCCCGGGGGATGGTGGCGCCCGGGGGATGGTGGCGCCCGGGGGATGGTGGCGCCCGGGGCGGCTCTCCCTCTCTCTCCCCCCCGGAGGGCCGGTGACCTCCGGAGGACCGACGCCCCCCCCGTCAACAGTGGCAGCTTCTTTCACCTGTGTTGCGGGTCGTTGTGACACCTGTGTCCGTGCGTGTCGGGCTCTCGTCCTTTCGATGAAAGGACGGTCCGCATTTCGGACGCGAGCGACTCAACCCCCTTTTATGACACGTGACATGTGCGCGGCGGGCTGGGAGTGTCCCTGGTCATCGAGGCAGTCCCCCTTGGCCGGGCGGACGGCGGCGATCCCGTCCAACTCCCCCATGACTTTCTGGAGAAACCACATGTCCACGTTTTCCCCCGCCGGCAGCAGGGCGCGTCGTCTCGCGCTCACCTCGGGTGCGGTCGTCCTCACCGGCGGTCTGCTGGCCGTCGGCGCCACCACCGCGTCGGCGGGTTCCGCTCCGGTCCACAAGGGCGGGCCCGTCGCGGTCACCGCCCAGTCCCTCGGTCTCGGCGCCAAGGAGAAGCTGGTCGTCAAGGACGTGATCCGGGACGCCGACGGCACGGTCCACACCCGTTACGACCGTACCTACGCCGGTCTCCCGGTCCTGGGCGGCGATCTGATCGTCCATCAGGCCGCCGACGGGGCCGTCAAGAACGTCACCAAGGCCGTCCGGGCCGCCATCGAGGTCGACTCGCTCACCCCGAAGCTCACCCCGGCCGCCGCAGAGTCCGCCGCGGTCAGGACGGCGCGGGCCGCGAAGACCTCGGGTGCCGCCACCGGCGAAGCCCCCCGCAAGGTCGTCTGGGCCGCCTCCGGCAAGCCGGTCCTCGCCTACGAGACCGTCGTCACCGGCACCCGGCAGGACGGCGTCACCCCGAGCCTGCTGCGTGTCGTCACCGACGCCGACACCGGCAAGAAGCTGTACGAGAACCAGCTGATCGACGACATAGCCGCCGGCGTCACCTCCGCCACCGCCGGCAAGAGCGCCGGCTCCGCCGCCGGCAAGCCGGGTCGCCCCCAGGCCGGCGCGGTCGGCACCGGCGTCAGCCAGTACAGCGGCACCGTCAGCCTCAACACCGCCACGTCGTCGAAGGGTTACGACCTCGTCGACAACGAGCGCGGCGGCTCCAGCACCGTCGACCTCCAGCACCGCACGGGCGGCAAGGGCGTCCTGTTCACCGACGCCGACAACGCGTGGGGGAACGGCACTCCCGCCGACAACCAGACCGCCGCCGTGGACGCCGCCTACGGCGCCGCCCAGACCTGGGACTTCTACAAGAACGTCCTGCACCGCAACGGCATCAAGAACGACGGCCGGGCCCCGGTCTCCAAGGTCCACTACGGCAACGCCTACCAGAACGCCTTCTGGGACGACCGGTCCTTCACCATCACCTACGGCGACGGCGCGAACAACCAGCACCCGCTGACCCAGCTCGACGTGGCCGGTCACGAGTTCAGCCACGGCGTCACCTCCGCCACCGCCGGCCTGCAGTACTCCGGCGAGTCCGGCGGCCTGAACGAGGCCACCTCGGACATCTTCGGCACCGCGGTGGAGTGGAACGCGAACAACTCCCAGGACCCGGGCGACTACCTCCTCGGCGAGAAGATCGACATCTTCGGCAACGGCAAGCCGCTGCGGTACCAGGACCGGCCCAGCAAGGACGGCCGCGGCTCGGCCGACTACTGGAGCGCCGGCGTCGGCAACCTCGACGTGCACTACTCCTCCGGTGTCGCCAACCACTTCTTCTACCTGCTGTCCGAAGGCAGCGGCGCGAAGGACATCAACGGCGTGCACTACGACAGCCCGACCGTGGACGGCTCCACGGTCACCGGCATCGGCCGCGACAAGGCCGTGCAGATCTGGTACAAGGCGCTGTCCGCCTACTTCACCTCCACCACCGACTACCACGGCGCCCGCGAGGGCAGCCTGAAGGCGGCGGCCGACCTCTACGGCGCCGGCAGCGCCGAGGTCAAGGCCGTGGATGCCGCCTGGGCGGCGGTGAACGTCAAGGCCTGACCCGTACGAGGGTGAACGAGGGTGCTCACGGGGCGGTGTCCGGATTGCCGGGCACCGCCCCCACCCTTGCCGGGCCTATCGAAACTCGATAGATTTCCATCGCAACTCGATGGAAGGACAGGCCATGGGAAAGCTGACCGTGCGCGCACTGCGCGTCGTGCTCGCGGTGGTGCTCACCGGCACCGTGTTCGTGCAGGCGTCGATGGTGTGGGCGTTGGCCACCGACCCCGAGGACGGGTCGCTCCCACTGACTCCCCTGCGCCTGATCACGATCCTGGGCATGGCGTCCGCCCAGGTCGCCCTGGTCTGCGTCTGGCAGCTGGTGTCGATGGTGCGACGCGGAACCGTGTTCTCCCACACCGCCTTCCGTTACGTGGACGGCGTGATCGGCGCGATCGTGGCGGCGGCCCTCCTGTGGTTCGCGGTCACGGCCGTCAACGCTCCGGGCCAGCGGGAGGACCCGGGCGTCACCGTCATCATGGGCGGGATCGGCGTGGCCATCCTGGGTGTCGCGCTCATCGTGCTGCTGCTGCGGATGCTGCTCGCCCAGGCCGTCGCGCGCGACGTCGAAGCGACGCGGATGCGGGCCGAGCTGGACGAGGTGATCTGATGCCGATCGCCGTCGACATCGACGTGATGCTGGCCCGGCGGAAGATGTCCGTGGGCGAGCTCGCGGACCGGGTGGGGATCACGCCCGCCAACCTGGCGGTCCTCAAGAACGGCCGCGCCAAGGCCGTGCGCTTCGCGACGCTCGCCGCGCTCTGCGAGGTGCTCGAGTGCCAGCCGGGCGACCTGCTGCGCTGGGAGCCCGGGGACGCCACGGACGGATGACGCGTCCCGCACGCGCCGGAGAGCCGGAGAGCCCCGGACTAGAGCGTGTCTCTTTGATCGGTTGGTCGGTTGATCGGATGTGTCTGTCCGGTTAGTGATCACTGATGCGATGTGGGACCGGATAGAGCCGCTGATGCCAGCCGATCCGGTCCGCGGTCGACGGTGGGCCGATCACCGCCGAACCCTGGAGGCCATCGCGTGGAAGTACCGCACCTGCTC
>NZ_JBITXP010000047.1:0-15087 GCF_044544765.1 Streptomyces sp. NPDC053513
TGCCGTTCTGGTACATCGGCTCACTCGTCCTGAGCGCGGTCTGGGCCGTCGCCGGACGGCACAGCCCCGGCGCCGGCCTCGTCGTCATCGCCGCCGCGCTGCTGATCCTGAGCGTGATCATGTCAGTCCTGCTGCTCGTCCCGATCAACAACCGGGGCGAGACCTGGACCCCCGAGAACCGGCCCGCCGACTGGAAGGAGCAGATGAACCGCTGGGACCGCTACCACTACGTCCGCGTCGCCGTCATCATCGCCGCCTTCACCCTGCTGGTCACCGCCCTCACCTGAGCCCGATACCCACAAGGAGAAGAACAATGTCGCTGAAGAAGATCAACACCGTCCTGGCCGTCGCCTTCATCCTCTTCATCCTCTGGTTCGGGTCGGAGTTCATCCTGCGCCCGGAGACGGTGGCGCCGGGCTTCGGCCTGCCGAGCTGGCCGTCCGGCGACGGCGGCGGCTTCCTGATCGTCAAGGGAACCCGCGACGTCGTCATGGCCCTGGTACTGGGTGTCCTGCTGGCGGCAGGTCACCGCCGGGCGCTGGGCTGGGCGATGCTGGTGGAGGCCCTCGCTGCGTACGGGGACATGGCCAACGTGCTGGCCCACCACGGCTCCGCGGCCACCGCGCTTGGCGTCCACGGCCTGACCGCGACACTGATGGTGGTCAACGGCCTGCTGATAATGCGCGAGACCCGCAAGGCCGCGGCTGCTCCGGCAACGCGCGCCCCGCAGCCCGCCTGACGCTACCTTGGCTAGTTTCGGTACTCGCCCGTCAGCGCCTGCCGGGAAAGGCGAGACGCACGATCTTCTTCCAGCGGGCGGCGGCCTGGTCCCGTTTCTTCGGGATGGCGCAGCACGACCGCCTGGCCCGACTCTCATAAACAGTCATTGTGGGACTCCAGGAAGCGGGATCGCGCGGGCTGCTCAATCTCCGAACTCGGCTGCACGCGCAGGTGACGGATCGCCAACTCTGGCACGAGCCCCTTGCCGGGACTATTTCAGATCGGCGAGGAGGTCATCGAGGGCCTTCTCGAGGGCTTCGGAGTTGGCCGTGTCGGACCAGCTGGTGCGGATGCGTTCGTTGTTTCCGTTCGGTGTCTCGTGGTCGGCCGCGAGCTGGTGCAGGGAGCGGGTCTCGTCGCTCAGAGCGCGACCGACTTCCTGGAAGAGTCCGCGGACATAGCGTTCCGCGTCGTCGGCGGCGATGCCGTGACCAGAGGCCCACGACGTGAGCGTGGCGAGGTACGTGCAGTGGGTGGTCAGCGTTCCGGTCAGCGCAGAGAAGACGTCGAAGGCCGCCTCGTCCGCGACGTGGAGGACGCCGCCCAGGTACTCGAAGAGGACGTTGGCCGCCGGGTGCGATGGGAACGTCACCGTGACCGAGCGCCGTGCGCGTACGGCGGGCAGGGGGATGGCCCTTACCAGCGGGGCGTCGGTGGCGAGCGTCCCGCGCAAGTCGTCGTTGGCGACGCCGGCCATTACGTTGACCACTGTCTTGTCGCCGTCCACGCGCAGACCGGCCAGTGCTTCATGCCGGTCCTGGCGGCGTACGGCGATGATCACTGGCTCTGAGACGTATCAGCGGATGTGGAGTTCCGCCTCGGCCGTGACCACCAGGGCGACGACGGCCAGCAGGGACAGCAGTGCCCAGGCCGGGGTGAAGCTGCCGGTGAGGTCGACCAGGAGGCCGAGCACGGGCGGAACCGTGACGATGGCGATCTGGTTGACGGACATGGCCAGCCCCAGGGCGAAGCCGGTCTTGCTCGGTGGGGCCGCTTCGGTGACGTAGGCGACCCACGGGCCGTACCAGCCGAAGCCGAAGAAGCCGAGCCAGACGAAGACACCGGAAGCGACGAGCGGTGACCTCCCGGCCGGTGTCATCAGCACGGCCAGACCGGCGATCACGGCGACCATGCAGACCAGCACGACGGCATAGCGCCCGGACCTGATCTGGTCGCTCCATGCCGCCAGGCAGATCCGGCCTGCGACGCCCGCGACCTGGGAGGCTACCAGGACCAGGGCCGCCGTCCCGGCGTCGACGGATGACGTCTGGTGGAGGTGGAGCACCGTCAGGACGCCCACACCGTACTGCACGGAGATCAGGCTGGTTCCCGACAGCATGATCTTCACCGTGGACGGTTCACGGAGCATGCGCAGCCGGGCGCGGAGCTGTGCCGCGAGCTGGTCCGACGGTTCCTTGTCCTGCGGGGTGTGCGGTGTGGGCGGCCGACGGTAACAGCCCATGAAGAGGCCCGCTCCGAGCAGCGCGACGAAGCCGCCGGTCAGCAGTGTCGCCCGCCAACCGAACTCCTCGGCGATGACTGGGAGTACGGCCGAGGCGAGCGCCGCCCCCAGCGGCAGCCCGGCCTGCCGGATACCCATGGCGAAGCCGCGCTGTGACCCGTCGAACCAGGACGCCACCGACTTGCTCCCACCCGGCTGGACGGTGCTGTATCCCATGCCGACCACCAGCAGGGCGACCAGCAGGGCCGTATATCCCGGCGCCAGGCTACCCGCGCTCAGAGCCAGCCCGACCGCGCCGGCCCCGATCCCGACAACCCAGCGCTCGCTGTATCGATCCAGTAGCTCGCCGGCCACCAGCAGCCCGGCCAGGGGCACGAGCTGGGCCGCCGAGATCAGCAGACCCAGCTGCGCCGTGCTCAGGTCCAGGGCGCCCTGAAGGTGCACGCCGAGCGCTCCGACGCCGCCTACGAAGAAGCCGGACGCGGCCTGGGTGAAGGTGGCAACGCCCAGCACGATCCAGCGATAGCGCCACGGGTCGCGGGCCTGGGAGCCAGCGCGCCCGGCGGTGTGTTGTGTCATGCCGACCACACTGCTGTAATGGTCTTATGAGACTCAACCCTTACGGTGAGGATGCGGTGAACCTGGCCGCGGATCTGGCCAACCACCGGCCTGAGAGCGTGGATGAGCTGACAGAGCGCTGTCAGGCGGCCGGGCTCATGCTGGAGAGCCCGGTAACAGCGGACGATCTCGGCCGTGCCCGGGCCGCACTCGACGCCTGGGAGAAGGTCGTCGACGCCACCGGGGAGCAGGAGCGCGCCGATCTGCTGAACCGGATGCTGGCCGAGGCCGCCGCCTACCCGCGGCTGACCTCCCACCCCGGCACCGGCTGGCATCTGCACTACCGGGACGCACAACAACCGCTCGGCTCCGTGCTGTTCACGCTGTTCGCGGTCGGCACCGCACTGCATCTCGTGGGCCGCGGCATGCACCGACTGCGGCGCTGCGAGACGACTGAATGCAACACGGCCTTCGCCGACACCTCGCGCACTGGACGACAGCGCTACTGCTCCCAGCGCTGCGCCAACCGCGACGCCGTCCGCAGGCACCGGGCGCGAGCCGCACTCACCTGACCAGGCGGCATGAACTCATGGTCGCTCTCGCTCGTCCTGCAGCTCCGTAACATCGCCCCTCAAGACTGGGGAGGCGTGAGACGTGGGAATCTTCAGAAGGAAGCGCAGTGGGCAGCGGACACCTCCGCCCGAGCTGGTTGCCGAGGCCAAGGAAAATCCGGGGGGCTGGGTATACGAGATCGACGGGAACATGGTCGATGATCCGAACGGGGCTGTGCCCCCTGAGGCCATCATCGCGGCTTGGCAAGTAGACGCTCGCGGCAGGCTCTCGGGGGGCTACCAGGCGAACCCGAACTACCGACCTGGGGCGGCAGAGCGGTAGCTCGTATGAGGCGAGGCGGTACGGCCGTTTCATCCCGGTCGTCGACTCGTTGGTCTGGCCGTGCCGTTGACTGACGCGCAGTGGGCGCGGATCGGGCCGTTGCTCCTGGGGCGGATGCCGCGACGGGGTGGCCGGTGGCGGGATCACCGTGAGGTGATCGACGCGATCGCCTGGAAGTTCCAGACCGGATCGCAGTGGGTTCACCTCCCTGAGAAATACGGCAACTGGCGGGGCGTCTGTAACCGGCTACGGATGTGGCCATCGACGGCACGTGGGAGCGGGTGTTCACCGCGCTCATCGCACAGGCCGACGCCGAGGAAGACCTCGGTCGGGCGTCTCGGTCGACTCCGCTGTCGTGTGCGCTCACCAGCATGCGGCCGGGGCCCGCAAAAAAGGGGCCCGGTCGGCGAGCCCGATGACAATGCCATCGGCCGGTCCCGCGGCGGGCTGACCACGAAGATCCAGCTCGCCTCCGATGCCCACTGCCGACCACTGGTCTTCGTGCTCACCGCCGGGCAGGCCGGTGACGCACTCGCCTTCGCTCACGTCATGGCCCGCCTCCGCGCTCCCCGGCGGCGAGGACGGCCCCTTACCAGGCCGGACACGGTCCTGGCAGGCAAGGCGTACTCCTCCCGCGCGATCCGCGAGCACCTGCGCAAGCGCGGAATCCGGGCGGTCATCCCCATTCCGGTCGATCAACGCGGCCACCGGCTGCGGCGCGGCAGGCCACCCGCCTTCGACCTCGAGACGTACAAGCAGCGCAACACCGTCGAACGCCGCATCAACCGCCTGAAGCAGTGGCGAGGCATGGCCACCCGCTACGAGAAGACCGCAACCGTCCACCTGGCCGGACTCCACGTCGCCTGCATCTTTCTTCGGGCCGCCAGGCCGGCGACTCAGGAGCAGGAGCGAACCGCATCGTCCCAGGCACCAGGGCTGCGGTAGTGGTTCTTGTGCCCCGCGGCGAGCACACGGCGTAGTTCGGCAAGGTGCCGGGTGTTCGCGGGGAGGTCCAGCTGGTCGAGGAGGGCCGGTACGGCGGCCGGTTCCAGGTCGCCGTAGACGTCGTGGAAGCTCGCCAGGAGGCCGCGGAAGACGGCCGTGTGCAGGGCGGGCAGCCGCATGGCGGTGCGGTATGCCGGCTCCTTCACCGTCCAGCGGACCGGGCCCGAGCACTCCAGGACCCGGCGGGCCCGGCGGAGCAAGGCTTCCGACGCCTCGGTCACCACCCAGTCGATGTCGTTGCCGAGGACCTCGGCGAAGGCCGTCGCGGACGTGGTGTGATCCTCGAACCAGTCCACCCACAGCGAGTAGGTGACGGCCTCGGCGTCCCGGTCCGCCTCCAGGCGCTCACGGTAGCCGTCCCACAGCACGTCGGCCGGCAGGGGGCCCTCCGCGCCCTCGTTCGCGAACCGGATCTCGCACGTGACCCAGTACTCGTCGAGGAGGTCCAGCAGTCCGAAGGCCAACCGCAGCTGGTCGGCGGCGTCCAGGTCTTCGGCGAACACGTCGCCGGCCCAGGAGTGCGCCACCTGGTTGGCGGTGAGCAACGTGTCCGGCCTCTCGTCACTCACCCACCCGTCGCGCATCTGGCTGACGCCCTGATCAGCCAGCCAACGCCGCGCTGCTTCCTCGGCTTGCATCTCCACTCGGGGAGTATGACAAGCCTCGCAAGATCCTAACGAAACGGCCCGGCGCGGATTCGTTCACGAGAAGCGGTTCTGGCACAACTTTCGTGAAACCACACCGGACGGGACTCGCGCCGGCCTCTGGACGAGCTGCCGGCCTACCCGTTCATCAGGGCTGTCGGCCTTGGACACAAAGGATCGGTACGGTTTCACGGAGTGTGAGCCAGAACCGCTTCTCGTTACCACCCCCTCTTACGCTGCCTGGCGTGCTTTTGGCGTCCCGCCTACGGCTTCGTGTCCTTCGGCGCGGAACGGGTCCGCTCTCCCGCACGGCCCACACGGTGACGGGGTTTCCCCCGTCACCGTGTGCGACGGCTTCGAAAGACCGGTTTGCGAGTGGTGCGTCGGGCGGGACACGGCCCGCTCGGCGTTCACCGTCTCCGGGCCGCGGCGGCCGGGGCGTCGTCGAGCGCGGCCGCTGCCTGGACAGCCAGGTCGAGGGCGACCAGCCTCGCCTCCAAGGACGGCGGCACGGCCCCGGGCGCGGGGGTCATCACGTAACGGCCCTGGGAACGTCCGCGGACGACCGCGGGCAGTTCGATCTCCTCGTACGGCCATCCCTGCCGCTCGAGATCCCAGATCCAGCCGGACACCGTCACGCTCCCGTCGGGCTCAAGGCGTGCCGTTCCGCCCGTGCTCTCTCCGTGCGCGAAGCGGCATCCCTCGAGATCCAGTACGTCGACCAGTTCCCGTCGTACCCGCTGGACGACCTCGTCGGCGGACGTGCTGAGCCTGGCCAGGCGCGTGACACCGTGCAGCCGCTCCAGGTGGGAGGCGTCCGCGAGCGCGGCACTTCCCAGGGTCCGCCCGCGTACGGCGAGCTGGGAGACAAGCAGGCCGACGGCGAGGAGCAGGACGGCGGTCTCGACGTCGGCGCGGTCCTGGATGTGAAAGCTCTGGTACGGCGCGGTGTGGAAGAAGTCGAACCACGCGGCGGCCGAGAGGGCCGCGAGCGCGCCGGCGAGCCGGTTGCCGAGCGCCGACACCGCCACGACCACGACGACCAGCAGCAACGCGAGGTTCGTGTGGGTGACGCTCGCACGGAGCGGCAGCAGGATGAGGGCCGTCAGGAACGGTCCGACGAGACCGGCGACGACCGCGAACGTGTCACGGGCCGAGAACGCCGAGAATTTCATGACGCACCTCGCAGGACCGAGGGGTGGCCCCCACATGTCCAGCGTCCACCCGGCACGGCGCCTGTGACATCGGGTGGTGGGATCTTTGACGGATCCCTGATGAGAGCAGGGTTTGCGTTCGCCTGACCTGTTCACTTGCCCCGGATGGGCCCATGGGGGGTGAGGAGCCCGGCGCCCTACCGGTGGATCTTGATGTTTCCCCTATGTCCTTGGGCCGGCCCGCGCGGCCCGGCCTATGCGGGGCAGGTCGGAGTCAGCGGACGGAGGAGGCGGAGTCGTTGCCGGCGTTGCCGTTGTTCAGGCTGATCGACTCGCCCGGCAGGAGCGTGATGGGCGTGCCCTTGAAGTCCCAGTCCGGGTAAACGCGCACGATGTCGGTGGTTCGGTTGTACGGGGTGCCGGCCCGGTCGTTGAAGTTGCAGCCCTCCAGGTGCGCCACGCCGCCGTTGACGCGCAGGATCGGCGCCGAGCCGATCGCGTTGAAGTCCCAGTGATCGTAGAGGCACAGGTAGCCCGGCATGCGGGCGCTCGCGCCCTGCCCCCGGTAGACCGGCACGTCCGCTGCCCGCGCCGGCCCTGCCGACACCGTCCCGGCCAGCACCACACCGACTGCCGCCGTCATCATCGCCGTACGAACCCTCACGTCGCCGTCCCTCCGACACCACGATGAACGCGCACGCCTCCCCCGGCCCGACAGAAGCCGGGGCCGGCAGGAGAAGGTCGCGCCTGCTGGGAGGTGACCTTGCCCGACATGCGTCCACTCACAAGACCGGGCTCACCCGTCTCACTCCGCAAGGACTCTCGAACAGGAGGCGCGGCCGCAGCGGTCGCGCAGGCGGACTTGGGCGGCCGAGGGCCTGGCGGGTGGTCAGGACGGCGTCTGCGGCGGCGATGTGGAAGGCGGCGTGTTCCTCGCGGAGCCCGTCCAGGCAGCGGCCGTCGTACGCCCGGGCCGGGATGTTCGCGATGCGGCACCGCTCCTCCTCCGGGGTGGGGAGCTGCTGCTCGGTCACGGCCGTGGGAGCCAGGTGGGACAGGAGAAGGTGAGATCCGTGCGGTATGGGACATCCTCCCCGTCCGTGATGACGGTGATCTCCTGGAGCTCCCGGCCGGTGCAGATGGGGCGGGGGCCGGTGACGGCGCCCTCCTCCTCGTCCGGAGCGCCGGTCACGGTGGACTCCAGCTCCGTAAGCGGGGTGATGGGGCGGACGGGCGTGAGGGTGACAGTCATGGGGCCTCCAGGCTGTTCAGCGGTGTCCGGGTCAGGGTTGTCCGGGAGTTGTTCGGTGGTTGTTCGGGCGGCCATGGCGTAGCGGCCCTTACGGCGGGCCTTGAGCCGCTGAAGTCGGTAGCCCATGCCTCCGGCTCCTTCCAGTGGAGCAGTGGCGGTGGGCCAGACCTGGCGGGCGACGGCTGCGTACGCGGCGCCCGCGAGGACGATCACTTCCGTGGCGCGGTCCACACCGAGGGCGCGGGCCTGGGCACGGAGTTGGTCACCGGCGACGGAGCCGGGCTGTCCCATACGGAGCTCGTACGGTTCCAGGACGTGGTCCAGCAGGATCAAGCCATGGAGCGCGGAGGGGACCAACGGTGGTCCCGGGCTCCGCGAGGGCGTCCACGGTGCGGCGACACGCCCGGTGAAAGCTGCCGGTGCAGAGCTCGCCGGTCGGGGTGGAGCGGTTCGACTTCGCGGCGCCACACGGGTGAGCTCGCGGGTTCGCACATTCCAGAACGCTGTACAGCATGAACCCGCACGCTCGACGTCGACAAGGGCTGTCGTGGGTGCGGGTTCACGGGTTGCGTGGCGGGTTGTACGGCTCAGCCGTGTGCTGGACCGCCGCGCACGGCGGTGACCAGCCAGGAACTGCTGCGCAGCCACACCCCGCCGTCCGCCTCGTGGCGGCGCAGGGCGGCCGTCAGTGCCTGGCGCGCCGCATCCTGCTCGGACGGGGTCACCTGATCGAGCAGGTGACGCCCGGGACCGGAGTCCAGCAGGAACGCCGCGGCGTCCGCCGCGTCGGTGCCCCATTTCCCCGCCGCCTCGACCCTGTGCGCTTCCACCTCGTCGAAGCCGCCGGCGGCGAGCAGGTCGCGGATGCGGCCGGGATCTGTCAGGGAGAACATGCCGGGGCCGTCGGCCTTCCCGAACCCGCCGAGCGGCAGGATGTCCTTGAGCGAGGCCAGCGCGGCGAGCCACTCGTTGGCCTCGGCCTCGGCCGCGCAGATGAAGGCCAGCCGGCCGCCGGGGCGCAGTGCGCGGTGGAGGTTGGCGAAGGCTGCGACCGGGTCGGTGAAGAAGGTCATGCCGTACCGGCTGATGACCGCGTCGAACGCCCCGGCGTCCAAGGGGTGGACCTGGGCGTCGCCCTGTACGAAGGCCACGTTCGCGACCTCTTCGCGTACGGCGCTCTCCCGGGCCTTGTCCAGCATCGGTCCCGACAAGTCCAGGCCGAGCGCCCGGCCGCGTGCGGCGCGCCGGGCGGCGAGGCGGGTGGTGCGGCCGGCTCCGCAGCCGACGTCCAGCACGGCATCGGTCTCGGAGATGGCCGCGGCGTCCAGGAGGGGCTGGTTGAAGCCGTCGTTGACGGCGTCCCAGCGCTCCTGGCCGCGGGCCCACTGCGCGCCCTCGTATCCGTTCCACGCCTCGGCCTGCGCGGTGTTGGCGAAGTGCCTCATGGGTGGACTCCCTCCCGCCGGGGCGCGGCAGGGCGCCCCGGCCCTAGAATGGGCAAGTGCCCAAACATTATGGGCGAACGCCCATACTTGCAACGGGCCGAGAGAAAGGGGCTGTTGTGTCACCTCGTGGAGTGGCGATTCCGGACTTGCGCGAGCGGCTGTTCGCGGCCGCGGAACGGGTGGTGGCCCGCGACGGCGCCGCGGCCCTGACCAGCCGTGCCGTCACCGCGGAGGCCGACTGCGCCAAGGGCGTCCTGCACGCCCACTTCTCCGGCCTGGACGAGTTCGTCGCCGAGCTGGTCCTGGACCGCTTCGCGCGCAGCGCCCGCCACGCCGAGGCCCTGCACACCAAAGTGGGGCAGGCCACGGTCGCGGAGAACCTCCACGAGGTCGTCGGGACCCTTCTGGACTCCCTGCCGCCTGCGGTGGTGGGCCTGGCGATGACCCGCCCCGCGGCCGCGTCGCACACCCGTGAGGGCTTCCAGTCCGGCGCGCCGGCGTTCGATGCGATCCAGCACGCCGTCACCGCCTACCTCCAGGCGGAACAGCACGACGGCCGGATCCCGCCGGACAGCGACGCCGCCACCATCGCGCTCGCACTCGTCGGCACCACCCACCATCTGCTGATGACCCGCAGCACCGCACCGGCCACGGACACCGCGGTGACCGTGCAACGCCTGCTGGCCGTACTCCTCGGCTGAGCGCCGGTCATCGCCCTGGCCCTGTCCGGTTCAAGGGTGCTGGGCGGGCTTCCGGGGCCGTAGCGCCTCTCAGGAGCGGGCCGGACGGTCGGGGGGGGGGGGGGGGGGGGGGCGGGGGGGGCCCGCCCGGGGGGGGGCCCCCCCGGCGGGGGGGGGGGGGGGGGGGGGGGGGGGGGGGGCGGGGCGGCCGCCCCCCCCGGGGGGGGGCGGGGGGGGGGGGCCCCCGGCGGGGGGGGCCCCGCCCCCCCCACGCCGAGGTCAGGCCACCTTGAGGGTTGGGTTCTGTCCGACGGATCATGGCCGGGGCTGCGGCGTCTGACGCGGCACCTCGCCGTGTTGCCGAAACGTCCCGACAGCCACGTTCTCGCGGATGCAGCGGGCGGTCCGGGCTGAGAAGGACGCGGCCGGCGGCATCGACTGGCTGGTGTCGGTCGACTCGACGGTCGCGCGAGCCCACCAGCACGTCATGGAGGGCTTCCGAGGGCGCCTCGGATCGGTCACCATGGAGGTCCGCCGACGATCCGAGGGTGGGGATGAGCGAGGGTGGGGACGTTCTGGACGGGCAACCGGAGCAGGTCGGACCCGCGCCGTGGCTGGCGCTGGCCTGCCTGGTCGGGCTGCTTCTGGCCTACGTCGTGCTGACGAACTTCACCGGAGAGCTGCGGACGGCGCTGTGGGGCGAGCCCGGGACCGTGACCGAAGCCGACTGCCGGACATACGACAACACCGTGGCCAATGCGGGAACGTCGACGTCCTGCTCGGGCGTCTTCACCCCGGACGACGGCGGCGCGTCGTTCGACGTCCCCGTCGAGGGCGACATCGATGCGCAACCGGTCCGCGCGTGGCTGGTGGACGGTACGTCCGGCACCGCGTACGTCTCACCCACATGGTGGGCGGGGGCGCTCCCGGTGGGGCTGTCCCTCCTCCTGGCCGGTCTCCCGGCGGCGGTGACGGTCAGGCACGTACGCCGCGTCCGCGCACAGCGCCGTAGAGATCCGCTTTACGGATCAGACCCGGAGTCGAGTGCGTGATCGACGACGAGCACGACGGGTGCAGCAAGCACGTCACCCGGCTCGACATCGACAAGCCGGGCCTCCGGCCGGGTAAGCGGCCCGCGACCGAGGGCCCGGCTCCCTCCGTGCGCCCCGTAACGGCGCCGGCCCGCGACGAGTCGTCCGCCACCTACGCTGCTCAGCCCCGGCGAGTAGCACGCTCATCCGCCGACTGAAGCGCTCAGCCACACACGGAGGGCGGCGCGGGCGGTGTCACCATCGAGGAGGAGCGCGAATTCCTCGAACGCCACCGCCCTCACCGCGTCGGGGGCCGCCTGCCGGCCCTCGGGTGCACGGCGTGCGGCCAGCTGTGCGGCGCCACGGGCGACGATCCGCTCGCGCGTGGCGTCGTCGAGGGCGTCGTCGGTGAGCACGGCCAGGACCGGCCGCCACGTGGCGGACCGCCCCCGGTACGGTCATCGCTGTCAGCTGCTCCGCGCTGGTCCTGTTCACGTAGCTCCGGCGCGTAGGGCGGAATGCGCGCCGAAGCGGCGGGCGGCTGCAACCGCTGGTCCCCACCGACGTCACGCTCGCGTAGTACGAGAAGGGTGCGGCTTCCTGGATGGAATGCCGCACCCTTCCGGCACGCGTCTCGAACTGCTGTCCGTTCACGACAGTAGTCAGACGACGGCTTCGGCAGCGCGGCTACTCTTCGGCGAGGTCGGCGTGCAGGTGGTCGTACGCGGTGCGGGCCCTGCCCACAGGTCGCTCGCGTGCGCGGTCGACTCCTGGGCCAGGAAGCGGGCGTAGAGGTCGGGGAAGGTGCGGCCGCTGCCGTCGCCGCCGGGGCATTGTCCATGAGCGCGGCCAGCGCGTAGGGGGCGGTCGGCACCTGGGGTTCGAGGTGGTCGAGGTCGGGGCGGAAGGCGCCGGTCTCGACGACGGTGCCTTCCGCGTGAGCGGTGGGCGTAGGTGATCTCGGCGCGGGTGGAGTCGCCGATGTAGCTGCCGGGGAAAGCGCCTGAGTTCGCGATTTCTGAGGCGCTGGCACCACGAACTTGGCCCTGCCAGCCGGGATCCTCGAATGTGTACGGCTCGGTTCCGACTGATTCGGGGTCGAAGTGCATGACGTTTTCGGTGCCCGGTGAGCCGATCCTTGGTCAGCCGACTTCAGGTACCGCGCCAGGCGGAGCAGGCTTCTCCACGGTGACACGCCGGATGTGGCCTACCCACGAGTCCGGCGTCAGGGAGGACCACTCAACGTCGATCTCGACGCCGTGGAATATGCGGGTGAGGTCCGCAAGCTGTGTGACGATCGCCGTCTGTACCTCCTCAGGGGCCGCGTCGGCGGGCATCGGGACCTTGCCGCATCCGCCCCCCGAGTCGTCGGCGATGAACGTGTAGGGCCACACGTCTTGCCCAGTCAGCAGGGTGATCTCCTTCGGTATGCCGAAGGGGGGCCGCTTCTTCTTCGTCTCGGGTCGTCTCGCCACGGTGCCATCCAACCTGACGACCGCGGGGTCAGGCACCCGCCATACACGCCTCAGCCACCACAACCAGGCCTGACCAGAGCCGCATGACGCCACCCACCCAGGTGAAGGTAGGTCGATCGCCAGTCGGCTTTCGTCGACCCTTGACGGCCTCGGTCTCCTGCCCCAGACCCGGGTGCGAAGCAGGCGTCTCAGCTCTCAGCGGGGGCGGCGGGCTGGTCTGCTTGCCGGGAATCGGATCGCCGTCAACGGGGTTGGTGGAGGGCGAGCCGATCATCGGAGGGGTCATGCGAGCGATTCAGGTGTACGAAGTGGGCGGTCCCGAGGTGCTGCAGGAGGCCGAGGTGGACCAGCCGCGGCCGGGTCCGGGCGAGGCGGTCGTGGAGGTCGCCGCATCCGGGGTCAACTTCCTCGACGTCTACCACCGCGAAGGCCGGTACCGCCTTCCGCTGCCCTTCACCCCGGGCGCTGAGGGCGCCGGCACGGTCGTCGAAGTCGGACCCGACGTCGCTGACGTCGCCGTCGGGGACCGGGTCGGTTGGGTGGAGGTTCCCGGCACGTATGCCGAGCGGGCCGTCGTGGACTCCTCCCGGCTGGTGCCGCTGCCCGACGACATCGACTTCGAGACGGCCGCCGCCGTGCTCCTCCAAGGCATGACCGCGCACTATCTCGTCAAGGACGCCTACCCGGTCCAGGGGGGCGACACGGTGCTCGTGCATGCGGCTGCCGGTGGCATGGGGCTGCTTCTGACCCAGCTCATCACCCATCTCGGCGGCAGGGTGATCGGTACGACGTCGACCACGGCGAAGGCCGAGCTGGCGAAGCGCGCCGGAGCCGCTGAGGTGATCCTCTCCTCCGCGGTCGACGATCTCGCGGCCGAAGTGAGGCGCCTCAACGGCGGTCAGGGACTGCCGGTCGTCTTCGACGGCGTTGGCGCGCACACCTTCGACGCGAGCCTCGCCAGCCTGCGACCCCGCGGCCATCTCGTGCTCTTCGGCGCGGCGAGTGGTGCCGTGCCGCCGTTCGATCCGATGCGGCTCGCCCACGGAGGTTCCCTGACCCTGATCCGGCCCAGCCTCGGGGACTTCATCGCCGATCGCTCCGAACTCCTCCGACGGGCCGCCGATGTGTTCGAGTGGGTGCGCTCCAAGGCGCTTGAGGTCACCGTGACGGGCCGCTACGCCTTGTCCGAGGCCGCCCGGGCCCACAGCGATCTGGAGGCCCGGCGTACCACCGGCAAGCTGCTCGTCGTACCCGATGCGGCCGCTCTGGGACGTCCCGAGGAGACGCAGAGCTGATCGAGGGTGACGAGGCCGGGGATCTTGGAGACCGAGATGTCGAGGGCATGACCGACCGTCATCGCCAAGATCCCCGACGACAAGGTCCTTGAGCAAGGGCTGCATCCACCCGATGGTGACCGGCGTGCGAGAGTGCGCGGTCTGCGAGCTGAGGAACAGATGGGGGTTGCGGGTGTGTGGCCAGCGTGAGTGGCGGAGTTGGATGTAGTCGGCGGCGGCCTGACGGGTGAAGGCGTCGAGGGGGTGGTCGGTGTTGCCGTGCACGAGCCGGCCGCCGGTGAACGGGATTGGCTAACAGCAACCGTTGGCTCTTTAGAGGTCCTGACAGAAGCCGTTGATCATGTGGCTGTCGGCTCGGTTGCTCGTTGCTCCGTTCGTGGCGAAGAGGAACTCCCGTCCGTGGATCATCTCGGACGAACTGTGGTCGCTGGTCGAGCCGTTGTTGCCGGTCCCGGCGCCGAAGCTGGCGGCGGGACGGCCTCGGGTACCCGACCGGCAGGCTCTGTGCGGGATCCTGTTCGTGCTCCACACCGGCATCCAGTGGGAGCACCTGCCCCGGGAGCTCGGCTTCGGATCCGGCATGACGTGCCGGCGGCGACTGGCTGCCTGGAACGAGGCCGGCGTGTGGGACCAGCCGCACTTGGTCCTGCTCAAGAAGCTGCGCTCGGCGAAGCAGCTCGACTGGTCGCGGGCGGTGATCGACGCCAGCCACGTCCGGGCCGCTCGACGCGGCCCCAAAGCGGACCCAGCCTGGCCGACCGCGCACGGCCGGGCAGCAAACACCACCTGATCGTCGACGGGCAGGGCATCCCGCTCGCCGTGTCGCTGACCGGCGGAAACCTCAACGACGTCACCCAGCTGATGCCCCTGCTCGCGAAGATCGCGCCCGTCGCCGGTCTGGTCGGCCGACCCAGGTGACGACCAGGCGCGCTGCTGGCCGACCACGGTTACGACCACGACAAATACCGCCGCTCCGTCTGGGCCCAGGGCATCAAACCGGTCATCGCCCGCCGAGGTGTCCCGCACGGCTCTGGCCTCGGCGTCCACCGCTGGGTCGTCGAGCGGACCATCGCCTGGCTGCACGGCTTCCGGCGCCTACGCGTCCGATGGGAACGACGCGACGACATCCACGGAGCCTTCCTCGGCCTCGCCACCTGCCTCATCACTCACCGACACGTCCAACGCCTTTGTTAGGACCTCTAAGGGCTGTCCCGTAAAGGATCTTCCGCTCGGTGCGGGCGCGGTCTGCCGCGGGCTGAGGAAACGGGTTGGCGTCACGCGGAATCGGCGTGGATGCTGCCTTGGGGGAGGTACCTAACAAGCTCGTGCACGGTAAGAGGTGAGACGTCGAGCCTCAGATGGTTGATCATGGTTGAGTGGTGGGGAACACGACTCGTGCAGCGATCATCAGC
>NZ_JBITXP010000048.1:0-14642 GCF_044544765.1 Streptomyces sp. NPDC053513
TGCGGGACGAGGCGCCGGCCTTGCGGTCGCGGGCCGGGATCAGGGTGCCGTCCACGCTCCACAACCGGTCGGTGTCCGCGACCGGCCGCGGAGCCGGCTCGAGCGCCGGCAGCGGCCGGAGCCGCTGGATGATCCGGCAGACCGTGGCGGGCGAGATACCGAACAGTGGCGCGAGCTGCCGCATGGTGAGGTTCGTGCGGTAGTACACGGCCACCAGCAGCACCCGGTCCGCCAGCGGCAGACACCACGGACGACCGCCACCCGGCCTGTTCCCGCTTGGCTCCCGGACCACCTTCACCAGCTTCGCGAACCGGTCCATCCGCAAGCCAGTGAATGTCTCCACCCACACCGCCTCAGCCCGCAACACCCCACCCATACAGGCAAAATGCCCAGAACGAAGCCTTCTGCGACACCCTTTACCAGATGTTCGGCCGCGCCGCCTTCGACCTCCTGCGCAAACGGGTCCTGCTTGCGTGACGGAGCCATGCTGCCGTCCACCGTTGAAACGGCTATACCGGCTCCTCGAACAAGTCGATCCCGGCGGGCTTGCGATCAAGAAGCGGCCCGAGACGCTCCTCCATCGCAGCGAACCACCCGCCGAGGTCCGCATCGGTGTCGTAGAAGAACCAGGAGTGGAAACTTCCCAAAGCATCCAGGTTCAGTGCCGGCGTGTAGCGGAGTTCGCAGCGAACCTGCACGTATTGGTCGTGCTCACTGTCGTCACTGACGTTGAGCTGCCTCGTGAGGTCCACAGTGAACATCGGCCGCCCGCTGGAGACGTACGTGCCGTACTGAAAGAGCAAGCCGTCAGAGTCGGCTTGGGGCGCTGTGTGAAAGCGCATCCGTCCGAAACGCATGAAGGCGAGCCATGCACCCCGAGTCGTCCCCTCGGCCGTCATCGACTGCTCGGCTACCAGCTCGGCACGCAGACAGTCGAGAGCGTCCTTCGACTGCGACCTGTCGGGCATGCCGACTCCCCTCGCTCTGTGGATCAGCACCATAACCTGGCGTGATCGGATCGAATTCAGCCCTGGTCACCGAGCCGTATGCCTCGGTGACTCGCAACGCTCGGTCACTGCTGCACGAAAGCTGAGCCAGAACCAACTGGGGGTCTGGCTCAGTTTCCGTGAAGCCGTGCCGATTGGACTCGTGCCCACCTCTGGGTAAGTCGCCGACCTGCGGGTTCGCCACGATCGCCGGGCTCTGACACCAAGGACCGGCTCGATTTCACAGAAGTTGCGCCAGAGCTCTTTCTCGTACCCAGAGCCAAAGCCCCGGAGCCAGTGCTCCGGGGCTTCTTCGTCTCACAGCACTGATGCCCGCGCTGTTCGGCAGGCGGCGTCGAGGACCGTGCACAGTGTGGCCAGCCCGCCGTCCTCGATGACTGTTCCGGGACTGTTGGCCAGCAGCTTGGGGATCCCGCTCACGCAGTGCGTGATGCCCAGGAGGGCGAGCTGCTGCTCGGGAGTCAGCCAGGCCGAGACCTCCGGCATGGCGTAGATGAGGCCGTTGAGCGTCTCTTCCGTCCTCTCGGACAGCCCTCCCCGGCCGGTTCCCTCGACCCAGGTCTCGTCCCCCGGGTCAAGGGTGGCCATCGCCTCCTCGACCGCGTCCGCGAGCGGACCGACGATCCAAGTCTCGCTCGGTGGCAGCGGCAGGTTCCGGATCCAGGCCGCCGCGCACCGGCCGGCGGCCGCGGCCTGGGTCAGGGCCGCCTGCTCGCCGGTCCACGGCACGCGCGGCTCCGGCTCGACAGCGGGCAGTGGGGGCAGGTGAAAGAGGGGCATGCCGGGGTAACGGCCACAGGCCGTCCTCGGTCACCCCGGCCAGGGCGTTCCGTGACGGCCGGCCGCGCCCGTCGTTCCCCCGACGGAGGCCCTCCGCAGTCTCCGGTGCCGCCCCCGCCGACTGGTGGGTGGTGTATCGGAACCCTGCTGCCGGTTGCTCCCGCGGAGGAGGAGAACGGGGAGCCGAGACACGGAAGGGGGCGTTCACCCCCTCTGGAGCGGGAGACTCGGCCCGGTTCTCTCGAAGCTACGGCGAAGTCGGCGTGGGCCTGCTCGAGGCTTGGCGGTACGCCTCGCGCTTGGTGCAATCGGCGGCGCCCGATAGATGCTGACGAGGGAAGGGGCGTACCCCCTGGGGTCGCCACGGTCGCCACGGTCGGCCCGGTGCGCGGCCGGCCGGGGCGGGCACCCGCAGTGCCTTCTTCAGCCAGGGCACCATCGTGAAGCGGCGGGTGTGGTAGGCGGAGGCGAGCGCGCCACCGCGCGAGCGGCAGGGTGAGCCGGGCTGTGCGTCGCACTTCGGGCAGGCGCGCTGCTCGACGTCGTCAGCGTCCGACCGGTCGATTGGGGAAGGTTGCTGAGGGCCCGCCATGGGACTGGATTTTCGCACCATGCAAGTCTCAGGAGGGGGACTGTTCCACTCTTGAGTAAGAACGGGTTCTGTGAACCCATCCGAGATCAATGAGGGTTTGGCGGACCGTTGTCGACCTCGCTCCGGAAAAGGACCGTTTGCGAGAAATTGGGGTTGCGACGCCAGCCTGACTGAGTGTTACGTTGCTCTGCTTTGCTCCGATCGGAAGGAAAGTAGATGGACGTCCCCTCCTTGCACAGTCGATTCCTTAGCGACGCGCTTCCTCGGATCCGGCAGGATGCGCGTGTGGCCGGCGTGGCGGTCACCGGGTCCATCGTGGGAGGCCGCCCCGACGTCTACTCGGACGTGGACCTGATCCTGGTCGTCGACGACGAGGCGTACGACGCGGTCATGCGGGAACGGCTCGTGCTGATCGGCTCCTGGACCTCCCTGGTGGCCGGATTCACCGGGGAGCACGTCGGCGAGCCCCGTCTGATCATCACGCTCGTCGGGCCGCCTCTCCTGCACGTCGACTTCAAGTTCGTCCGGGCTTCCGACTTCGCCGAGCGGACCGAGGACCCGGAAATCCTGTGGGACCGGGACGGCCTCCTGGCCGACGCCCTCGCCAAGCAGCCGCCAGTCACTCCGGCGTTCGACCTCCAATGGATCGAGGACCGGTTCTGGATCTGGGTGCACTACGGCGCGACGAAGCTCGCCCGCGGGGAGCTGTTTGAGACCATCAGCTTCCTCACCTACCTGCGCGAGACTGTGCTCGGCCCTCTGGCCGCCCGCCGGGTGGGCGCAATCCCCCGTGGTGTACGCCACCTGGAGTCCATCGCGCCCGAAGAGGCGCGCGACCTTCAGGCGACGCTGTGCGGCTACGACCGCCACGAAGCCGGACGGGCGCTCCTCACCGCCGTCGATCTCTACCGCCGGTGGTCCGATGCCGGTGGAGCGATCGTTGAACGTCGCCACCACGCCGAAGAGCTCGCCATGCAGTACCTCCACGACGTCATCGATCAAGGCTGCTGACTGAAGCGGGCTGACGTACCTTCCCACCCTTGCCGGCGCGGTGTTCCATTCTGTCCCGGTACGGCTGGCGGATGGCACCCCGCTCCTTGCCTTTGGCCGGGCATTCCCCGGCCGACCTCAAAGAGCGTTTTGTCCTGGCAGGGGTGTTTGATATCGCCGGGTTGCTTGAGGAGTTCTGCCAGTGCGGGGGCCCGGGCAGGCGATGTCAGTGTCAGGTGAGAGGATCACGAGATATCTCTGCCTCAGCCTGATGATCTGACCTCGCTGGTCCTGCGTACCGACTTCGGTTTGGACATGCTCGATTCCAGGCGCCAGGCGCCAGGCGGGGCGCGAGGGTGCTTCGGGCACGCCCGGTCTGCACTCCCCGACGGACGAGGTCAGCGAACTTGGTCGATGTGGGCGTGCACTGTCTTGCCGTGCCCATCGCTGTGTACGGTCAGTTCGCTGGTCAGACGGGCGACGATGGCCCAGCCCCGGCCGCCTTCACTGGTCGTGTCGGTCGCCCTGGGGCGGGGTGGTTCGGGGCTGGGGTCGCTGACGTCGATGTCGAGGCCGTCCGGCTCGAGAGACAGGTCCAGGGAGCAGGCGCCGCCGGCGTGCCGCACGGCGTTGCTGACCAGCTCGCTCACCACCAGAGTGGCGGCGTCCTCCACCGTCTGTTGCACCCGGCTGCCGGCACACAGGGCCTCCCGGACGAGGCGGTGGACCTCCGCTCTGGCCCGGGCTGCGGCGTAGGGACCATGGACATCGCAGTGCCGCCTGAGGGGGGCCGCCATGATCGATCCTCCTGCCTGTGCGGTCTCCGAAACGGCCTCTGCCCGCCGCTGCCACCAGCCATGCACACGGCGTAGCTGTCTTCGCCCGGGGCGTGGAGCTGTGCTGCCGATGTGCGGCCCCTCCTGCCGGAGGACGCTCCACTCGGAAGCACGACAGGAGGGGTAGTGCCATTATTCGCTTTGTTGTCCGCGTCGGGCGGTGCCGTGAGTCGCCGCCCCGAAGCGCCTGTGCTCCGGCGCGAACATGCGTCGTCGCAGGGTGCGGACTGATAAGAGAAGCCGCTTTGTCCGTGGGTGAAAGCCAGGCGTATTCACATGATCGCGGTTCGTGGTTTCGCGGAGGACGCGGTCCCGCAGAGTCTCCTTGCGCCAGGACCTCACACCCGTAGATCACCCAGCGGTGTCGCGACGGTCACGCGCGAGCCCACCGCCTCCGCCGGGACCTGGCTGCTCAGCGCACGGGGAGAATTCGACGGGGACACCCTGCCCTGCCCGCACGGCGCACTCCGCGTCGTGCGCGCGGCACGGGCCGGACGGATCGCCCTGGACCTGTCGGGGGTCACCTTCGGCGACTCCTCCTTCCTCCAAAAACTCATCGCAGCCCGCCGCCGGCCCGGTCGTCTGCTTCTCGTCGGCCCGCTGGCCGGCCAGATCAGACGACCGCTGGAGCTGACCGGGACGGACCGTGTCTTCGACCTCGCCGAAGACCGCCACAGCGCCGGCCTCGTGTGCTCACCCACCGCGCCGGCGGCACCACCTGGGACGAGCGGCAGACCGCCGAGGCCGCCCGGTTCGGCGCCCAGGCCCTGAGCCTGCGGATGACCGGTGACCGCGATGTCGCCGCTGCGGCCGGGCCACCGGCCATCGCAGTGCGGGGGTGTCCTCACCCTCCGAGGCCGCGGGCTGGTTCGCTGGAAGGACGAGACGGCGAGGGCGGGGGAGCAGCGGGGAACGCCCCGGCGGCGCGGGATGTCGGACCGGCCGACCTTCCGCGCTGCCGCGGCGCCGCACGGGCCCGGTGTTACTTGAGCATGTGAGCAGCCTCTACCTGCTGGAGGTGGATCACGACGTCGTACGACTCCGAGAGCCGGATCCGCGGGGCATCGGCGATCCCGGGGTAGGTGGCGCCGATGTTCTTGACGGTGTGCGGTGCGGCGAGCCAGGTGCGGGCTGTGGCCGGGGTGTTGCGCAGGTCCACCACGAAGTCGCGGTACCGGACCCGGTCGAGGGTGTGTTCGGCGGTGCCGGGCGCGGCCGGGCCGACGGCGAAGCGGTGGACGGCGCCGTCTGCGCCGAAGGCGTTGAACGAGCCGTGGTCGAAGGTGAGGCCGACACTGAGGTAGCCGCCGCCCAGCCGCTCGCGGAGGAAGTCTCCCTGGACCTTCGGGTAGGCGTCGGGGATGTAGGTCTTGAGGGCGATGTGGCCGTTGTGGGCGGCGAGCATGATCTTGTCGCCGGTCTGCTGCTGCCACCAGGCGACGTTCTCCGCCATGACCCGGTCGCGGTAGAGCATGAGGTCGGGGACGCTCTGGGGGTCGTCCCAGTCGAAGGCGAACAGCGTGGTCATCTGATGGATCGCGGTGGCGTGCTGGACGGCCCAGGCATGCGCGTCGGCGTCCGTGCCGGGCCGCTGCTTGAGCAGGCTCACCGCCCGGCCGGTCCGCTCGGCGAGCTCCTTGCGTTCGGCCAACGGCTTCGACAGGTAGTCGTTGACGTACGTCTCGGCATCGGTGGCGGGCCGCAGGCCCCGGTACAGCTCGGTGAGCCGCGGGGTGAGGTCGGGGCGGGCCGCGGCCGCGTAGGCGCTCACCTTGTCGTACAGCTCCGCGCCGGCGAAGCCGCTGTCGTCACCGACGAAGCGGACCGGGTCGTCGGGGTGCTTGACGTTGTACGCGCGGATCCACTGAAGCAGATCGCGGTACTCGGCGTTGTTCCACCACCGGTAGGTGCCCTGGAACTCTTCGTCCATGATCTGCTGCAAGTCGCCCTCGCCGCGCACGAGGTAGGCATCGAGTCGCAGTCCGGTGCTCCACGGCGCTTCGAGGGCGAAGGCCCGGAAGCCCTTCTCCTCCACCAGGTACCGCAAGATGCGGTGCTTGACGGTGACGAACTCGTGCGAGCTGTGAGTGGCCTCGCCCAGGCCCACCACTCGGGCGTCACCGACCATCCGGCCGAACGGGCGCAGGTCGGCCAGATCGCCGCGGGGCTCAGTGGTGCGCAGCGGATGGGCCACCTGGCTCAGGGCCGCCTCGGGGGAACGGAACACAGCAACCACAGCCCCCTCCGGGCCGGTAGGTGCGAAGGCGTCGGCAAAGGCCGATACGGCGGCCGGGGCAGAGGGTGTGGCGGCGGAGGCGGCCGGGACGACGGCCAGGGTGGCACCGAGCGGGACGAGCAGGGCGGCGAGCAGGACCTTGTGCTTGTTCATGGCCCCCACTCTCGCCGCGCGGGAGCACCCCGGACCATCCCGTACACCCCCCGACCGGCCGGGGAGTCAGCTACACCATTGGCGGGCGGGGAACCGGGGTCCTGGCCCCGGTCGTGAACGGCGGGGCAAAGAGGTCGCCTCACCTGGGTTCAGGGATATCGGCGACCGGCGAGACCCGCCCAGGGCTCCTTCGTAAGAGATCCAGTCAGGCAGACGGGGGCCGACGAGGCGGTGGCACGGCCCGCAGCTCCCACAGGGGCCGTGAGCCGCTCGCCCACTTGCCCAGCATGGTGCGGTCGACCAGGTGCAGCGGCTGGGAGCGGGCGAAGTCGAGTGCCGGCTTTGGTGACGAGCGCGACGACGTCGCCCTTGTGTACCGGCCGGCCGGTGCTGTTGAGGGCCTGCAAGGTCCGGGGTGCCCACCGCGGCCCCGGGCAGCCCGGCCCGCCGGTGCTTGCACTGGATCACCCAGCGCCGCCCGTAGGGGTCGGTGGGCTTCACGTCCGCGCCGTTGTCCCCGGCGCCGCCGACCTGCACCGCGTTCGCGCACCCGTCGCGCCGCATCAGGTCCCGTACCGCGTGCTCGAACCGCCGGTGATGCAGCGCGTCCAGCCGCGTCAGCGCGTACCGCAGCCCCTGGGAACGCACCCGCTCCCACCGCGCGTCCCGCCGCCGGGTGACCACCCAGGCCGCCGCCCCGCCGACGAGGAGGACCAGGCCGATGGGGACCCACGGATGGGCGCGCAGGAAGTCGGCCACCGCCGCGACCACGGCTGCCGCGATGTCCAGGCCGCCCAGGGTGAGGAGGAGCTGCTCGGTGCCGTCAGGCTTGCGTGACCGCTGCCGGGCCGGGTGCCGGCTCACCGCCCGTCCCCGTTTCGGTAGCCAGGCCCTGACCTCGCTGGTGAAGGGCATACCGCCGATCCGGTCCCGCCGGGGGCCCGGCGGCGCAAGCCGGGCAAGCTTCACGGCGACAAGGGCTACGACTACTCCCACCTGCGGCGATGGTTACGCGAGCGTGGCATCACCCACCGCATCGCCCGCAAGGGTGTCGAGTCCTCGCAGAGGCTGGGCCGTCATCGCTGGACCGTCGAACGCACCATGTCCTGGTTCGCCGGCTGCCGGCGCCTCCACCGGCGCTACGAACACAAGGCCGAGCGCTTTCTCGCCTTCACCAGCATCGCCTGCACCCTCGTCTGCTACCGCAGGCCCACAGAACGAGATGGCCTCTGAGTACGCGTACTCAGGTGCACGAAGCGCTGAGGGTGGAACCGTGGCCGCGTGGACGCTTACTTACATGCGCCAGGCCGCACCCTGCTACCGCCGGTCATTACCGGGATGGTTCTTCTCATCATCCTCGCGATCCTTCGCAGCGTTGGCTGGCTCTTCTCCTCCAACCACCGGTGCAAGGGCCGGAACAACGCCACGGACTACAACACGCCAGGTGAGGCGATTGCCGCTGGGCTCGCCCACATCGGTGAGGACGTGTATCGCTGGACCGGGCTGGCGGCGGTCGTGGTCCTTGCCGGCATGTGCGAGTGGGCAACGGTCGCCTTCGTAGCCGGCCGACGGGGCTGAATCGCCGAGGGGGAGCGCCTTGCTGATCCTTGACCGAGTGTGCTTTGACCTGTGCCTGACGACGGGAGTACTGCAGATGCGGAAAACGAACAAGCGGAAGGTATCGGCCTTATTGGCCGTGGTCCTGACGGGGGCCCTCTCGGCCTGCGGCGAGCAGGAGCCCGATCCGGAACGGGTCGCGTCCTGGCAAGAGGACTACTGCTCGGACCTGTCGGCCTGGCAGCGGATCACCCACGACCCGCCCGAGAAGGGCTACGGTAACGAGCCCGTACTCACCGCCGCGGCGGTGATCTCCGCGGCAAAGGTCATCGACCGCGAGCATCTCGACCACGCGGGCAGCCACATCCTGTACGACACGGCCCAGGCGGTCTCGCGCAACGATCAGGACGCGGAGAAGCGAGTGTCGGAGTACTGCGCTGCGGTGGGCTTCGAGACGCTGATGAAGTACCTCTAGGGCGAATTGAGGATACGGGCTGCGAAGGAAGGCAAAGGACGCATAGCAGCACATGCTGCGCCCCAGATTTTCCTTCGGTAAACGTGGCCTTCGACGATGCCTGAGCTGTGGGGCACGGTTGATCCCGCCGTCACCACATCGAAGTCCTGCCGCAGGATGACCGCTTCATCATGAGCTTGCAGGAATAACGGCGACAGGGCTCGGAACCTGGCTTCCGGGACGGGACAGGGTGAAGAGAAAGCACTGCCCGACCGTTTGGGTGGTTGGCTTTATCGACGTCACACGACAGCAGCTGTCGACGACCTTGGGAGGCACTCACCGGGCCCGGATCCCGATGTGGACGAGAACGGGAGGCAGCCGCCGGCACTCGGCAACGGCGAGACGATGGCAGCCACCTACGCCCGTAGCCAGCGCTTTTATCCCAGTCTCCGGACGACCAGCACACGGCGTCTTGCTGGCCAGCACCGAGCTGCTGTCCGAAGCCGTCGACATTCGACTCGGGCAACATCTCCCGAACCGTCGGAGAAACGCTGCTCCTCGTCATCGACAGAGCCACCTTCGGTGGGGATCGCCTTCTCTTTGAAGGTCCGCATCCATGGGCTTCACGACCTGGCTGTCATGGGTGTCGGCGGCCGGGGGACCGACGAGGAGGGGCAGGCCGTTCGCGTCCGGCAGGATGTGCGTCGTGGAGCCCGCTTTGCCCGGCCCGCGGGACTGGGGCCGGGGAGTCCCTCTTTTTTGGCCCGTACGTGGGCGGTGCCGAGGACGGCTCGGGAGAGGCTGATCGAGCAGAGACGCATTTGTCGGGTGCCTGGGTGGGCGGGTCGGCACGATGCGTGTTCCTTCGTCCACACAGACCGGTTGGGTCATCGTTTTTATGACGAGATGCGGTAGGGGCCGTTCAGGTGGAGCGCCAGGTGTGCCGCAACCGTCTCCCCTTCCGTACCAGTCGTCTCCTGCAGTGGCATGACGACCAAGGAGGCATTCCCGTGACTGGTGTTCAGGCTTTTACTACGGGTACCGCAGCACTGCTGGACCTTGACCCGTACCGCTTCCCCGCCGCCCTCATCGACGATGCGCCGGAGCGGACGCCGAGTGTCTGCGGCCGTGTGGAGCCCGGCGACCGCCTTCTGCCCGCGCCGGAGCCGGCGAGCCGGCTGACCACTCCTCTCGAGCCGACCGATCGTCGCCGTCTGGAGCTGCATGCAGCTCTCACCGCCGCGGGTATCGCGCCCCTGCCGGGGGACCTGGATGCCATCGAGGCCCTGTGCCAGCTGACCGACACCACCCATATCGCCCTCCGGCGATGGATCAACCGCGCCGTGTGATCAATACAGTGCGGCCCGCCCGGGACGGCACTTGTCGTGGAGACCGGTCGACCGGCCGTCATGGAACCGGACCCGGTACCGGCCGGACTCGTCCTGCCGCGCGAGGTCGCCGTCGGAATCCGGGCCGCGCGGTCGAGCGACTAGGAGCTGTCCCGCCGATCATGGGTTGTGGGAGGATGCCGCCCATGACTTACATCCGAAGGGGCCGTGCCTCGTAGAACACCAGCTTCACTTCGGCCGCGGGAACGCGGCTGGGGTAGGCCCTGGGTGCGGTATCTCGATGTCCCAGGTCTGTCGGGAGCGGCGAATGCCGCTGTCCGTGTGCTCGAACGGGAGCGATTGTCTCCGGGCATCGTGGCGGTGGCGCTGAGCGTGTGGTCCGTGCGCGTCCACGGCACGAGACGCCGGTGGAGACAATGGGAGGCGGAGTTCACCTGCCTCTGCTGCGGCGAGGGTTGGGCCCGGGACAAGCTGCAAGACGCTCTGTTCATGCTTCCGCCAAGGGCCGCCAGCGAACTTCGGGTGCAGGTCGAGCGCCTGGACGCGGTGCTCCTTGGGAGAACGCATCACGAGCCGGCGGAAGACCCGGGGCTGGCGTGGTGGCATCGCAGATGCTGACCGTAGCCATGTCGTCTACTGGTTCGTTGGCTCTTGCGTGACGGGTCGGGGAGATCTGACAGAAGCGGAGTGGCGACGTCTGGAGCCGCTCCTGCCCACGGGCAACAACCGCTGCGGGCGGTGGCGCGATCACCGCAGGTGATCAACGGCATCCTGCACCGGGTGCGAACCGGGGTGCAGTGGCGTGACCTGCCTGAACGCTACGGGCCGTGGAAAACCGTCTACGAGCGCCACCGGCGCTGGTCGGCCGACGGAACCTGGGAACGGCTACTCCAGCAGGTGCAGGCCCAGGCCGATGCCGCCGGTGGGATCGACTGGGACGTCTCGGTTGACTCCACCTCGATCCGTGCCCAGCAGCATGCGGCCGGCGCGCGGAAAGCTCCGCCGCCCGCCGCATCAAAAAGGGCGGCCGCGATGGCACACCAGAGCGGAAGACCGTGGGCGAGACTGTGCGCCCGCCTGGCGGAGGTGGTGCAGGAGGTGAGGCGCTCGGTCGCTCCCGAGGAGGCTTCACCACCAAGATCCACCTGAGTGCCGACGGGCGTTGCCGCGTGCTCTCACTGTTGCTGACGGCAGGTCAGCGGGCGGACTGCGCCCAGCTCCAGCCGGTGCTGGAGAAGATCCGCATCCCCCGCCTCGGGCCGGGCAGACCCCGCAAGAAGCCCGACAGCGTCGCCGCCGACAAGGCATACAGCAACGGGCCCGTCCGGAACTTCCTGCGGCGCCGGGGCATCCGGCACACGATCCCGGAGAAGACCGACAGCCAGGCCGCCCGCCGGCGCAGAGGCTCACGCGGCGGACGGCCACCCGGCTTCGACGAAGAGCGGTACAAGAAGCGCAACACCGTCGAACGGGCCATCAATAAGCTCAAGCACGCCAGAGCCGTCGCCACCAGATATGACAAACGTGGCTATGTCTACCTCGGCACCGCAACCGCTGCGGCGCTGGCCATCTGGCTCAGGACGTGAACTACCGCAGGACCAGGCAGTAGAGTGACCTGCCGAGATCACCACTTCGAAAGAAGAGTCATGCCCCGCAAGACGGCGGCTGCTCTACGTCTGGACGCTGCCTGTCGGTCCCATCTTCGGGACTACCGGCGCCGGTCCTCACAGTTCTCACCCCATACGCGTCGCCAGGCGGCCCGGTTCGAGGCCGAACGCGGCCTTCCTGTCCAAGCGCTCGAACACGCCGTCCGATGCTGGCGGGGCTTCGTGCACCGTTCAGGATGGCCGCTCTACCTGCCCAAACCGCATCTGCCCGGTTACGACATCTGGGACGACCGCTTCCTGATAGAGCGAGCCATCGGGGCTCTCGACAGACGAGCGGCCCGAGAAATCGCGTCGGCCGTCAAAGAAGCCGACGCCGACTTCCTGGCACGTACTCTGCCCGACCCTCACGCTCCGAATGCCTGGCCGTGGTGGCGTCGCAGATGCCAGGACCTGGGCGACATCATGCATGTTCCATCACAGGCGCATGATCGGCCGGACAGCTCCTAGAGCCCGTCTCTTTGATGCCCTGAGGAGTGTGGCGCCTGCCCGGACTGAGCGTTGGACAAGTGCTCCGCCGGTCAGGCGTCCCAGGCGCGAGGACGGGCCAGCTCTTCCCATTCGGGACGGAGTAGCGAGAACACGGCGAGGTCGTGGCGGCGGCCGCGGTGGAGGCAGGCGGCGCGGCTGACCCCTTCCTGGGTGAAGCCGGACTTGGCAAGGACGGCGAGCGCGGGGGTGTTGTCGGTGTGCGTTTCCGCCGTGAGCCGATACATCGGGAGCTCGCCGAAGGCCAGGTCGACCACGGCGTCGAGGGCGGCGGTGCCGTGGCCCTGCCCGCGATGCCGAGCAGCGAGCATCAGCTCGACCTGAGCTGTGCCGTCGGCGATGTTCTGGCCGGTCAGTGCGACGTAGCCGACAGGGACGCTGCTGGGAGAGAGGATGAGGAAGTCGTCACGGTCGTCGTCTTCGATGTCGCGCTCGATGCGCTCGCGCACGGCGGTGAGTGAGCGTGGCCAGATGCCGATCTGATGGGCGGCCACGGGATCGGATCTCCAACTGTGCATGAGCTCGGCGTCGTCTATGTCGAGCGCTGCGAAGCCGACGGACTCGGCCCTCCAGACGAGTTGCCTTTCAGCCTCTGCGTCATGCTCGTCATCTGCAATCCTGATGTTCTCGGTCATAGGCGGATGCTATGGGCCTCTTCGGATAGGGGCCACCAGGTTTCTCCGCTCGGTGGCGCGTCGTCATGCCTGGTCAGCGGCGAGCCCAGATAAGGATGGAAGCCAGGTGGACTGCGGCCTGATACGCGATGGCAAGCTTGTCGGCGCGCATGGCCAGGCCGCGCCACTGCTTGAGCCGGGCGATGCACCGTTCGACGGTGTTGCGTTCCTTGTATGTCTCGGGGTCGAAGCCAGGCGGGCGGCCTCCGACACGGCCTCGGCGTAAGCGGTGGCCGACCTGGTCCGCGGGCTGGGGAATGACGGCCCGGATGCCTCGGCGCCGGAGGTGCCCACGGATCGCGCGGGAAGAGTAGGCGCGATCAGCAAGGACAACTGCGGGCCGGGTTCTTGGTCTGCCGATCCCACTTCGTGGAACCCGGATTCCGGCCATGACCGCCTCGAAGGCCGGCGCGTCACCGGCCTGGCCCGCAGTGACATGGATGGACAGAGGTCGTGCCCGGCTGTCGCTGGCCAGGTGGACCTTCGTGCTCAAGCCGCCACGAGAGCGGCCGAGGGCGTGGTCCTCGGGCTCGGACCGGCCTGGCGCCCCCTTTTCCTGGCTCCGGCGGAATGCTGGTGAGCCCGGCAGACGGTGGAGTCCACCGAAACCGTCCAACCCACCTCGTCATCGGCATCCGCCACTGCAAGCAGCGCCGTCAGGATCCGTGCCCAAGTGCCGTCCGTGGCCCACCTGATCAGCCGTTTGTGCGCGGTCTGAAAGGGTCCGAGCTCCTCTGGCAGGTCGCGCCAGGGTGAGCAGGTGCGGTACTTCCACGCGATGGCTTCCAGGGTCCGGCGGTGGTCGGCCCACCGTCGTCCACGGACCGGATCGGCCGGCATCAGCGGCTCGATCCGGTCCCACATCGCATCGGTGATCACCAGCCGGACAGACATATCCGATCAACTGATCAACCCATCAAAGAGACACGCTCTAAACGCCCCGCTCCGACGGCTCACCGTTCACACTGTGCCTTTCCGCCGCGGGCCGGTCGGGACGGAGCGTTGGAGGGGCCAAGAAATGGTTTGCCGGTCCGATGGCTGTGTGTCACCGTTCGGCCTGGACCGGCAGTTGATCATCGGCGGTCGGTCGATGGCGACAGGTCGGAGGCCTCTCGGGGGTCCATTGGAGAGGTGACGAAACGATGGGAATCGGTGGCGTGGGGAACAGTTATGAGGACGAGTGTCGCCGGTCGTTGGCCGAGGAGCAGGCGAAGAGCCTTGCCGGGACCAATGACTGGGAACATGTGGACAGGGAGCGGGTCCACCAGGACTGGGACGTCCTGTACCGGGAGATCACGGCTTTCCTGGACGGCGGCTCCCTGCCCGGGGACCGGCAGACCCAGGAGCTCGTCCGCAGGCACTTCGACATCGTCTGCCGGTTCTACACCCCCTCCAGGGAGGCCTACGTCGGCATGGCGCTCTTCTACGCCGAGGACGAGGCCATGAGGGCGTTCCACGATTCCTACCACCCCGGGCTGGTGGATTTCCTGGGCGCCGCGATCAAGGTGTTCGCCGAGCAGGGGAGCGGGTTCGCCCCCAGCGCAGGGGCCGAGGCTTCGGCGTAGCCGGGCGGCACCGGCCCGGACATGCATGGGCGGGGTTCAGGCCCAGGGGCTGCCACACCGCACTCGACGGCCCCCCGTCCATCACCCGCGTCAACAACACTGCAGGTCAATACACCTAGAGCGTGTCTCTTTGATCGGTTGGTCGGTTGATCGGATGTGTCTGTCCGGTTAGTGATCACTGATGCGATGTGGGACCGGATCGAGCCGCTGATGCCAGCCGATCCGGTCCGCGGTCGACGGTGGGCCGATCACCGCCGAACCCTGGAGGCCATCGCGTGGAAGTACCGCACCTGCTC
>NZ_JBITXP010000049.1:0-13521 GCF_044544765.1 Streptomyces sp. NPDC053513
AAGGTCTGGACGACCTCATGGTGAACCCCGGGACGGGCCGTCTCCCGCCCCGGGGCGGGGACTCGTTCAGAACAGGCGGTCGTACGTGTTCCAGCCGCCGCCGATCCTGGTCCGGGTGGCGAACGGCGCGCCCGCGCCGCCGGTACCCCGGTACAGCCACAGGACGCCCGCCTTGTCGCGGGCCAGCAGGTCGGCCCGGCCGTCGTCGGTGAGGTCCCCGGCGACGACGAGCTGGTCGTACGCGCCCCAGCCGGCGCCGACCCTCGTGCGGGTGGCGTACGGGGCTGTACCGCTGCCCGTGCCCCGGTACAGCCACAGGACGCCCGCCTTGTCACGGGCCAGCAGGTCGGCCCGGCCGTCGCCGGTGACGTCGGCGCCACCGGCGAGCCGGTTGTACGCGTCCCAGCCGGCGCCGACCCTCACCCGGGTCTTGAACCGCGCCCCGGTGAAGCTGCCGGTGCCCTGGTAGAGCCACAGCGCCCCGGCCTTGTCCCGCGCCAGCAGGTCCATGAACCCGTCCCGGTCGAGGTCCCCGGCGCCGGTGATCTGGTCGTAGATGTTCCAACCGCCGCCGACCTTGACGCGGGACGCGTACGGCTTGCCCGTGACGTATTGGCGGTCGTAGTACCAGAGGCCACCTGTCGCGTCGCGGGCGACGAGGTCGCCCCGGCCTCGGGTGACGGCCGAAGGCTTCACATCTGCCTGGTAGTACAGGTTCTGGGTGTGGGGCGAGAGGGAGGTGAGGGCGTTGTAGTTCTGCCAGCCGGCGCCGATCTCGGTGCGCTGGCTGAAGGGCGCTGTGACGCGCCGGGTGCCGTCGTATACCCACAGATGGCCAGTGGTGTCACGGGCGTGCAGTCCATGTGAGGGAAGGCGGGGCTGGCCGAGCAGGGTGAACGGGCTGCTCTTGGCGGTGACGTTGCTGCCGGGGGCGTGTACGTCGTAGATGTCGATGTTGGTTCTGGCCCGGAGCCTGAGTGCCTGCTGGTTCTTTGCGCCGGTCAGCTCGTAGGTGATGGTGTGGTCACCGGGCTTGACACGGCACTGCACGTTCAGCGCGTCGATGTGGAGTTGTTCCGACTGGTAGGAACAGGAGGCGTCCTGGGTGGCTGTGACGTTACCGAGCCGGACCGTTCCGGGCCATCCCCATATCTGGCCCTCGTCGATGGAGAAGAGCAGGCTCACCGTGGCCGCGTCCTTGGCGTGGACGTGGAACTGCTGGCGGACCGTGCCCCCGGCAGGGACGTCGGGCGCCTCGAAGTCGACAGTGTTGAGCGCTGCGGAGGCGGCCGATTTCACGGTGACCTTGCCCGTGCCGTGCTGGGCGTCCGCCGGGAGGGAGCCCGCGCTGCGGGCCGTTCTCACAGCCTCGGCAAGGTCGCCGTCGGCGGGGAGAGGAGCGAAGCCCCAGTAGAGGGTCGTGTCGGTGGCGCCTGTAGGGACGAGGACGTCGGGCTTCAGGTACGTCGGGCCATCGCAGACGAAGATGCCGGTGTATCCGGCGGGCTGTGCACACTCGTTGGCGCGGGGCACGTAGCTTTCGGGAAAGCCGGCGCCCGCGCCGGCCGGGTCGATCATCGGCTGCGTACCGACGGCGATGACGACCTTGCCGTAGACGGCCCCGGACTCGACGAGGGGGTAGAAGCGCGGCGCCGATCCCGGTGCCGCTACCGCGTCATACCCCGTCAGACGTAGTTCGTCGGCGGCAGTCGCGGAGTGCGGCGTGAGGAACGTCGCCGCGGTGAGGAGTCCGGCGGCCGCACTGAACGTGGCCGCGCGGCGAGTGATATCTCTCATGGGTCCTTCACGTGGGTTGTGTGTGTGAGCCGATACTGCGCAAGGTCTCGCCGTATGGCGATGGCGGGGTGACCGGCGAGCAGGGGGCAGGCGTGCCGCGCCTTCGGGGAGGACACGGCACGCCTGCTTGAGGTGCGGGAGGTGCGGTGCTCGCTAGAAGATGCCGGTAATCTCTGTCGCCCATCCTGCGGTGCCGGCGAGGCGTGGTGATCCGTGGCTGGTGGGAGTACCGGGGTAGGTGAGGAGGCAACCGGTAGGGCAGAGCCTGCTGGTCCAGTTGCCCGCTGAGTCCACATACTCGACGGGGGTGTCGGGGTCGGCGGACGTGGTGGCCCAAAAGTCGCCGTACTCCTCCCCAACCGTCGGGATGAATCGTTTGAAGTTGTAGGTGTGGCCCTGGTTGTCGGGACCCGGCGGAAGGTCTTCCGCGGGCGGAGTGGTGACCGTGGCGGCCTGCAGGGCGCCCTGCATGTTGCCGGGAGAGGTCAGGTAAGGCCGCTGGGTCCAGCCGCCAGTTCCATAGATGCTGCGGGCCAGCAGCTTATAGCCGCTGTTCGGGCACTTCTCCGCGTCGTTGATGCAGCCGGGGTAGAGGTAGAGCTTGCCGTCGCTGGGATCCCGGGCCACCAGATCGGCGTAAGAGTCACCGTTGACGTCGTCGACGGCGAGGTTGGTGAGGTCACGCCAGCCGCCGGTTCCCAGGACGACCGGCTCAGCCCAGTTGAAGGGTTGGTCTTGGTTCTGACCGCCCCCGCCGACCGCGAGACCGCTGTAGAGGATGAGGCGGGCGTTGACGCACTTCAGGTCTGCTGTCGCAACACCGGAGTTTTCCCACACGCATTCAACCGTGATCAGGTCGTTGCCGGGCTTGCCGTCGATGTCACCGGGCAGCAGCATCTGCTTGAGGCCTGCCCACTGGTGTACGGGCTGGGAGGGATTGGCGAGTTCCTTACGGGTGTAGTACCAGGGGGACCCCACTCCGTTGCCAGGGTAGACGTAGAGCTTGTTGTCGGTCAGGCGGACGAGGAAGTCCTCGTAGCCGTCGGGGGCCGCGTCACGGGACGACATGCCCTTCAGGTCGCCGCGGTGGGCGATGAGCGCTCCGCTCCAGCCGCCGCTGCCGGCATTCTGACGGGCTCCCATGGAGCCGAGGTTGCCGTTGCCGGGGTAGAACCACAGCTTGCCGTCGGGGTCCGTGGCGACGAAATCGGCGAATCCGTCACCGCTGAGGTCACCGGGCCGGTCATGCTTGGCGGTACCGATACTCGGGTCGGAGTTCTCCTTCTCGTACACGTACGTCGGCTCGGTCGTGGTGAGGGAGACCTGGTCGTCGCCGCCGGCGAGCACGGAACGGTTTCCGAACTTGTCGTAAGCGACGACGTTCAGCTTGCTGACGGGATGCGCGAACGGTGTGATGGTTGTGGTCGCAGTGTGGTTGGCGTCGGTGCCGGCGTCGACCCAGGTGCCGTTGGGGCAGCGGGGGGTCGTCACCGTGGACAGGGGGCGGTCCATCGCCCAGCAGTAACCTTCGACGTCGCTGACCGGGTTGGTGAACTTGAACTGCCGGGGGACGCGGGCCGCGTAGCTGTCAGTGGCCTCTCCTGCTCTCGTGCCGTCGGAGTCGAGGACGGTGACAGGCTTGTCGGGGCCCTTCAGGTCGACGCTGAAGGAGCAGGCCGCGGTGGAGGCGCTGGTCGTGTTCTCGTTGTCCTTGGCGTAGAGGCTCCAGGTGTAGGTGCCGTTGCCCAGCTTCGTGGCAGGGACCAGCACACTGACTTCACCAGAACCACTCACGCTGTCGGAGTTGGGAGAGAAGGAGATGGCGGTGCCGCTGGAGTTCTTGACCGAGAAGTAGGCGGTGACGTTGCCGCCGTCCTGGTCCTTGATCTTCGCGGTCAGGGTGATGCCGCTTCTGCCGATGCGACCGCCGCAGGCGACCGGGTTGTTGCCGTCGCCGGACTCGACGTAGTAGCCCTCGTAGGCGGCCCTGCTGATGACGGTGGGCTTGTAGTTGTAGTCGACCTCGAGCTGAGGGTCGTTGCGGAACCGCTTGTAGGCGTTGTGGTTGCCCGCGTAGCTGGCCGGGGCGCGGAGCCCGAGGACCAGAGTGCCCCAGCTGTTGGTGGCGGCCTGCTGTACGTAGGCCTTCAGCGCGTCGCTGGTGAAGTCGTGCCCGACGTCACCGGGGCAGAACCTGTCGTTGCCGCCGAAGAAGGAGTCGGAGTCCAGTCTGCTGCCCCAGACCTGGGTGTTCCAGGTGGGGGTGGTGCCGATGCCGCCGGCCGACCACAGCTCGGTCGGGCCGACGGAGGAGTCACAGGCGTAGGAGTGGGTTTGGGTGACGGCGAACCTGGCGCCGGTGATGGTCGCGTTCTCGAGCCCGTTGGTGTTCATGGCGAAGAACGAGGCGGTGTCGCCGGTGTCGTTGTACCCCACCCGCGGCTCGTCCCAGGGGTTGGAGGAGTTCCAGCCCGACCCGTTGGGGTAGGCGGCGTTGGGCGTCGCCGAGTAGACCACCGCCCACTTTTCGACATCCCCGCCGCTGAAGTAGGGATCGATGACGAGGGGGAACTGGTCAGCAGAGGCAAGAAGCTCCGCGTCCGGGGTGAGCGTGAGCGTGTCACCGCTGACGTCGGCGGTTACCGGTGCACTGTCGGGCAGGTTTGGTTCTGAAGCAGCGGCCAGGGACCGGGCCAGCGTCTTAGCCGTGGTGCCTGACTGCTCCTCGTCGGAGGAGACGGCGGGCTGCTCCCACATTTTGGGACTGGGCGCGCTGAAGACGGTCCCGCCGTTCTCGTCCTTGGCCAGCAGCTGGTTGTCGGCGGTCTCGGTCAGGGTGACGCCATCGGTTTTGAGGCCAAGTTTGATGCTACGCAGGGCTGGGGTGGCGGCGGCTTCGGGCGTGTGGATCACCAGGTGCTGGGCGAAGCCGCTGACGTTGGCGATGAGCTTGAGGTCGACCCCGGGCAGGACTGAGGGATAGGTGGCGGTGTCACCGTCCACGACCGGCGCGGGAAGAGCGGAGGGCCAGGTCAGGGCAAGCTTCTTGCCGTGCTTGACCATGGTGGCCAGTGGCTGGTTGCCGCCGCCGGAGAAGGTGATCGGGAACACCGGTGCCGACGGGCCGATCGAGCCGTCGGAGTGCTTCACCAGCGTCGCGTCGGTCTCGCGCCACATGCCGTCGAACCGCGTCCACTTCGGGACTCCGTAGGAGCGGCGGGTTGTCGAGCCATCGGGGTTGGCGAAGAACTCGGTGCTCTCCTGCCGACGGTCGAGGATCTCGATGCGTTTGCCCGTCCTGGCCGCCTCGTCGTAGGCGGCCTCCTCGAGCATCGCGGAAGGCATCTGCGATGCCTCCGTCTCCGACGCCGTGAGGACGGTCGTGGGCGAGGAATCGGGCAGAGCGGTTGCTGCAGAGACCGGCAGACTCACAGCTGCGGCTATTGCCAGAGCCAACGCTCTGCGGCCGCGTCTATAACGGGTGGCGTTCATGGGCTGGTGCCTTTCTGGAGAGCAAGGTTTTCCGCGAAGCGCGAGAAAGGAATCCTGCCTCCCCTGAGCGGGGACTCTAACCCGCAGGTGTGACAGCACGACACATCAAGCCTTCACGTAACTTACGGACGAGTGCGGGGTCTTCACGATACCTACGGGCGCTCTAGCCCTTCTGGCGTGCGAAGCTTGCCAATATGCGGCGTATGCCCACTAGTGCATCACAAATCGCCTAGTCAGGCGCTTGGCCGGACTTGTTGGAGATCGTCGCAGAAGGGAGTACGTAGACCTGACAAACTTGGTGGCACATTTTGTTTTTAGTTGCCACCCGGCAGGTGGTTGTGTTTCATTCAGCCGATCATCAGGCTTCATGTGCAATCTGGGGTGGGGATCTCAATGTTTTTCCGTAATGGCTTCGCCGTGCCCTTTTATAGGCGCACGCAAAGACATATGACGGCGAAGCCAGTGAAGACGGGAATGGTAGGGGTCCTTTCGGCAGCGCTGAGCGTTTCGCTGCTCACGGCTCCCACATGGGCCGCATCCCCCGAGATTCCTGGCCCCCCGCCCGTACCGGGCACCAAGTCAGTCGAGGGGACCGACTTCGCTCCCACAGGCCTGAAGCGGAAGCATCGGCCGTCCCCGTCATGGAAGGCGCCTGCTGTCACCTGGCCCCTCCCCGCGAGCAGGGAACTCACGCTTCAGCCCGCGGCGGCGGACCCCGTCACGGTGGGCGGCCTACCTGTCCGCCTTACAACACCTTCAAGCCGCGACGCTCAAAAGGCCGTGCCCGCGTCTGCCCAGATGGAGCTCGCGGTCAAGGACCGCTCCACAACACGTGCCGCAGGTGTCGAAGGTCTTCTGATGACTCTGCGGCCCGCCTCCAGCACAGCAGCTCCTGGCGGACCGGTCAGCGTTGAGGTGGACTACAGTGCCATCCGCGGCGCCTACGCAGCCGGGTGGGCCTCGCGTCTCCGGTTGGTGACGCTTCCCGCATGTGCGCTGACGGCACCTGAGAAGCCCGAGTGTCGCAAGCAGACTCCGCTGGCAACTGAGAACGACACCAGCGCCCACACCCTCACTGCCACCCTCGCCACCCCCACGCCTGTCGACCCCGTGAAGCCTTCCGGCGCCTCGCCGAAGATGCTTGCCGCGACTTCACCCACCCTGGCTGCGAGTTCTGCAGGGACCACCGTGCTGGCTGCCACCGCTGGCACGGGTGGCAGTGACGGCTCATTCAAGGCCACTTCACTCGCTTCCTCCGGCTCCTGGTCGGCAGGCGGGAACTCAGGCGGCTTCGGCTGGAGCGTGCCCATCGACGTTCCCTCCATCCCTGGAGGACTGGCGCCCAAGGTCGCCCTGTCCTACAACTCCTCCTCGGTGGACGGCCGCACCGCCTCGACCAACAACCAGGCCTCCTGGATCGGTGAGGGCTGGGAGTACTCACCCGGCTTCATCGAGCGCCGGTACGCCCCCTGCGAGAACGACAAGCAGAACGGCAACAACACCGCCAAAACCGGCGACCTGTGCTGGAAGTCGGAGAACGCCACCCTCTCCCTGAACAGTTCCTCCAACGAGCTCGTCTGGGACGCTGCAAAGAAGGCCTGGAAGCTCCAGAGCGACGACGGATCCCGCATCGAGCGGATCTACGACACCGACCCGAACAACTCCGGAGACGAGGACTCCGAGTACTGGAAGGTCACCACCCTCGACGGTACCCAGTACTGGTTCGGCAAGAACCGCCTCCCCGGCTGGGTGGACGGCAAGACCGAGACGAACTCTGTCTTCTCCGTCCCGGTCTACGGCAACCACAGCGGTGAGCAGGGACACGCCACCGACTTCGCTTCCTCCGCCGAGCAGCAGGGGTGGCGCTGGAACCTCGACTACGTCGTCGACCCTCACGGCAACGCCATGGCCCTCTACTACACAAAGGAGCAGGGCTACTACGCGCAGAACAGCAAGATTGACGACCCGAAGGCCTACACCCGAGGCGGTTACCTCAACCGCATCGACTATGGCCTGCGCGCTGGTGCCGTCTACAGCACTACCAACCCGGCTGGCCGTGTCACCTTCACCACCGCACCGCGCTGCAAGGCGACGGACTGCGCCTTCACCAAGACCAACGCCACCAGCTGGCCCGACACTCCGGTTGACCTGAATTGCAGCTCGGGCGCCGAATGCCTCCAGGCTTCGCCGTCGTTCTGGTCGAAGCAGCGCCTGACCGGGATCAACACTTTCTCCCTGGTCGGCACCGACATGGTGGCCGTCGACAGCTGGGCCCTGGAGCAGTCCTTCCCGGCGACCGGTGACACCTCCACTCCGGCGATGTGGCTCGACTCCGTCCAGCGCACCGGCAAGGCCGGAGCCACCGCCGACATCAAGCTGAACCCGGTCACCTTCGAGGGCGAACTCATGCCCAACCGGGTCGACGCCGCCGAAGGCCGGCCCCCGCTCTATCGCAAGCGCATCACCAAGATCACCAACGAGACCGGCGGTCAGACCCTCGTCACCTACAGCGCTGCCGAGTGCACCCCGACGACACTGCCTGCGGCCGACGCCAACAACAAGCGCTGTTACCCCTCCTGGTGGACACCGGACGGTGCCGTCGATCCGGTCAAGGACTGGTTCCACAAGTACCTGGTCACCCGCATCGAGGAGAACGACACCACCACCGGCAGCGGCTCCGAGACCAAGGTGACCTCCTACAGCTACTCCGGCGGTCCGTACTGGCGCCGTGACACCAGCGAGTTCACCCTCGACAAACACCGCACCTGGAACGTCTTCCGCGGCTACTCCACCGTCCGTACCTACAACGGCGGCGACACCAACCGGGTGAAGACCGAGAACACCTACTACCTCGGCATGGCTGGAGACACCCTCGCCGACGGCAGCCCTCGCCCCGGCTGGGCCATCAACGGCATCACCGACCGCGAAGACTTCGCCGGCCGTGTCGCGGCCTCCAACGTCTACGACAACGAGAGTGCCGACAGCAAGATCGTCGCCAAGACCACCTACATCCCCTGGGAATCCAACGCGACAGCCACTCAGCCGGTCGAAGGCATCACCGACCCTGACAAACCCGGGACTCCCGCCACCACCCTCCCGGCGAAAACGGCATACCTGTCCGGCACCGAGACCGAGAAGGGCAGCACTCTCCTCGACAACGGCACCACCTGGCGCACCCTCACCACCACCCGTACCTATGACACCACCTATGGCCTGCTCATCAAGGAGACGGATGACGGCGCCGGCACCGTCGAAGCACGCTGCACCCTGACCGACTACGTCACCCCCGACACCACCAACTGGCTGATCTCCTACCCCAGCGAAGTCACCACGGCGGACAACACCGCCTGCCTGACCGACCCCAGCAAGATCACCGGCAGCGCCCGCACGTACTACGACGGCAAGACTCTCGGTGCCGCCCCGGACACGGGCAAGGCCAACACCACCAAGACCGAGCAGCTTGCCCGCTATAACAGCGACAACACCCCCGTGTGGGAGACGATCGCGCAGGCCACCCACGACCAGTACGGCCGCGTTCTTGTCGCCAAGGGGCAGGACGACCAGCCCGTCACCACCACCTACACTCCGGCCACCGGCGCTCAGCCGATCACGGTGCAGGTCGCCAACGTCAAGGCCCACACCACCTCCACGACCTATGACGGCATGCGGGGCCTGGTCCTGGCCACCACCGACGCCAACGGCCGCACCGCCAGCAGCGAGTACGACACCCTGGGCCGCCTGACCAAGGCATGGAGCACCGGCCGGGCCAAGACACTGCAGCCCAACGCCACCTTCACCTACAACCTCTCCTCCACCGTCCCCTCCACCGTCATCACCAAGAAGCTCTACGAAGACGGCCTGTGGGGCACCAGCGTGACCTTCTACGACTCACTGCTGCGCGCACGCCAGACCCAGGCCGACTCCCTTGGTGTGACCGGCCGCGTCGTCACCGACACCTACTACGACACACACGGCCGCGCCTACCTCACCAACGCGCCCTTCTACAACAGCAGCACCGTGTCGACGACCGCCATGCTCGTCGTCGCCCCGAAGGACATCCCGCAGGCAGTCAAGACGACATACGACGGCCGCGGCCGGGTTTTCGAGAGCATCCAGCTGTCCCTGAACGCGCCACAGTGGCAGACCACGAACACCTACGGCGACTACTGGACGGCCACCGTCCCCCCGGCGGGCGGCACCGCTTCTCTCACCCTTGTTGATGTTCGCGGCCGCACTGTCGAGGCACGCCAGTACAAGGACCGCAACCCCGTCCCTGACGCGGCACAGACCCAGTACGAGAAGACCACCCGCACCTACGACTCCGCTGGTCTCCTCGCCTCGCTCACCGATTCCTCCGGCCGCAACACCTGGCGCTACACCTATGACCTGCGCGGTCGGCAGGTGACCGTAGCCGACCCGGACAAGGGTTCCAGCACCACCCACTACGACCAGCTCGGACGCATCGACACGATCACCGACGCGCGCGGCACCCTCTACAACGGCTATGACGAACTCGGCCGCAAGCTCAGCCTCCGCGTCGGATCGATCACCGGTACCAAGCTCGCTGCCTGGACCTACGACACCGCCACCGGCGGCAAGGGCCTGCCCGCCACCTCTTCCCGGTTCGACTCCTCGGTCACGGCGAACGCTGAGTACAAGACCACCATCAGGGGATACGACTCCACCGGGCGGTCCACCGGCACGACGGTCACCATCCCGAGGGTGACCGGGGAGGAGCTGCTCGCCGGCACCTACACCGTGGCCACCGCCGCCACACCGGTCAGCGGCTTGCCGCAGACGGCTGCCTACAGCACCACGAACACCAGCGCCACCACCGCCCTGCCCGCCGAGACGGTCACCAGCCACTACGGCTCGAACGACACTCTGGGCATCATCGACAGCTCGCTGAACCACGCCTACCTGCGCGGGGCCGGCTACACCGCCTTCGGCGAACTCGCCCAGGCCCAGCTCGGCAACCTCGGCAAGCTCGTCACTCAGACTCTCACCTACGAGACGTCCACCCGGCGCCTGATCAGCAACCAGATCAACCGCGAGGCCACCGGCCCCGCCACCCTGTCCCGCATCACCTACGGCTACGACCCGGCCGGCAACGTCACCTCCATCCGCGACGCCCAGAACGACGGCGCCGTCACCGACGACCAGTGCTTCACCTACGACTGGGCAGGCCGCCTCACCGACGCCTGGACCTCCGGCGACGCCTGCGCCACCAAGTCCACCAACGGCGCAGGCACCCCCAACCTCGGCACGGTCGACCCCTACCGGACCTCCTGGACGTTCACCGACACAGGCCAGCGCAAGACCGAGACCCAGTACAAGGCCGGCGCAATCACCGCGGACACCACCCGCACCTACACCTACCCCACCACCGCCGGCGCGCCCCGGCCCCACGCGGTGGGCAGCGTCGCCGCGACCGGCGGTGCCACCGGAGCAGACACCTACACCTATGACGACACCGGCAACCTCACCAAGAAGGCCCCGGCCAGTGGCCCGGTCCAGGACCTGACCTGGACCGAGGAGGGCAAGCTCAAGACCTCGACCGTCTCCGGTCAGATCACGTCGTTCCTCTACGACGCCGAAGGCACCCGCATCATCAAGCGCGACCCGGCGAAGACCACGCTCTATCTGCCGGGCGGCCAGGAACTCGAACTCACCCGCGCGGTCGGCACCACCCCTGCCGCCCTCACCAACGGCACCCGCTACTACACCGTGCCCGGCGGCTCGGTGATCCGGACCAGCAAGGACAACAGCGTCCGCATCCTGGTCTCCGACCACCACAACACCAACACCCTCTCCGTCTCCGCCAGCAGCCTCGCGGTCAACCGCCGCAAGACCCTCCCCTACGGCGGACAGCGCGGAGCAGCCCCCTACTTCTGGCCCGGCACCAAGGGATTCGTCGGCGGCGACATCGACACCACCACCGGCCTCACCCACATCGGCGCCCGCGAATACGACACCAACCTCGGCCAATTCATCAGCGTCGACCCCCTCCTCGAGATCGACAAGCCCGAGACCCTCAACGGCTACGGCTACGCGAACAACAGCCCTGTGACCCGCACCGACCCCACGGGAACTCGAGAGGTCTGCGGGGAGTACGAAGGCGCATGCAACCCGGTCGACCACAACAACGACGGAACCAAAAATACCGACGGTAACCGCGGGACGAACGACGAGAAGCCCCGCGGGACGAACAACGAGAAGCCGAAGGGTCGTTCAGGTGACGAGATTCGGAGAGACAAGATCAGGCACGATGCTGCGGTGGAAGCCACAGCCGCGTACCTTCGTGCCCAGTGGGCCCAGAACCCCGAGGTGAGGGTGGAAACTGAATACTGGATACCCGGGGGGCAGCGAACAAACGGAAAGGGGGGGTGGGCGGACATTGTGATGTTCTTCGATGATGATATTTTCGTTTGGGAAATGAAGTCGGCTATACAAGCCGAGAAGGACGGGCCTGCAACGCTGGATCGCTATATCAACGCACTGAATAAGATTGAACAGAAGAGTGGACTTGGGCGGTTCGTTCAGCGCGGTTGGGAACTTCCTCAGGTGGCGACGATCGACCCCCTTAATCCCCGCCAGCAAGTTGTCGCCCAGTCGACCCGTACGCGGCCGGGCTCCAAGCGTACCGGTGCAGAGTACAAGGGTGTCGTCGGCTGGTGGACGCGCAATCAGAGGGATAGGCCCCCGCCTGGTATGGAACCTGTACCGGTTTGGGCGCCGGTGACGGTTCAGGTCTGGCAGCCGACGCCACAGCAACAGCGGAGCATTGCATGGGGTGCAATTGCTGCTGGCGCGCTGTACGTGCTTGGCAAGATGGCGAGTGATCCGACCGGACTTTCGGGGTAGAGGAGACCTCGTCCCACCTTTCTCCAGCGCAGAGGCTCGGGTAGTCTTCGTTGGGGCGCCAAGGGGAGCCCTTTGACGCCCCAACACTTTCCCTCGCGTTTTAGGCATCTTTGGAGTGACTACGTGGACGCATTCTCCTTGTCGAATTCCGGCATGAGTCACGATCTTGTGGCAGAAATCACCGTGTACGGAGAAGATCAGGAAGAGTTGACTTCCGTGGCGCTCGATTGGCTTACCCGGGGGGTGGCTGAGGCAATTTCTGTAGGAGGGGTTGGGAATCCCCCGAAGGGTTTGCCCGTGTCTGACGTAGGGTTCAATTCCATTGCAAAGGCTGTAAACGCAAGGAAGGGGGGATGGTGGGGGTGCTTCTCTGCTTCCCCTCGGGACACCTTCGACGTACTCTATAACCCTTATGTGAGCGAATCGATCCATTGGGTGGATCGCGCGATCCGCGCTCGTCCAGAGTCGATGGCAGTAAAGATCGGCGAGTTTATGGAAGGTGGAGAAATCGGGAATTCTGCTATCCGTTTTTCAGTGTCCTTCGATGAAGACCTAGCGAGTTATGTAAAACTAACGTACTTCATCGATGAGGCTCTGCTTTCTGCATCGAGCACGACGCAGATTGAGCATACGCGCCTTCTTGCGTCAGTCAGCTGGGCGTGCCGTCGCTACAATGTGGTGTTCAGCCACTTTTCCTACGCTCACACAGGTGGCGCCACGGAACTTGAAAGATACTTTCGTGGACCTTCTGGCATTCCCTCGCGGAACACCCCCCAGTGGCGTGATCGTCTCCGGGGCTACTCGTGGCTGATGGTTGCATCCCGTGAAATTGTGCACGACATTGGTGGAGTGGGTGCTTTGCGTGAATCGAATGCTTTCCAAGCGGTCTCCCCCCTCCCTAATGGATCGGTGCTCCTCCAAGCTACCCCTTCCTTTCAGGAATACAGAGGCGAGCGGGTCGGGGCTGTTCACCGTGTGCTGCGAGACGCGCTCATCCAAGGTGAGTTCCGCCGCCCAGCGCCGGTGCCTGGACAACCGCCGACGCATATGGTGATCTTTGATAGCTGAGCTGTGTTCAAGGGTTGGAAGTCAAGGCTTCGGGGTAGTTGCGTGACGCCCGGTTCATGGCGATCTGGCAATTCAGCGGCACGCTCGGAACGTGACAGGTACGGCTTCCAGGATCATGGAGTTCTCTACGCCCGTGATCCGAGTGGAATACCGTCCCTGTCGGCGCATCATGCCTGATCCCGCCAGCCCTTGACTAACTGCGTGAGAAGCCGCACGTCGGATCGGAGAATTTCCGGGCCTGCGGAGCGGCTGGCCGAAGTGCCGGACCCGCGTGATCTGCGCGAGGTGCGCCACCGCCTC
>NZ_JBITXP010000050.1:0-10985 GCF_044544765.1 Streptomyces sp. NPDC053513
TGTGGTGTGGAGCCTAGACACCTCCACCACACCGGAGGTCTTCGCCATGATCAAGACCAGCCGGCGTTAACAACGCTCATGATCAATACACCTAGTGTTGGCCGAGGACTCCTCGGTCGCGCAGCTCGCCGAGGTCGGGCAGGCAGACACCGGGAAGGTCGGCGAGCAGGACGACCCGAGCGGCCTGGACAAGTACGGCCTGGGGGCCGGAGCCGCGGGTCCGGCGCTGCGCGGTGGTCACCGGCCGATTCTCCCCGAACTCCCGTGCCCGGTCCGGTGGCGTCTGGCAGGGGTGCGCCTCCCGCGTGGGGTGAGGCGGAAGGCGCGATGCGGGGCAGACAGGGGGAGCACGAGACCAGTCGACTCCGTGCCCCGCAGATCGGGGGGTCGCATGGCTCAACGCAGCTGTCGGCGGCTGACCACGGGGCTTTGGTAAGAGCCGTGGGGCCCTTCCCCGCAGGTACGGGGAACAGTCGTCGTTCGCCTCGGCCAGGGTGGCCTCCGCGGGAGTATCTCCGCGGGTGCGGGGAGCAGACTCTGTGACCTGCAGTTCTACCGTACATACGGCTTCAGCTGAACCACTTTCACCGAAACCTATAAACCGCCCAAATCCACTCCTCTTCCTCGTCCTGCTCGCTTCACAGGCAGGCCCACCTCTGTCCGCCTCGTGGAAGACCTCACCCGGCCCATCGCCTGCACCTGGTCAGCGGCCTCATGACAGGAGAGCCCCCACGCACCGGACCCGATCCGGTGATCCCATGCCTCTGCCGGGCACTCGGTGCGCACCGGCTTCGCATGACTGTGCTGCGGGCTGCCCTGGACGAACAGTTCCTCCGGTTCGGCGGCCGGCGTCACCCTCAGGCCCGTGGCCCGGGTCCAGGCCGTGACCGCCCGTACGTGTCGGGCGCCTCATGCGCCCCTGCCTGCGGGAAGGGGAGGACCGGGGGCAGGGCGTGCACCAGTCGCCGCCGTCCACGACTCGGGGGGATATCCGCAGACGGCGGCGCTGCCGCCCGTCTGCCCACCAAGCCACATCTCACACCAGGATTTCCTGAAAGCGGCACGGGGCGTGTGAGGGCCGGCATCGAGGGCACACGGAGGTGGAGCGGATGGGGCCCGCTCACCCGCCGGGCCTGGGGCCTCCCCCGCCCCGAGGCCTGGCATGGGGAACACCGGCCCGCACCGATGGTGGTTGCATGCAGGCCCACCAGAAGCCCCGGCACCCGCCACAACACGCCGACCGCCTGTGCGCGGTCAGCGGGCACGGCGGTCTGGCCGGCGGTACCCAGGCCACCTCGCCGTACGGACACACACCGGGGCCAGCGCGGATACGCCCGGTACACCGCGTCAGTGCCGCAGGCCGGCGTGGGGCCGGGCCCCCGCGCCCGGCGCCGTCCTGGAGCCGTACCCGACCGGCCGCCCGGCCACCGGCCATCTCCGGCTCGGCCTGACCATGCCCGCCGGCACAGGTGCCACCCAGGTCTGCAGGTGTCGAAGTCACTCGTCGCGACCTGGGTCAAAGGGCTTCAAAGTGATTCCGCGGCACCGGGTGGTCGAACGGACCTTCGGCTGACTCATGCATCACCGTCGCCTCGCCCGCGACTACGAAACTCATCCGCACCGCTCCGAAGCGATGATCCGCCTCGCAATGATCAACCTGATGAGTCCCAGACTCACTCGAGAGTCGACTCTGAACTGGAAGGACTCATGGCCGCCGGGCCACGCTGACCCGCGCATCCTCACCCCTCATCGACCGCGGCCAGCGGCCATCGATAACACTCGCCGCTTCCCGACAGGCGCCGCAGGCATCTTCCCGTTCCGGCAGCCACCCGTAGTCGGACGGTGGCCGGCTTCCTGAAGGCCGCACAACGTCCTGTCGAAGATGCCGAACGCGTGGGAGACACCAGGGGCAAGGCCATCCGCGACGGCCTTCTCCCAGCGCATCCCCAGGGACAGATACGGCGGTCGCAAAATCTCGAACCGCTCGCCGCCTACATGGGTGGCCGCATGGCACCAGGAACAGGACAGGACCAGATTTCCTCTCTCCACACAGTCGGTGGCACCGGCCACCGCCACATCGACCGTCCACACACATCGCACTCCACAGGCGGATCCTCACACACCAGCATGGGCTGCCCCAAGCGGCCTGCATCGCGCCAGTTATCAAACACCCTGGTCAGGACAAAACACTCCTTCAGGTAACTAGGCGTCTTTACATGGATCTTGGGAGGCTTGTCGTACTCACAGAACGGAGAGGTGCGCCGTGGAGGCGGACCGGGATGCCGTGGCCCTCACCCACGCGCCGCGGTTCGCTTCAGGCCGTCGCCAGCCGCCACAACGGTGCCGCACGCCGGGCCATCGGCCCTGCGGCCAGGGAACGATGCAGGGCGTCGGATTCCGCCGGCGTGAGGGCGAGTTCCTCGATGATCCTGCGGGTCGTGACGTAGGCGAGGCCCTCGGCGCGACGGGCGCGCTCGAAGGCGAGGTACCGGTCCAGGACGGCTTCGGGTTCCGCGGGAGGGCGCGGGGCGGGCGGAGCCGGCAGGAGGGCGGCGCGCTGTCGCTCCCGGGCTATCTCGGAGAAGCCGCAGACGGCGTGCGACACCTTCTCGGCGGCCTCCAGGCTGGGGCACGAGGCGAGGGCCCGTGCGAGCGGGCTGAGCCGGAGCGCGTCCTCGCCGGTGAGCCGGTGCACGAGGTGCGAGGAGTCGTCCAGGACGACGGGGGCGGGGGCGTCGCGGGTGCCGCAGACGCCGCGGACGCCGCGGGCCGCCGCGACGAGCATCGCGCCGGCCTCGGAGGGGTGCCAGTCGAAGACGGGCAGCACGTCGTCGGTGTCCTCGGGTGCGAGGGCGAAGGCCGGGTCACCGAGCCGGGGCGTCAGGAGGGCTCGCGGCACCTCGTTGTCCAGGCCGGGCCCGGCGACGTACACGGTGGTCGAAAGGCCCGTCGCGGTGCAGGCGGCCAGGGCCAGCGCGTCGCCGAGTGGGCTGCGCAGCGTCGGTTCGTCACCGCGCGCGACGATGTCGCCGCCCACGTCCACGAGATCGATCCGGTCGGCGCCGCACCAGCGGGCCGCCGCCTCGATCTGCCGGGTGAGGCCGACTGTTCCGTCGTACGGGTCAAGCAGTCCCAGTGCGGGCCGCAGGCCGCCGGCCAGCCGGGGGAGCAGCGAACCGGCCGGAGCCTTGGGCGCGGTCCGTGGGGTGACGAGGGCCAGATGGGGTGCGGGGCGGTCGAGGGCGGTGAAGTCCGGGATGCCGCGCGGCCCGGGCACAGGGTCGACGACGAGCCGTTCCCACGCGTAGGTGAGCACCAGAGCCGGAGTGTGCGGGCCATGCAGGGCGGCGTGCACCATGGCCGCCGTGATGGCGTCGCCGCCGCCTCCCGCGGCGATGAGAAGTCGCTTCATGGCGGACACACAACCCCATGCGCGCCCGCTCCGTCAGGCGTATCGGACGGTCCGGGTCGCCCGTCGCCCGCGTCCGGGGCGGCAATTCGGGAGAAAGCACCTCCTTCACCAAAAGTGCGGACGAACCTCTAGGTCGTGAAGTGCATCTTTTAGTGATCACACTACAGATATCACCTCCCCGGCCGCTCTAGGGTGCCGAGCTGTCACCCCCCGTGACGACCCCTCAGAAAGCGAGGCACATCGCCCATGGGCAAGTCCGTCATGCTTCCGTCGCCCACCCTTCCCCCCACGGCACCCGCCGAGGCTGAAACCCCCTACCAGCAGTACGTCTACGCCTACCCGCACCAGAAGGCCTACCGCCTCCTGGACGAGGGCCCGCTCCTGAGCGACCTGTGGTCCAAAGAACGGCTCGACAGCCTCTCCCTCTACGCCCACGTCCCCTTCTGCGAGATGAGATGCGGGTTCTGCAACCTCTTCACCCGCACCGGCGCCCCCGAAGAGATCACCGCCGCCTTCCTGGACACCCTCGAACGCCAGGCCCGCGTCACCAGAGAAGCCCTCGACGCCCAGGGCAAGCCGTTACTCTTCACCCTCGCCGCCTTCGGCGGCGGCACCCCGACCTACCTCACGGCCGACGAACTCACCCGGCTCTGCGACATATCCGAGAACATCATGGGTGCCGACCTGCAGGCGGCCTCCTGGTCGGTCGAGACCTCGCCCGCCACCGCCACCGCCGACCGGCTCTCCGTCCTCGCCGAACGCGGCGCCAGCCGGCTGAGCATCGGCGTGCAGAGCTTCCTCGACGACGAAGTCCGCGCCGCCGTCCGCCCGCAGAAGCGCCAGGAAGTCGAATCCGCCCTCGCCCGCCTGCGCGACGCCCGGTTCCCCATCCTGAACATCGACCTCATCTACGGCATCGACGGCCAGACCGAACGCACCTTCCAGATCTCCCTCGACGCCGCCCTCGCCTGGGAACCCGAGGAGATCTACCTCTACCCCCTCTACGTCCGCCCGCTGACCGGTCTCAGCTCCCGGCACGCCACCAGCCCCGCCGAATGGGACGACCAGCGACTGCGTCTCTACCGCTTCGGCCGCGACCACCTCCTGTCGGCCGGATACGAGCAGACGTCCATGCGGGTCTTCCGACGCCTCGGCAGCGCCGCCACCGAAAACAACGAGGGCAACAGCATCAACGAGTACAACCAACAGGCCGGCATGGTCGGCCTCGGCGTCGGTGCCCGCTCCTTCACCACCGACCTGCACTACACCACCGACTACGCCGTCGCCGTCCCCGAGGTGCGCCGCATCATCGACGACTACATCGCGACCCCGAGCGAGCGCTTCCGCCGTGCCCAGTGGGCTTTCGTCATGAACGACGACGAACGGCGCCGGATGTACGTCCTCCAGCACCTGCTCGAATCGTCCGGACTCGACGTCATCCGCTACGAGCGCCACTTCGGTACCCGGTTCGAGACCGACTTCGCCGCCCAGCTCGACACCCTCCTGGCCCGCAACTGGGTCCGGGCCGCCGGTACGGTCCTGCGGCTCACTCCGGAGGGCATGGCCCGCGCCGACGCGATCGGGCCGCGGTTCTTCTCCGACCACGTACGCGTGAACATGAGCAGTTACCAGGACCGGTAAGCCGCCCGGTCCCTCACCGCCCCACCGGCTCGGGCCGAGACCCCCGGGCCGCCGCCCGCCGCCGCCCCGGCACCGAGACGGCCACCAGTCCGCCCAGCAGCAGCATGCCGCCCACGACGGCGAGCGGCCCCGGCCGCTCGCCGAGCAGCACCACCCCGAGCACGGTGGCGACCAGTGGTTCGGTCAGGCTCAGCGTCCCCACCGTGGCGGCGCTGAGCCGGCCCACCCCCCGCGTGAACAGCAGATACCCCAGGGTCGTCGTCCCCAGCGCAAGCCACCCCACCAGCGCCGCCCCGCGCGCCGTGAACACCCCCTCCGGAGCGACCAGAAGAGACGGCGAGACCACCAGCCCGGCGCACAGCACGCTCACCGGCGCCGCCGCGTCCAGATCGCCGCCCCGCGCACCCAACTCCTTGGTTGCCGCGATGTAGATGCCGAAGCCGGCACCCGCCGCCATCCCGTACCCCACACCGAGGACGTCCGCCCGTCCCTCGCTGTCGGGCAGCAGCAACAACCCGATCCCGACGACCGCGCACAACGTCCCCGCCGCCCACCGCCGCGACAGCCGCTCGCCGGACAGCAGCAGCCCGCACACCCCGCTGACCACCGGCACAGTCCCGAACGCCGTCGCCGTCGCCAGCGCCGCCCCCGAACGCTCGACCGCCTGCAGGAAGCACACCTGGAACGCGGCCGTCACCAGCACGCTGACCACGACCCACCACCGCACCCCCCGCCTCAGCAGCGTGCGCAGCCCGGCCGGCCGCACCATCACCGCCGTCAGCAGCAGACCGCCCACCAGCATCCGGGCTGCCCCCAGCGACACCGGATGTGCTCCACTCCCGGCCCAGATCTGCGCCGGGCCCACAGTGCCCCACAACACCGCCGCCACCAGCACCGGCACCACACCGCTCACACCGCCCCCTCCCTAGGCACAGACGGCGTGAACGTACCGGTGCGCACAGCCCTGCGACCCCTGGCAGAACCCATGAGATCCGGGCGGCTCCACCGGCGGATACGGCGACTTCGCACCATACGGCCTCGACGATCCCACAGAACCCTGGACAAAGCCCTCAACGAAGCTGTGGACGGAGCCCCTTTACCAGGCCTTGGAGTCCGGATCGTTCCTGAGCCGGATTGATGCGTTGCGTATGTATCCGTGTCGTCCGACCCGAAAACCGTCTTGATCATATGGGCGTCACTGACCACGGCAGATGAATTCGGTTGCGGCACGGCCGGTGAGCTCTGTGAGGTACTTCCGTGGACGGCGCAATGGATCGGGGGGAGCGGAGGAGGATGGGGGGACGTGGGGCCGTGGCGAGACCGGCTCCATGGCGTAGGTGGGCTGTGCTCGTAGGGCCTGTCTGACAATTCCAGTCGGGGCCGGCCTGCCCTGCACGCACGCTCGCCACACGGCCGAAACACCAAACTAGGGCGTTTCCTTCGGATCAGAGGACTTTCCGTCGCTGACGGGCCGCAGCACCGACGCAGTAGACTCCGCGCTCTTGGGTTCAGCGCGCTTGGGGGGCGACGTGGCAGGTGACGGTACCAGCTCTGCGGGAGCGAGGCGTGTCGACTTCGCCGTCACGATGCTGTTCGGCGCGGTGTACGCCAGCGCGTTGTTCCTCGTCGTGACGGGCTTCACCGTGGAACCGAGTGGTTGCGGAGGTCGCTTCCATGCTTCGTGCTCAGGCGGGACGTACTGGCGCCTTGGCGTCGGCTTCAGTCTCATGGCGGTAGTCGCGCCTGTGCTGCACAAGGTTGTACCGAGTGTCCCGTTCGAGCAGGGCGTCGGACGAGGGGGGGCGATCACCGCTCTGGTGTTGGGTGCAACGGCCGGTATCGCCATGACCTTGGCGGTTGTTCGAGTGGTTGCCTGAAGCGTTGAGTCACCTCGTCGACCAGATGAAGATGGCGGCGATGTGGGGTGCGGCGAGGTAGAGGGTGGCGGTCTTGTCGTATCGGGTGGCGAGGCCGCGCCATTGCTTGAGGCGGTTGATGCACCGCTCGACCGTGGTGCGCTGTTCGTAGGCGTCGCGGTTGAAGACGGGCGGTCTGCCTCCGGCACTCCCGCGGCGCTTTCGGTTGGCGATCCGATCGGAAGGCTGCGGGATTACAGTACGCACGCCTCGGCGCCGCAGGTGCTCGCGGATGGCCCGGGACGAGTACGCCTTGTCGGCAAGGAGCGCCTGTGGCGTGGTGCGGGGCCGCCCGACGCTCCGGGGTACTCGCAAGCGGGCCATGACCTGTGTGAAGGCGGGTGCGTCACCGGCCTGACCTGGGGTGAGGTGAAACGCCAGCGGTCGGCACCGACTGTCGGAGGCCAGGTGGATCTTGGTGGTCAGACCGCCGCGGGGCCGTCCGGGGGCATGGTCGGCCGGCTCGCCGACCGACGCCCCTTTCGACTCGTCCCGGCCGCGTGCTGATGGGCACGGACGATCGCGGAGTCGACCGCGACGACCCAGTCCAGATCACCCTCGGCGTCCGCCTGGGCCAGCAGAGCGGTGAAGACCTTCTCCCTGGTGCCGTCGGCGGCCCGTTTCCGCAGCCGGTTGTGGGCGCCTTCCCACGACCCAAAGTGCTCGGGCAGGTCCATCCACGGAGTCCCGGTGCGGTACGTGAACGCGGTGGGGGGGGGGGGGGGGGGGGGGGGGGGGGGGCGCGCCCCCCCCCCCCCGCCCCCCGGCCCGCCCCCCCCCGCCCCCCCCGGGGGGGGGGCGGCCCCCGCCCCCCCCCGCCCCCCCCCCCCCCCCCCCCCCCCCCCCCCACCGCTCACCCCGCTTCGGAGTCCGGTCCGGCAACAGCGGCTCGATCCGCCCCCACTGGGCACCAGTCAGCGACACCCCCAGAGCAACGATCGGATGATCCGAAGGAAACGGTCTAGACGAGCACGGCGAGGACTGGGCGCAGACCTGGCCCTCGGCCACGTGGTCGCCTCACACCCTGCTGGCCGCTCTGCAAGGCCGGTTCGCCGTCGATCGCAAGGCCGCGGTAGCAGTCGGCGTGCAGCCCAGCGACGCAGCTATCACCGAGGAGCTCCAGGCGCGCCTGGAGTACTGCGCGATGTTCCCCGAGGGACCACCGGTCCTCAGCAACTGATCCGGACCTTGGCGCGCGCCTCCCACTCCAGCCCCGGCCTGCCTCTCCGCATGGCAGCCCGGGGCTCGCGCCGGACAAGCACCCCCTACACGACCACGCCTGGCGGGCAGCGCCAGCACTCGAGGAGGACTCACCGATCCTCGCCGCCGAAGTGGACGCAACAGGCGATCCGCCGCCGAGGCGCGCCAGACGCTGGAGCGCCTCGGCTACCCACGCCCCCCTGTGCATGAGCGACAGTGGTGCCGGTGTCTACGGTGGAGGCATGTCGACGTCACATCCGCCCGCCCCCGACCCGGCCCCGGTGCCGATCCGGGTGCTGCTGCGCACGCGGTTCGGTGTTTCGGCGAGTCCTGGGAAGCGGATCTCGGCCAGGTCAGTGTGAAACGCGCTCGTTTGCGGGTGGGTTCGCGAACGCGCGCCTGATCGCGACCAGGGTTACCACCAGTCCGGCGAGGGCCATCGCGCCGGCGGCTATCCAGTGCCGGGGCTCCTGACCGAGGAAGAGGACCGAGGCGGCGCCGACCGCGAGGCCGGCTGCCGGAAGCAGCGCGGTCTTCCAGCCGGGTACGCGGCGACCGGCGAGGGCCAGCATGGAGCCCACGGCGAGGACGCCCCCGCCGAACAGGGCGTACGTGTAGCGCTACCCGCCGTCAGGTAGGCCGTAGCGTCCGCGCGCATGCTGTTCGAGCCCCAGGTCGACGGCTCCACCGACGCTACGAACGCAAAGCCGACCACTTCCTCGCCTTCACCAGCATCGCCTGCACCCTCATCTGCTACCGCAGGCTCACCAAATGAGATGACGTCTTACTGATCTTTTCGTAAGTTCGGTGGGTGTGGTGGGTGGATGGATGAGAGTCTTCTGTCGTGTCGTCGCAACCATCGTCCACGGTTTCTGGGTGGTCTGTTCCTCCGTTGTCGAGGCCGCAGTTGGCGGAGGCTCGGCGAGTCCGTGCGGCCGAGTTGTTCGGGCAGGGCCGCTCGAACGCCGAGATCGCGGGGATGGTAGGGGTCCATGCCGAGAGTGTGCGGCGGTGGAGACGCGCATGGGAGAACGGCGGAGCTCAGGCGATGCGGCGACGGCCGGCATCCGGTCGCCCGCCGAAGTTGGGCGATGCCCAGGTGGAAGAGGTGCGGGCCGCGCTGGAGCGGGGTGCCCAGGCCCACGGCTTCGAGGCCGATCTGTGGACGTTGGAACGGGTCGGTGCGGTGGTTGAGCGTGTAACGGGGGTGTCCCTCTCACGGGCCTCGGTGTGGCGACTGCTGACCGGCCGGCTCGGATGGAGCCTGCAACGGCCCGAGCGGCGGGCGGTCGAGCGGGACGAGTCCGAGATCGCCCGCTGGATCGCGCATGAGTGGCCGCGCATCAAAAAGGGGCCGTGAACACACGTGCCTGGATCGTGTTCCTCGACGAATCAGGTGTCTCGCTCCTTCCGCAGGTCCGTCGCACCTACGCGTCCCGGGGCCGCACCCCGCTGTTGCGGCACCGCCTGAACTGGAAGCGCGCGTCGATGGCCGGGGCACTGGGCTACCACTCCACCGACCCCGACCGTGGGGCCCGCCTGTGCTTTCACCTCAAGCCTGGCAGCTACGACACCGCCGGGCTCATCGAGGTCCTGGAGCAGATGAAGATCTTCTACCGCGGCGAAAAAGTCGTCCTCGTGTGGGACGGCCTGGCCGCCCACTGGAGCCGGACAATGCGGGCCTGGGTCGCCGAACAGGACTGGCTCACCCTCGAGCGATTACCCGCCTACGCTCCCGAACTGAACCCGGTAGAACTGCTGTGGTCCTCGCTCAAGAAGCGCGAGCTCGCCAACCTCGCCGGCGACCACCTCGCGGACGTCGCCGACGCCACCGAACAAGGCATCCACCGCATCAACACCAACCCTCAACTGCCGTGGTCGTTCCTCACCCACACCGCCCTGACCATCCACCCACCACACCCACCGAACTTACGAAAAGATCAGTAGGGAGAACCAGCCCTTGGCTGGGAGGCCCTTCCTGCCTCACTCGGGCTTCATCACCTGGGCCAGGCCCTCAGGGGTGTCCTTCACCTCCGGCGGCGGCCCCGGATTGCCCCGATAGGTCACACCATCGATGGTGACCTTGCCCGTCGCTTCTGCCAGCGGACGATGCTCGGTCAGACCATCAGCCGGCCCGCCGACGAAGGTCACCAGGACAGTGATCGAGTTCGGGTCCATCGAAGCCGTCGCCTCCACACGCTCTACTCCACTCGGGGCTGCAGCACCGTCACCGGAATCACTGCATCCCACGAGCGCAACCAGCAGGCCAACACAGCCCACCATTCTTCGGATCTGCATTCAGGCATCCTGCCAGGGCCAGGTCAGACGGCCTACAGCAGAGACGATCTTGTGACCTCAACGCAGCCCGGACCCCGAACGCGCGCCATCAACTGGGGACGTTCAACCGTACGTAACTGGGGAGCTGAGGCCGTACTCCGACATCAGGTCAGACGGCACTTCGGCCTGCCGAAGCCGGACCTTCTGCAACACCCTTTACGAGCTCGTGCACGATAAGGATTAACGCTCTCCCTTGATCGCATCCATGCTGGTCACAGCCTCGCCTCTTGACAGCAGGCTCCGCTGGCGTGCCCGAATGCTTATCGTGCACGAGCTCGTTAGAGGGCATCTGATCTATGTAGTTGGTGTTTTGGGATGTTCTTGTGACGGCAGGTCGTAGTGCTCGTTGTCCGGGACGTGACACCTCGACGTGCGTATCGCAGTGACGTCTCCGACGCCCGATGGGCTTTGATCGAGCCGGTGTTCACGGCTTGGCGTGCCGGGCGAACCGGTCCCGGAACGACCGCGCGGGTGCATGA
>NZ_JBITXP010000051.1:0-10956 GCF_044544765.1 Streptomyces sp. NPDC053513
GACCCCGCAGGTCAACGACCAGCTCGCTGTCCGTCATCGCAGCAGACTAACCAGCCCCACCACGAGAATCACCGGTCAAGGAGACACGCTCTAGTCCTGCTCTGCGTAGTGATTCAACGGTAGTTGACGAGGGCTGCGTGGCCAGCACCGGTTCCCTCCCACCGCACGCGATGAGTCGATGCCGATTGCCCGAGCAGCCTTTACGACCGCGACATCCGGCCAGCGGCTTGTGCGGGAGTCTGCCCGACTCCCAACAGATCCCGCACGCGCCTGTTCGAATCGGCATCCCCCCTCAAGTTGAGCGTCTTTTCGCCGACGTGTTGCCGTTCTGGCACGGAGTCGGCCAAGGGGCAGATGTTGGTTGCCGGTCGTTCGAACGGCTGCTGGCTGGGCGTGGTGTTGCAGGTGTGAAGTACGGCGATCGGTAGTGTCGAGCATGTGCTGGCACTACGTGGTCTGATCAGGTCGAGGCTGCTGCTCGCTGTCATGGTCGGTTTGGCGGCGCTGTTGGCGGTCGGCGTCGCAGCGACGGGGTTCGTGCTGAACGTGCACCATGAGCGGGCCGCGCGGCAGATCGAGACCCTCTGGCACCCAGCCGTCGCAGAAGTCGGCGCCGTCCGGGCGGCGGCTGGCGACCTGCGAGCTGCGTCACTGGCCGGGGCCGGGGGCGAGGAGCTGCGCGAGGGTGCCCGAAGGGCCCTCGAAGAACACGTGGATGCACTGGGCAGGCTGGCGGCCGGGTCAGACGGCGAGGTCGACGCCAAGATCGCGGGACTCGACCGTGACGTCTCGAAGTGGCTTGAGAGCGCCCGCTCCGATGCGGTGAGGGACCGGATGCGCGTGTACGGGTTGCCCGCGTCCGCCGTCGGCGCGGATTCCGCCGGGGGCACTTACGCAGCCGTCGACGCCCGGACGAAGGAGTTGACGGCTCTGCTGGAGCAGCGCAGTGCTCGCGAGGCGCAGGACGCCATGGGGCATATGAACGGCGTGATGCTCTACATCCTGAGCCTCGCCGTCGCGTTGCTGGCCACGGCGGTGGTGGCGGCTGTGGTGCTGCAGCGTCGCTACCTGGCCCCCGCAGGGGCACTTGCCCGGCGTCTGCGGCGCGCGGCCAGCGGTGACGCCTCCGTCGCCGGACCGCCGCCCGGGGGCGGCCGGGGATGGATCGGCCGCCTGACCGAGGAGGCCGAAGGGGTGCGCGAGCGCTTGGCGGTGTCCCAGCGCGAGTCCCTTCGCAACAGAGAAGCCCTTGTCCAGGTCGGGCCGGCAGTGCAGGGCCTGCGCGAGATCCTCACCTCCTGCGAGGATCCGGGTCCCGGGGCCGTGGTGGCGGGTGACGTGCGCGCAGCCGAGGGCCTGATCGCGGGCGACTACCTCGGCGCCGTGCGGCTGTCCGACAGGTCCACCGCCGTCTTCCTCGGCGACGTCTGCGGGCACGGCGTCGCCGCGGGACTGCTGGCCGTACAACTCAAGAGCGTCCTGACGGTGGGCCTGCGGCTGGAGGCCGACCTGGACTCGTTGGTGCGCGCGGTGCACCAGGCTCTGGCCGACGAGGAGTGCTTCACCACCCTGGTCGTCGCCGTCCTGGACCCGGAACGCTCCACACTGACATGGGCCAACGCCGGACATGAAGAACCGTTCCTGCGGCGGGCCGACGGAACGGTCGAACGCCTGGAACCCACCGGCCCCCTCATCCATCCCTTCCTGCCGGCACCACCCGGCACCTGGCAGACGCGCACCGTCCAGTTCGACCCCGGCGACCTGCTGGTGCTGTCCACCGACGGCCTCACCGAAGGCCGTCGTCACGACGGCGAGGAGTTCGGCGAGCAACGGGCCTCCCGCGTTCTGGCAGGTCTGGACGATCCCACCCCCTCGGCGGCCGTCACGGCCCTCTACGCGGCCGCCGAACACTTTTCCATCGATCAGGGAAGAGACGACATCAGCCTCCTCGCGGCCGCCACCGCCGCACCGCACGGCCGCGCCTCAGGACCACGCACCACCCCACCCGCCCGGACCGGCGAGAACGAAGCCGGACACGACTGACCCCGCCCGGCCAGGCCCCCTGCGCGCTGCCGCCGAGAAGCCCTCGCACTGGTACACCTCGACCACGATCAGGTCGTCTTCCTCGCAGCCGCAGGATTCCCCGACCCCGAACGATGCTCGACGACCCCGCTCGGACCGAAGAGTGCGGCGGCCACGCACCAGTGGCGGACGGCTTGGCCACCTTCTGAGTCCTTTGCGGGGCGGGGCTGAATTTTCCTCAGGGGTTCTGTGGGGGCCTGAGACCGCGTTTGAGATCTGCCGTGCCGTGGGGCCGGCAGGGTCGTCGAGCTCTGTGTGAGTGGCTCTGGGGGTGGGTATCCGTCGGACCCGACGGACGAGCAGTGGGCGCTGGTGGAGCCGTTACTGCCGCCGGCGCGGGTGGGCCCGAAGGGCGGTCGGCGGGAGAAGCACCCGCGGCGGCGGATCGTGGACGCGATCTTCTACGTGGTGCGGACCGGCTGTGCCTGGCGGCAGCTGCCGAAAGACTTCCCGCCGTGGCCGACGGTGTACTGGTACTTCACCTGGTGGCACGACGGCAGTGTCGAGCGCATCCACGACACCCTGCGCGGCCGTATCCGGGAGGCGGACGGCCGCGACGTGGAGCCGAGCGCGGTCCTGATCGACTCGCAGTCCGTCCGCACCGCCGACACCGTCCCCGCTGCCACCAGGGGCTTCGACGCCGGCAAGAAGGTGAAAGGCCGCAAGCGCCACGTGATCACCGACACCCTCGGCCTGCTCCTGGCCGTCCACGTCATCGCGGCGAGCATCCAGGACCGCGACGGCGCCAAGCGACCGTTGCCGTGGACCAGGCTCGACCATCCCGGCGACCGGAAGGTCTGGGCCGGCCAGCGCTTCGCCGGCCGCCTGGTCGGGTGGACCGCCCAGATCCTCGGCCGTGACCTGGAGATCGTCCGCAAGCATCCCGACCAGCGTGGCTTCCAGGTCCAGCCCACGCGGTGGGCGGTGGAACGCACCTTCCCGTGGCTCACCGCCCACCGGCGCCTTGCCCGCGACGACGAGACCAGCCCCGCTCATTCGGAGACGATGATCCGCCGGGCGACGATCGGCATCATGGTCCGCCGCCTTGCCCGAGGCCGCCCGGCAACCCGGCAAGGCTCGCGATCCCTCTCACGCGTCACCGGCCGGCGCATCGCACATCCCCTCATGTGTCGTACGAGCCGTCCCACGGGGCGCTGAATCCAAGCCGGTTCGGGTAGAACTCGGCCCAGTCGTGCTGTTCCTCCCCATCGGGATACTCCCCGTGGCACTCAGGGGCCAGACCGAACAGCGTGCCGTCGACCTCTACGGCGAACGGGGCGACTGCGATGTCGGCGAACCTCCGGCCGGGCAGCGAGTCCAGCCATTCATCCATGAGCCGCTGCGCGGCTTCCACCACCGGCACCTTCCCAGGCCCGTCGGCGACCGTTCCTGCCGACCTGATGCGCGAGCCCAGGTGGTGGCCGTCGGCGTCGAACTCGTGCAGCACGGAGTACCACCGCCGCACCACCCGCCCATCACCGTCCCGGCCTGCGACAACACCACTGACGTGAGCGAAGAACTGGCCTCCGTCCCACTGTCCGATGGTGGACGTTCGGTAGTCCGGCTCATGCCGGATGGGAACCAGATCAGGCACAGTCATGGCCGCACCCTACGTGCCGACCACGACAGTACGGATGCCCGCCCAGCCTCACTCGTCGCAGATCTCAAACGCGGCCTCAGGGTGAGGAGTGCCGACCGCCTATGCGTCCCCTGGAGACGCTCGAGTACGGTCAGGCGGCCACGACCACCACGGAGGTACTCATGTCGGACCCGCTCTCCCCGCAGCCGGCCCCGAAGACACAGCACACGGTCCCGTCCTTCACTCCGCCGGTCCCGGGGCTCGTGGTCGGCATGGACGAGGAAGAGGGGGAGATCACCATGGGGCTCGGGCTGATGCTGCGAGGGGCGGCCCTGCTGGAGTACACGCTCCACGGCCTCCTGGTGCACCTGAAGGACAAGCGGCCCGCCTACAGCTACCAGCCCCAGGCCACCGGAGGGCAGCTGGCCACCGAGTGCATCAAGTACCTGAAGGAGATGGAGAACGAGCTGATCCCGGCGAAGCACTGCGCCGACCTGATCGAGTACCTCGAGACATCCGCGGACCGATTCAAGATCCGACACCACTTCGTGCACGGCGTCCTGGACTTCGACCCGGAGTTGCAGCAGTGGCTCACCCACACGGGCAGCAAGACCAGGAAGACCTTGCCCGAGATCAGGTTCACCACCAGCTCCGAGCCCTGGGAGCTCGCCATCGAGTTCGACCACCTCAACAAGAAGATCCTGGAGCTGGACATCGAGTACTTCGACGAGCCGGGTGACCCATCACAGGGAGAGCCCGCCCGGGTGTCTGTGAAGCGGTAGCGGGTGTTCGAGGGCGCGCTGGTCGCGACGCTCGTCGTCGTGTAGATCACGACGGCGTTCTTCATTTCGGCAACCTGCACGGGGCGTACGACTTTTTCCACGCCCTGAGGTCCGTCTCCGAGTACCAGGACATCTTCGGCAAGGGGGGAGTACTTCCGGGAGCTGATGCAGCAGAGCATCGGGATCGAACGCAGGCCCATGACGAGATCGGCAGGAGGTTTGACCTCCCGGCGCCGCTGGTCATCAACGACTCGTACCGCATCTACTACGTGCACGAGGCCGGCGCGCTCTGCATCCAGACCGGCAAGAACATCCCCGACCTCGGCCACACCAAGTTCGACGACGCCGCCTACGGAAGGCCGCGAAGGAGATGCGCCAGATCAGGCGAGATGCACCGCATCATCCTCACCGACGCCGAGATCCTCGTCCTCGGCGACGTTTTCGCCCACGAGAGCCGAACGCACAGGTGATGTCCATGCACGTGCAGAAGTTCCCCGGCTCTGACCTCGGGCTTTTTCCCTAAGGTGCTGAATCTTCGAGCTCAGGTACGGGCGTCTGCAGGCCGGATAGCCCAGGTGAAGGGCTGCTTAAGGGGGCCGAGGAGGCCTCACACTTGCCCGGGGTTGTCAGGGCCCTCTGCGTATGCTCGTACGACGAGTTGATCGCAACACACGGAGAGCCCCGCTGCGGCACCGAAGCTTTGGACGGCGTGGTGCAGCAGGGGGCTCACCGGGTCAGTGCGATCGGTTCGTGCCCCTGTAGAGAACCCGAATTCATGGAGCATGAATGACCGCACCCGGAGTCGACGGTACCTCGTCGGCAAGTTCTATGACTTCCCCGGCTGGTGAGCGACGGAGTGAAGACCCTGACGCCCTGCTGACGGAGCACGCCTTCCTCGTGCTCGTCGGAGCGGGACTCATCGCCCTGGTCGTCGGTGGGCTGACGTACCTCAGCACGGGGAACACGGCTGGAGCCGTGCTCGCCGGCATGACGGCGGGAGGAGTGAGCGCGCCCGTGCTGCACAAGATCGTCGGGCCCTGACGCCCAGAAGAAGCCCCGGACCCCGGACGAGCAGAAGGGGGCCGGGGTTCTTCCTGAGGTGAAGGTCTCCCGCCTAGGCAGTGTCCGGCGGATCAGGGACGGACCGGGAGGCAGTGAGCCGGGAATGAGCCGTCGGCGGGGATGGAGCCGCGTTTCGCAGCTCAGGACGGCGGTCCCGACGTCTTCGCCCACTACTCCAACATCTCCGGCAACGGCTACCGCGAGCTCGTCGAGGGCGAGACCGTCACCTTCGACGTGACGCAGGGCCAGAAGGGCCCCCAGGCCGAGAACATCGTCCGCGGCTGACCCGCCGGGCCCCACGAAAATGCTTTCGATCCCGCGTCGGCTGCTGTGTACGATGGTGTCACCGACGCGGGGTGGAGCAGCTCGGTAGCTCGCTGGGCTCATAACCCAGAGGTCGCAGGTTCAAATCCTGTTCCCGCTACGAAAGACAGGGGCCCGGCTGTTGCCGGGCCCCTGTCACGTAAGCCTGCCCTGAACGGCAAGGGCGCCAGGGGCAGGGTTTCGCGAGAACGCGCTCACGACGCCGCAGCGCCGGACGCGCATCAACCGTGCTCGGCGACAGCCGAGGCATTCCGTCAGCAGGGGCCTGCAATTGCTGGCCCTTCTGGCCACCGCAGCCCCTCCGCTCCAGCTGGCCATGTAGTGGACGGAGGTCAAGGCATCCGTGGTTGTGGGGCGGTACCTTCCTGCCCATCGACCGGATCGACGCTGTCCGGCCGTTCTCTTCCGGCAAGCACAAGAAGCACGGCATGAAGGTTTACGTCCTGACCGCCCCGTTCGCCCGGCTGCTGTGCACCTTGGCCGCCTCGGCGGACGCCATGTGCGAGACAGGCTGCCGTACCTCCGCCCGGCCCGGCCCGCCAGCACAACGAGCAGACCAGCCCTGATCGCTTCCACTCCGGCGCCTGACCATGGGAAGCGATCAACATGCCCACCTTTATCCGTCGCGAGGTGGAGAGGGCACAGCGGCCGATCAGGCGGAAGCACGCTTCACAGACGACGCTCCGGCTTCATGCTCATGCCTGGCGGCATCCAGCAGCCGGGCCCAGGACCGCACCAGGGGCCGGCGCTTCAACAGGGCGCGCCTCTCTCGTTCTGTCATCCCACCCCATACACCGTGCTCGATCCGGCCGTCCAAAGCATGCGCCAGACACTCGGCCCTCACAGGACACCCGGTACACAGCGCCTTCGCCCGGTTCTGCGCCGCCCCCTCGACGAACAGATCATCCGCATGCGTCGTCCGGCACAAGCCCGACACCATCCAGCGATCATTCACACGCATCCATCCACCCCACCCGGCCCCACACTGCTCCTGCTCCCAGCCCGCCGCCCCGTGGCCTGGTCGTCCTCACCGGCACCTGCGCCGTGCCCCCGGCAGCGACCTCGGGTGAAGCCGGCTCGGGCGGACATACGAGAACCGGCCCGCACCACCGCGAGTGCGGGCCGGTCTCCACCATGCCCGGGCCTTACGGACGGGGGAGGCCGCAGGCCCTGAAGGAGCGGCCATGTCCTCCGCTCCCGGTCCTTGTGCCCGCGAACTGCGCCACCATGCGCGGTATCGGGAAACGGCTGGAACACCGCCGAGGAACAGGACGACTGCTCCTACATCGAGCGCCTCGCCAAAGAAAGCGAAGCCCCCGAAATATGCGCTGCGGCTGAGACTGCACGACGGAGGCCGCGATCCTGTCCGGCCCGCGCGTCATCCGCGTCGGCGGATCCGCGCTCACCGTCGCCCGCTGACCCCCGCACACCGTCCGGAGTGGTGGCGACGAGACCGGAGGTGTGCGTTGCGTCTGGTGGGGCAGGCGAGAGGACGGCGACGGGAGGGACCGCACGGTCCGCCCGGGAGCCGCACTATCCGAACGACAGTGACCAAGAGGAGTCCGTCGATGACCGACAACACGCAGGCCACTGCACCGCACACCGTGCCCGGACTGGACCCGGCGGAGGCCGAGCGGGTCGTGGACGTTCTGCAGGCGCGGTTGCACGCTCTCAACGACCTGGCCCTCACCCTGAAGCACGTCCACTGGAACGTGGTCGGCCCGCACTTCATCGCCGTGCACGAGATGCTCGACCCGCAGGTGGACGCCGTCCGGGAGATGGCCGACTCCACGGCGGAGCGCATGGCCGCCCTCGGCGGGGTCCCGATCGGCACGCCGGGCGCCCTCGTCGCGGGGCGCACCTGGGACGACTACGAAGTGGGACGCGCCGACGCCGTCGCACACCTCGGCGCGCTGGACCTGGTCTACACCGGCGTCATCAAGGACCACCGGGCCGCCATGAAGACGGCCGGCGACATCGACCCGGTGACGGAGGACATGCTGATCGGACAGCTGGCGAAGCTGGAGCAGTTCCAGTGGTTCGTCCGCGCCCACCTGGAGAGCGACAGCGGCCGCCTCAGCACCTCCGGCGCGCACACGCTCAGCGACGCCGCCGGCCAGGCCGTCCGAGCGTCGGCCGGGGGCGCATGACCGCGTCCCCACCCGGGGCGACAGACCGGGTGAGGTTTTCCATGAGACGGACACAGGTGCGCCCGTTCTGCCCGTGAAACGGACAGAACGAGAAATGGGGGCTTTGGGCGGTTTGCTAGTTTCGGTAAAAGTGGTTCAGCTGAAGCCGTACGTACGATAGAACGGCAGGTCACAGAGACTGCTCCCTGCGTCCGTGGGTATGGCCCCTGGACCGGGAAGTGGGAGGGCGCGTGGTCCTGGCGGCTGCTCCCCGCTCGAGCGGGGGTGGTCTCACGGCTCTTACCAAAGCCTCGTGATCCGCTGCCGACAGCCGCGTTGGCCTCTGTATCACCCTGGTCTGTGAGGCACGGTGTCGGCTGGTCTCGTGCTTCCCTGTCTGCCTCGCAGCGCGCCTCTCGCCCCACCCCACGCGGGAGGCGCACCCCCTGCCAGACGCCACCGGGCCGGGGCGGGGTTCGGGGAGAATCAGCCGGTGACCACCGCGCACCGCCGGACGCCTACCCCAACCGTGAGACCGCACCCATCCAGGCCGCCCAGGCCGACCTGCTCGCCGGCCTTCCCGCGTCCGCCTGCTGGGGGCACACCGAAACGATCCGGCAGTTGCTGGCACGTGGCGCCGATCCCCACCTTCGCGAAGATCACGGCACAGGAAAATCTCCGCTGGACTGGGCAAACACCGGACCTCACCCCGACGCCGCTGAGATCCCCCGGGCCGCAGGGGCGCAACCAACAGCTCACCCAGCTTCGTAGCCATCGCTACCTCAGCGCTCGCTTTCGTAACAGGCCCCAGAACCCAGTCCTTCGGGTCCGTTGAAGAGAGTGAAAGCTTCCGTCCAACGGGCCCTTTCAGCCCATCCGTTTCCAGGTGGTGCAGCCGGAGGTCTGGAAAGCTTTGTCGGAGGCAAGGATGGTGACGGTGGCCGGGCCCTTGCCGGCATTGTTGGCGAGGGTGTCGCTGCTGTCGCCCGTGGTGCCCTTCAGGCGGGCCCAGTAGCAATCTGTGCCGCTGCTGGCGGGCCCGGCGCTGCGGTAGGTCCCCGGCCGGACCTCCTGGCCGACTAGGAAGGTGCCGTCGCCAGGGATTTCCCCTGCGGCTGCCTTCGCTGTTCCGGTTGTCTCAGAAGTCGTCTCGGGCATTGTGCGGGCCGGCGGCGGGGCCTCGGCGGTTGCCCCTGTGGTGGCCGGCGAGGCGGGTGGCTGGGGGTCGCTGCTCTTGGTCCCGTTGCTGCCCACGATGCCGATGAGCACTCCCACCAGGAGCCCGCCGAGAACAGCGAGGGAATGAGTCAGCACGGGCCGGTGGCGCCTGCTCGTGGGCCCTGAGGGCGGAGGCGCCGAGTACGGGCCCCGGGGCGGTCCTGACGGGGTGCTGCGGCCGGTCATGGACTCAGAATGCGACCAGGCAAGCCCGGCCGCATTTCTCACTCGGTCCACTCCAGCCCGAAGCTGGCGAGCGCGGCCAGCCTGTCCGCCGTGAGCTTTCCGCGCCTGCTCTTACTGTTTCTCGTTCGTGTAGGGGTGGTGGTGGGGGAGGGGCTGTGGGGGGCCCGGCTGTAGGGGTGATGCGTTTTCCGCATAGCGCTGGGTTTTGTATGCCGTATGCGGAAATCGCATGTGGGTGTGTGGTTGCCGGGTTGTGTTCCCGCCGGCGTGCGTGCTGCTCCTGCTGCCCCCTGTCCCAGCTCACGCTCATCTGCGGGTCCGTGTCGGTGAGGGCCTAGGCCGTCGCTGTGCCTTTCCGGGCGTTCCCCTTACCTTCTGCGCTGTCCTTGCAGGTGCGTGGTGGCCGGTCGTGTCTGTGGGGGTCTGGTGGAGCAGGAGACGGCGGGGTTCTGTCTGGGTGGTCTGGTGGGTGCGGGGTCCTGGGAGCCTCTCAGGCTGTTTTCCCGGGTGACGGGGCGGGCGGGTAGCGGTGAGGGGTGATTCGTTGGGGCTTTCGCACAGCATCGGTCGGCCTGGGGCTTCCTTGTCCGGCGGTGTCCGTGTGACGGGCAAGCCCTTTGTCGAGCCAGCGCCGCCTTCCGCGGTGTCGACGGCCCCCCTTTACTCCCTGCTCCCTGTCCGCGAGCGGCTTGGCCTCCGCTGGCCGGGGATCTCGTGCCCGGCCCTGTTCGGTGCGGAGGGGGGCTTGTGTGTGACGGAGCCGCCCGCCCCCGGGCTGCTCCCCTGCAGCCGTGAGACAGGGGGTGATGCGGTTTCCGCATGCGGGATGACAGGCCCTCACGTGTATGCGGTTCCTGCATGTGCGTGAGGGCTGTTCCCGGCTTCCGGTCGACGAGGTATAACGCATGCCTGCTGCCCGGTTGCCGCTTGAATGCCCGAGTAGCGTGCTCCGCAGTCGGCGCCGCCCCGGCACGCAGCACTCTGCCGGCGTGCCGGGGCGTTCGGGTCTGCCTCTGGCGTGTGGTGGGTGACGGCTTGTCTTGATGCGTTTTCCGCATGGAGCGTTGATGGTCCGCCAGGAGGCGTCCGCTGACCGAGTTTTGAGTCTTCCTCACCCGCAGCCAGGTTTCTGATGTTTAGCGGCATGTAGGGGTACTTGGGGTAGTTCGATACAGGACTAGACAACTACTTTGGAGTCTCATCACCCACAGCGACACTCTATATGGCGTCGTCACGCCCGTGGAGTACCACCCCTCCACCACTCAAAGTGACATCCCGCAAGCGCGACAAACAGTCGGCACACACCGCTGGCCCCGCAGGGTCCGCACCCCACCCACTACACCCCCACCCCACCCACCACACCATCAACCACCCAATACAACACCTCACTTACCAGCACCACACCCCGCCGCAGGCGGGCGCTCAACCACAAACAACCCCCCACCCCACACCCACACCCGCCACACCACCTCCACCAACCCGTGGTCACCGAAGGTGCCCGCCCCCACGCAGCCAGCCCAGCGCCGCGCAGCGGCGCAGCACCACTGGGTGTGACGCAGTCACACCGCGTCGTGTCTCCGCAGGAGACCGCGCG
>NZ_JBITXP010000052.1:0-9388 GCF_044544765.1 Streptomyces sp. NPDC053513
ATAGGTGCCACCAAACCAGGCTGGTTTTCACCAAGATCGCGGTGCGGGCCACTCGCCGAGCCTTTCAGCGGAGAAGAATGTAGAGCAGGCAGCCGACGGCGGTGAGTACCAGCAACGGCACTAGGAGGGCGAGGCGGGCCCTCCTGGGCAACGTCACAGGGCCCAGCGAAATGCTGGATGCTTCGATCTCGGGGAAGCGCGGCTCGTCCCACTGGTAGGTACCGTCGTCTTGCAGGGTGCCTAGACAAAGTCCACCAGTGAGGTGGCGCTGCCAGCGGCGGCCCGCCGCGTCGGTAAACACTGCAGTGATTTCGGCCAGGCGCGGCCGTTCACCTGAGGTGGGCAGCTCGACCTCATGCGTGCATTCGTCTTGCAAGTCGAAGGACTCCGAGCAGTGCGGCATCGCAGGGCTCGATGTGTAGACCACCTGCACGTCCGTGACCGGTAGCGGGCCCCGATTGGCGACCGAGACCACCCAGGGTTCTGGTGCAGTGCCTGGGTCGTCAGCGGTCGGTCTGTCGGAAAGCCGGATCTGTACGGTCCTCGCCTGTGCCACTTCCTCCGACAGCGCACGCCTGAGTTCCAGTTCCATCTTGGCAAGCTCGTCGGTGGCTGCACGCCGGGCCAGTTCGGCCTCTTCTCGCTGCTCCTTTGCGATGACTCGTCGACGGTCTGCAAGGGTGATCCATAGCGCAGTGAGGCTCGTGAGTATGCCAACGACGGCAGTCGTAAGTGTGATCACTGGACAAGCCTGATGGGGACTCGCTGTTCTGTCTATGGTTCGACGGAGTAGTGGGGCCGGTGCCAACGATCATGCCTTATGTGTTATTGGTGACAAATAGTGCGCCGACCTGGTGAAAACCACCTGCTTCACCGCCCCGAACCCGCTGGCCAGTGGCCACTGATGGTGACAACTATCGTGCTTGGGCTCAGGAAAGCCGCTCCATGCCCCACCACGCCCCCACCCGGCTCCTGGACCAGGTCCGCTTCGACCTGGCCAGCGCCGGATTCCACGTGGCACCACCGCAGCCCCTGACCGACGAACACCAGGACGGCGTCGCGGTCTACCTCGACGACGACCACCAGGTCACGGTCGACTGGCTCACCCACGGCCACCTGGACGCCGTCGCCCTCGACGTGGTGGAAGCCGACCGCCTCGAAGAGGACGTCGTCACCCGCTACGAGACCGTCAGCACCACGATGAACACCGCCCTCGCCACCGTGCTGCACGCCTTCGGCTACCGCACCGGCCGGCCGCTGTTCGGCACCGGCTTCACCGTCCAGCCGCCCCCCACCACTCCGTAGCCCACCCCGCCATCCGGCTCCGCCCGGCGGAGCCGCCGCACCCCTGGGAGAACCCCGTGACCGACCACCTCGACCACGACGAGGACCTGGACGAGGCCGCGTTCGCCCGGCGCCGCCAGGCCGGTCAGCTCGACCACATCAACACCTACTACCGCCTGCCCGAGCGCCTGGGCGTCACGGCCGCGCTCGGCGTCCGAGTCCGCCACGAGGACCGCGAGGGCACGATCACCGATACCGCCGGCCAGTACCTGCGCGTCCTGCTCGACGGCGACACCGACACCACCGTCTGCCACGCCACCGCCTCCATGGCCTACCAGCGCCCCGACGGCACCTGGGCGAGGGCCGCCCCGCTGCCCGACCCCTACGCCACGGCCGGGGCCGGCCGGTGAGCCGCACCGGCGAGCTTGCCGCGATCGAAGCGTCCTGGGCCCTTCCGCCCGCACCCCGCTGCGCCCACTGTGGCGAACGGATCGCCGCGGACGGACCCCGCGACACCTGGTTCGGACCCGTGCCCGACCCCGGACAGGACCGCCTGACCACGCCCGCCTACCACCTCGGCCTCGACGCGTGCCGCGTCGCCGGCGGCCTCCCGCCGCGCCCCAACTGACCCCGACCGAAGGAACTTCACCACCATGTCCGCCCCCGCCTCCCCGTACCCCGCGTACGGTGGCGATACGACGTCCCTCCTGGAGGTGCCGGTGAGCGCACAGCCCGACCACGCCCCCGCACCCGGAGCGCCGGCCCAGCTCCTCGCCCAGCTGCGCGCCGACCACCGCGCCGCGCACTGGGTGCCCGCCTTCGAGCGGCAGTGGGCGGCCGCCCTCGAAGAATCCCGGCGCACGTTCTCCCTCGCCGGACTGTACGAAGTCGTCCAGGAGTGGCAGGGCCTCATCGCCTCCGCCCCGGCGGTCGACGCGTTCGCCGCCTCCGGCTACGACGACAGCGGCTTCATCGACATGGCGGAGCTCCGCGGCAGGCGCCGGTGACCGCACAGCCCTACGCGGTCCGCTTCTCCGCCCCGGCCGCCAAGGTCCTCGACGACCTGCCCGAGCACGCAGAGGACACCGTGTGGGAGGTCCTGGACGCCGCCGCGGCCGCCCCCTGGGGATTCCGGCAGTTCAACGCCGACGACCCCGAAGGCGAAGACGTCCGCCACGCCACCGTCGGCCGGCTCTCCCTCACTTACTGGGTGAACCGTCCGCTGCGCCAGCTGTCCGTCCTCACCATCAACTGGCTCGGATAGCCACCCCACGACAGGCACCTCGCCCCCGGCGTTGCAGCTGCCGGGGGCGAGGCGCCTGTCAGTGTCTCAGAGGGGATCGGCCTCCATACGGGGCGAGCAACTCTCCCGCCGGGGCAACAAGCAGCTGAAACGGGCGTTCTTCCTGGCCGCGTTCGCCTTTTCCTCGGCGACCCGGCCTCCCGCGCCTACTACGACAAGAAGATCGGCCACGGCAAGCGCCACACCCAGGCGCTCCTCTGCCTGGCCAGACGCCGGACCGACGTCCTGTTCGCCATGCTCCGAGACGGCACCCTCTACAAATCCCGGCCCGTGGCCGCGACGTGATGCTGCCTCTTGTCCACCGGCAGCAGCCGTGATCCGCTCTGCCCATGAGCACCGACGACTCCGAGCACATGAGGATTATCGACCGCTGGCTCGCCGGCGAGGTGGTCAACAACAACGTCGGCATCAAGGTCGTCGGCGGCCCGTTCGACGGCCGAACCAAGATCGTGCTTCTCGATGGGGACGGGATGCCTCCCGCCGTCATACGCGCATCCGGCGGGCCAGCCGGCCCGAGTCGGCATCTCTACGAAGCGGTCCGATCCGCCGGCGTCCGGGCTGGTTGGATCTACACCTACACCGGCCCTGCCCCAGCCGCCGAGAGCTGAGGCACAGCCTCGAACCGCTTGACCAAACGCATAGGGGTACCCCCCCCAGAGTCCCCAGGAGCCTGGCGCTACTGAACTTGAATGCGTGATGTCGCTAGTGAGCGCGCGGGTCTGGGTGGTGAGTGCGGGTAGATCAGTGGCGGCGAGCCTATATGTGCCGAGCTCTTCAATGCAGCGCAGCAGGCAACGAGTTTACGCAGCGCGGCCTCCTCGGACGAGTTTCGCTACTGCCGTTGCGTAAATGAAGGTGGGAGCTGTAGCGTGACTTACGCAACGTTCGTAGCGAAAAAAAAGGGGGGTGGCACTGTGGGACTGGCCAGGGGGCGCGGGCGACCGCGGTCCGAGGCGGCTGACGGCCGCATCCTCGAGGCGGCGCTGGAGCTGCTTCTCGATCGTGGTTACGACCGGTTCTCGGTCGACGAGGTCGCCGTGCGTGCCGGGGTCGCCAAGACCACGCTGTACCGGAGGTGGCCGACCAAGGACCACCTGATCGTCGCCGTGGTCGCGCGGCGCCAAGACGCCGTGCCGGTGGAGTACAGCGGGGACGTCCGTGCCGATCTCAACCGCTACCTGGGCGCGATCGTCGCCGGTCTCCACCAGATGCGGCAGGCGGGCCGCCCCACCACGGCGGACGACACCTCCGCGGGCTTGGTCGCGGAAGTTGCCGCGGCGGCCGCCCGCCACGCCGATGTCGGCGTGGCGGTCCGGGCAATGTTCCACCACCGCAACGCCCTGGTGCTGACGCTGCTCGAACGCGCCCGTGCAAGCGGGGAGCTACACGCCGACGTTGAGCCCGAGGTCCTGTTCGACCAGCTCGCCGGCGCCCTCTACTACCGGCTACTCATCACCGGACGCCCCCTCGACGCGGCGTACATCGACCGCCTCGTCACTAGCGCACTGCGCGGCGCGTCCGCCTGAACGGATCCGTCCATCTCACGGAAGAGGCCTGCCATGTCCCCTGCGAACGACTCTCCCACTCGGGTCGAGGACGCTTTAGCCCCCGCCGCATCGAAATCCACGGCTCGTCGGCGGCGTCGGCTGCTGATAGCCCTGGCCATGTTGGTCGCGCTGCTCGGCGGCTACACGACGTGGGCCAACCTCCATCCGGTCCGGCTGAACGCGTCGATCGAGATCCAAGCGAGCCCCGAGGAGGTCTGGGAGGTGCTGACGGACTTCAGCGCCTATCCGCAGTGGAACCCGTTCATGACCTCGGCGCAGGTGACGTCGCCCGGCGGGCGCCTCGAGAAGGGCGCGCGCCTGCGCATCGTGCTCCACGACGCGAGCGGCGACATGACTTTTACCCCCGAGGTACTGACCGACCTGCCGGGAACCGAGCTGCGGTGGCTCGGGAAGATGGGGCCCGGGTGGATCGCGGACGGGGAGCATCGCTTCGCCATCGAGCAGATCCGACCGGGTCGCGTCCGTCTGACGCAGAGCGAACGCTTCACCGGCGTGGCCGTCCCCTTCGCCCAGGGCATGCTGAAGTCCAACACCCTCCCGCAGTTCCACGCGATGAACAAAGCCCTTGCCCAGCGGGCCGAACAGCTCCACCGCTGAACCTGGATCGGAAGTACGAGGCGACGTTCTAGCGCGGTTGCCATAGAGGTTCCACCGGAGTGAGGTCACCGCGCCAAAAGCAGAGCCAGGCAAGGACCTGCTGCTGACGGGCGCTCCCTGGGCCGCCCGGCTCACGACCCGTGGCCTGATCGATGAGCACCAGGTCGTTGTGCACTCGGTCGTCCTCGGCGGCGGAATGGCACTCTTTCCGGGGCCACGGAGCAGCTCAACAGCTCATCGAGTCCTGGACCTTTTACTTCTGGGCCGTTGTGCTGGAAGGGGTCCCGTCGGCTGCGGTGGAGTACGTCGCTGATCTGGTGAAGGTCCCGGCCATCGGCTTCTCGCAGTACACGCTGGTCGGCCGGGCCGCCGAGTACCACCGCAGCAGATCCGCGAGACCCTGGTGTTCCGGCCGTCGACGGTCGCAGACGAGAAGGCGCCGGCGGAATGGCTGGCCGTGGAGGTCTGTCCGGCCGAGCTGGTGGAGGACCGCCAGCGCGAGGCCCTGCTGGCCGGGTGCTGGGCCCGGAAGATCGAGCCGCCGGGCCGGACGCGGGTCAAGAAGGTACTCGTCGCGGCGCGCGGCAAGTGGGAGAAGACGTTCTGCCAGGCCGACCTGGACGCCATCGCCCACGAGCTCAACCATCGCCCCCGCAAGACCCACGGCTACCGCACTCCGGCAGAGGTCTACGCTGACCTCCTGAACAGCGGTGATGCGCTGACCGCTTGAGCTCGCCATCGTTTGACGACAGGCAGCATCTGTCCAGCGCGCCCCCTGGAGGTGCGGCCGTTTCGGTGGCTGCCACAGGCCGAGCCCCGTCGGAACGCCGACGAGCGATGCTGGCTCACGCTGCGGCGTAGTCGGCGAGCGACGGCGCCAACAGACCGAAGGCACTGTCCGCCTCTGCGGTGACAGTGACGGAGATCCGGGCGTTGTCCTGGCCGATGAGGGTGAGTTCCTGGATGCGCTGGAACAGGGTGCGGTGTACGGCGCCGAGCAGGGCGGCGGCGGTGCGGGGGGTGATGTCGCCGCGGAGTGCGCCGGTGGCATCGGCCAAGGCGTCTGCCAGGGCGGCCTCTCGCAGGTCGTGCAGGTCGCGCAGTCGGGCGGAGAGGGTGGGGCTGTCGGCGATCATGCGGGCGAAGTCGGGGCCGGAGAACCCGGCGACCGGGTCGGCGTTCGCAGCCGCTTCGTTGAAGGCGTGATGCAGGGCCGACAGGGCTGACTCACCGGCCCGACGGCTGGTCACCGTGTCGGACAGGGTTGCGATGAAGGCGTCCTGGTGGTCCAGGGCCAGATCCTCCTTGCGCGGGAAGTAGTTGGTGACCGTCTTCTTCGCCACCCGCGCGGCGGCGGCGATCTCGGCGATGGTGGTCCGCTCGAAACCCTGGGCGAGGAACAAGCCGGTGGCGACGTCGGAGATGAGCTGACGGGTCTCCTGCTTCTTGGATTCCCGCAGGCCGGCAGGAGGTGCGGACGAGGTGGCGTCGGTAGTCATGGAGCAATCTTACCCTCGTGGCATTTTTATGTTGACACCCTTGGGGGGGTCAGCCTAAGTTTACGTCCGTCGTAAGTTTCCTCCGGAGCGAAGAACGGATGTCCCCATACTCGAATCCCGCCCCGTCGCCCTTCAGGACGCGCCCGTCACGTTCGGCCCAGTTCTGACCGAGCGCGACAACCGCGCCCAGGCTCTGCCCCGCGGTCATCAGCGTCCCTCCCGCGTGCTCCCCGCACCCGACCGGCGAGTTCCCCCTAAGGCCCGCAATCTGCCGCGCCGCTCCGGCTGCTGACCTGAGCCCACCCGGCACCCCCCCGCTCTACCCCCGGAAACCACTGAGGAGAAGCGCCTTGCAGATCACCGCGTCCACCGTCTCGCTCACCGTCGACGATGTCGCCGCATCCCAGCGGTTCTTCACCACCCACCTCGGCTACGTCGAGCAGGCCGCCGCCGATGGGTTCGCCTCCCTGACACGTGGCGACGCCGCGGTTGACATCGTCCTGCTCGCCCGCGGCACCGAGGTGCTGCCGGTCGACCAGCGCGACCAGCGCGCCTCCGGCCTGATCCTCGCCTTCACCACCACCGGCATCGCGCAGGAGGAAGAGCGGCTGCGCACCGAGGGCGTCGAGATCACCATGCCGCTGCGCGAGGAGCCCTGGGGCGAACGCCTCTTCCAGGTCACCGACCCCAACGGGGTGACCGTCCAGTTCGTCGAATGGGTCACCCCGCCCGGCCCCGAGAACGCCTGACCGCCCACCGCGTCAGGCCGAATCCGGGCCATGCCCCGGCAATGCCCGGCCCGGACCGTGTACGACATCCCGCAACCCGGCAAAGGACCTCGACCTTGTCACCTGACCCCACCACCCTGCACCCGCTGCCCGCCCACGACCGCGTGGTGTTCCTCAAACCGCTGGTCACCTCGCCGAACATCACCGTGGGCGAGTACACGTACTACGACGATCCGGACGGCGCCACGGACTTCGAGCACCGCAACGTCCTCTACGCCTACGGACCCGAGCGCCTGGTCATCGGCAGGTACTGCGCGATCGCCACCGGGACCACCTTCCTGATGGCCGGGGCTGAACACCCCACGATGGGCGTCTCCACCTACCCGTTCACCATGTTCGGCGGCCGCTGGGCCGAGCAGACCCTGGACATCGTCACCGCCATGCCCAGCCGCGGCGACACGGTCGTCGGCAACGACGTCTGGTTCGGCTACCGGGCCACCGTCATGCCCGGCGTACGGATCGGCGACGGCGCCATCATCGCGGCCGGCGCCGTGGTCACCGCCGACGTCCCGCCGTACACGATCGTCGGCGGCAACCCGGCCCGGCCGATCCGCCGGCGCTACGACGACGCCGACGTCGAGCGGCTGCTGCGCGCCGCGTGGTGGGACTGGCCCGCCGAGGTGGTCACCGAGCACGCCCGCACCGTCATGGCCGGAACCCCGGCCGACATCGCACGCATCGCCACCGAGCACGGCCTGGGGAGGCCCCTGTGAGCTGGATGTCCGTCGAAGAGTACGCGGTGGCCGACAGCGCGGCCGGACCCTACGCCCTCACCACGGGCCCGGACGGCGCGCTGTGGTTCACCCTCGTCCACAGCGGCCGGATCGGCCGGCTCGTTCCCGGAAAGGAGCCGACGAGCCACCGGCTCGACCCCGCCTGCGGGCCGACCGTCATCACTCCCGGCCCGGACGGCGCCCTGTGGTTCACCGAGTACCGGACGGACCGGATCGGGCGGATCACCACCGACGGCGCCGTCGACGAGTTCGACGTTCCCACCCCCGGCTGCGGGCCGTTCGGCATCGCTGCGGGACCCGATGGTGCGCTGTGGTTCACCGAGACCGCCGCCGACCGCATCGGCCGCATCACCGTCGACGGCTCCGTCACCGAGTTCCCGCTCCCCGTCACCGGCGCGTTCCCCTCCGCGATCACCGCCGGCGGCGACGGCGGGATGTGGTTCGCCCTCAACCAGGCAAACGCCATCGGCCGGATCGACATGAACGGCGCGGTCGTCCTCCATCCCCTGCCGACGGAGGCAGCCGCCCCCGTGGGGATCGCGACAGGCTGCGACGGAGCCCTGTGGTTCACCGAGATCGCGGCCGGCCAGATCGGCCGGATCACTCCCGACGGGCGGATCACCGAGTTCCCGCTGCCCGACCGCGCGGCCCGCCCGCACGCCGTCACCGTCGACGGCGACGGCACCATCTGGTTCACCGAATGGGGCGGCAACCGCGTCGGCACGATCGCCCCCGACGGCTCCGTCACCGTCCATGACCTGCCCACCCCCCGCTCCGAACCGCACGGCATCACCGTCGGCCCCGACGGCGCCCTGTGGACCGCACTGGAGATCGGCGCACTCGCCCGCATCACCCCGGCAGACGGCACCACCTGACCAAGCCGCCACCCCCTCACACTCCGACAACAGAGACCGTCGGCACGACGGTGGGAAAGGAAGCCCTATGAAATACGCACTCGTGATCTTCGAGACGGAAGAGTCACGCCGCCGGATCCAGGCCGACCGGGCCGCCTACCGCAAGGAGTACGAGGACTGGATCGGCAGCCTCGCCGCCGCCGGGAAACTGGTCGGCGGCGAGGCCCTGGAGACCGAGCACATCACTCCGGCGACGGTGCGCACAAAGGCCGACGGGACATCATCGGTGACCGACGGGCCCGCCCAGGCTGGTGAGGAGACCCTCGGCGGCTGGTTCATCATCGAGGTGGCCGACCGCGAGGAAGCCCTCGAACTGGCCAAGAGCCTTCCCACCCCGGAGACCATCGAGATCCGCCCGATCCTCGAATCGGCCTGAACAACACTGGAGACCGGCCCAATGACATAGCGCCCGGCCGCAGGAACGCCGCTGTCGTGCCGCCAGGCTTCGCCTGATCATGCTGCCCGACCGTAGTCGACCCTGTTCTCGGACAGCTACGGCGAACGGACACGTACTGAACTTGAATTCGTGTTGTCGGTCAGCCGTCCATGATCAGGCCGGTGCCGACCAGGCAGCCGTCAACCATGTCCGGGCGGTACTGGATCTGCTTGAGCCTATGCTTGACGGCGCGGGTGATCTGACCGAGGTCGGCTGCGGCGAGGTTGCCAATGTCACGCTTGACCAGCGGCCAGATGCCTTCTTA
>NZ_JBITXP010000053.1:0-8603 GCF_044544765.1 Streptomyces sp. NPDC053513
TTCAGGCGCGGAACGCGGAGGCGCCGCTGATGGGCGCCGTCCCGTGTGCCCACCCGTCCCGCCCCAGCGGGACGATTGCCCACACGGAGGTGGGCAGGGGCACCGCCCACCCGGGCGCGGGCCCCGCACGGCGGGTGCGGGAGGGGCACCGCCCCGTCGGCCGCGGCCCCCGGCATGGCGGGCCCGGTTCCGGGCTAGCCGGTCTGGGCCGGGGTCGGGGTGTCGGCGGTCGCCGGAGCCGCGCCCCCGCCCGTACCCGCGCCGCCCGCCCCGCCGGGGACCCGCCCCGGCAGGAACGCCGCCACGACCACCGCGCCCGCCACGCCGATCGCCGCCGAGGCGATCGCCGTGACGTGCATGGCGTCCAGGAAGGCCGTGTACGCGGGGCCGATCAGGTCCTTGCCCGCCGGCCCGAGTCGCGAGGCGACCGCGAGCGTGGCCTCGACGGACTCGCCCGCCGTGTCGCGCAGGGCCGCCGGGACGCCGTCCAGGTGCCCCTCGATCTCGCCCCGGTACGTGGAGGAGAGCACCGAACCGAGGACGGCCACGCCCAGCGCGCCGCCGACCTGCCGGAAGGTGTTGTTGATGGCGGAGCCGGAGCCCGCCTTCTCGCGGGGCAGCGCCTGCATGATCGAGACCGTGACCGGCGGCATGATGTGCGCCATGCCCGCGCCCTGGAGGAAGAAGACGACCTCCAGGACCCAGACGGGGGTGTCGGCCTCGAAGAAGGCGAAGGCGGCCAGGCCGGCGGCGACGAGCAGCATGCCGCCGGTGCAGACGGCCCGGGCGCCGAAGCGTTCGACGACGAGCCGGGCCCGGGGCGCGAAGACCATCTGCGCGACGGCGAGCGGCAGGATGAGCAGCCCGGACTGCAGCGCGGTGTAGCCGCGCACGCTCTGCAGGTAGAAGGCGGAGAAGAAGGTCACGCCCATGAGGGCGAAGAAAACGAGCGCGATCGCGGCGACGGCCGCCGAGAACGCGGGCTTCCTGAAGTACGACATGTCGATGGCCGGGTGGTCGCTGCGCCGCTCGTGGAGGACGAAGACGACGAGGACCGCGAGGCCGCCGAGGACGGGCGCGAGGACGGTGACGTCGGTGAAGCTCGCCAGCTCGCCGCCGCGGATGATCCCGTACACGAGGAGGACGAGTCCGACGACGGAGAGCAGCACGCCGGGTATGTCGACGCGGCCGGGCCTGGGGTCGCGGGAGTCGGGCACGAGCCACAGCATCAGGGCCAGGGCGAGGAGCACCACGGGCACGTTGACGAGGAAGATCGATCCCCACCAGAAGTGTTCGAGGAGGATGCCGCCGGTGATGGGGCCGACGGCGATGGCGAGGCCGACGCTGCCGGCCCAGATGCCGATGGCCTTGGGCTGCTCGTCGCGCTCGAAGACGTTCATGAGGACGGCGAGCGTCGCGGGCATCACGAACGCGGCGCCGAGGCCCATGACGGCCCGGTAGGCGATGAGTTCGCCCGGGGAGCCGGAGAGGGCGGCGAGGGCGGAGCCGATGCCGAAGACGGTGATGCCGAAGAGCAGCACCTTCTTGCGGCCGAGGCGGTCGCCGAGCAGGCCGGAGGTGAAGAGGAGTCCGGCGAAGACGAGTGTGTAGGAGTTGATGGACCACTCCAGCTCGCTCTGGGTGGCGCCGATGCCGGTGGGCGCGGGGGCCGCGATCGTCTTGACCGCGACGTTCAGGATCGAGTTGTCGAGGACGACGATCAGCAGGCTGAGCATGAGGACGCCGAGGACGGCCCAGCGGCGCCGGTGGACGGCCTCGGGGACGCGGGACCCGGCGGGCGGGGCGGGTGCGGTGGACGGCTGTGACATGCCCACCACCCTAGGGCAATTTCGATACGAGACCGTCTCGTATCGAAAGACGGGGGGAAGTCTTTACGTTGCCGCCGTGTGAACAGCGCCACTCCGGCCCACTTCCCCGCCCGCCCGGCGAAGTGCCACCATGGACGTGGTCCGGGGACGCCACAGGGCGCCTCGAGATGACAAGAGGAGCCGTTCACCATGACGCTTCAGGCTGCCCAGAAACCGCCCGCCGACAGCAGCAAGGCGCTGTACGGGGGGAAGGGCACGCGCCGCATCACCGTCCACGACATCGCCGCGGCCAAGACCCGCGGCGAGAAGTGGCCCATGCTCACCGCCTACGACGCGATGACCGCGTCGGTCTTCGACGAGGCCGGCATCCCGGTCATCCTCGTCGGCGACTCGATGGGCAACTGTCACCTCGGCTACGACACCACCGTGCCCGTCACGATGGACGAGATGACCTTCCTGTCCGCCGCCGTCGTCCGGGGCACCAGGCGCGCCCTCGTCGTCGGCGACCTGCCGTTCGGCTCCTACCAGGAGGGGCCCGTCCAGGCCCTGCGCAACGCCACCCGCCTCGTCAAGGACGCGGGCGTCGGCGCGATCAAGCTGGAGGGCGGCGAGCGCTCGCTGCCGCAGACCGAGCTGCTCGTCCAGGCCGGCATCCCCGTCATGTCCCACCTGGGGCTCACCCCGCAGTCCGTCAACACCATGGGCTACCGGGTGCAGGGCCGCTCCGACGAGGCCGCCCACCGGCTCCTCAGCGACGCCAAGGCGGCGCAGGACGCGGGCGCCTTCGCCGTCGTCCTGGAACTCGTACCGGCCGAGCTGGCCGCCGAGGTCACCCGGTCCCTGCACATCCCGACCATCGGCATCGGTGCCGGCGCCGGCACCGACGCGCAGGTCCTCGTCTGGACCGACATGGCCGGCCTGACCGGCGGCAAGGTGCCGCGCTTCACCAAGCAGTACGCCAACCTCCGCGAGACGCTCGGCGACGCCGCCCGCGCCTTCGCCGAGGACGTCAGCGGCGGGGCGTTCCCCGCCGAGGAGCACACCTTCCACTAAGGCACGCAGAGCCACTGCGGCACCTCCGACAGCCCGCCGACATCCCCCATCGGCGGGCTGTCGGTCGTCTGTCGGGGGATTGTCGGCGGCGCCCTGTTCCATGGTGGACATGACGCGATCACACACCAACGCCGTCGAGGTCCGGGGCCTCGTGAAGCACTTCGGCGAGACGAAGGCCCTCGACGGGGTCGACCTGGACGTCCGGGAGGGCACGGTCCTCGGGGTCCTCGGCCCCAACGGCGCCGGGAAGACCACCCTCGTCCGCTGTCTGTCCACCCTCCTCGTCCCGGACGCCGGGACCGCCACCGTCGCCGGGTACGACGTGGTGAAGCACCCCCGCCAACTGCGCCGCACCATCGGCCTCACCGGCCAGTACGCCTCGGTCGACGAGAAGCTGTCCGGCTGGGAGAACCTCTACATGATCGGGCGGCTGCTCGACCTCTCCCGCGCCGACTCCCGCCGCCGCGCCGACGAGATGCTGGAGCGCTTCTCCCTCACCGACGCCGCCAAGCGCCCGGCCATGAACTACTCCGGCGGCATGCGGCGCCGCCTCGACCTCGCCGCCTCCATGATCGGCCGGCCGGCCGTCCTCTACCTGGACGAGCCGACCACCGGCCTCGACCCCCGCACCCGCAACGAGGTGTGGGACGAGGTGCAGCGCATGGTCTCCGAGGGAGCGACCGTCCTCCTCACCACCCAGTACATGGAGGAGGCGGAGCAGCTCGCGAGCGAGCTGACCGTCATCGACCGGGGCCGGGTCATCGCCAAGGGCGGGGTCGACGAGCTCAAGGCCAAGGTCGGCGGCCGGACCCTGAAGGTCCGCCCCACGGACCCGGCCGACCTGTCCGCCATGGCGGCCGCGCTGCGCGAGACCGGCCTCGACGGGGTCGCCGGCTCGACCGTCGTGCCCGACGAGGGCGTGCTGTACGTGCCGATCCTCACCGACGAGCAGCTGACCGCCGTCGTGGGACTGCTCGGCGCGCGCGGCTTCGGCATCGCCCACATCGGCACCCATCTGCCCAGCCTGGACGAGGTGTTCCTCGCGATCACCGGTCAGAAGACCGCCGACTCCGAGCTTTCCGACGCGATCACCGAGGAGGTCGCCGCGTGAGCACGACCACTGTCACCAAGTCCCCCGCCGACACCCGGGATCCGGGTCCGGCCGCGGCACGGACCGCCCCCGTCGCGGAGGGCCGGATCGGCCTGCGGGCCAACCTCCGCCACATCGGCGCCCTGGCCCGGCGCAACGCCCTGCAGATCAAGCAGGACCCGGAGTCGATGTTCGACGCCGTCCTGATGCCGATCATCTTCATCCTGCTGTTCGTGTACGTGTTCGGCGGCGCGATCTCGGGCAAGGGCAACAACGACGTCTACGTCAACTACGTGACGCCCGGCCTGATGGCCATGATGGGCATGAACATCGCGATGGGCGTCGGCACCGGCATCAACGACGACTTCAAGAAGGGCGTCATGGACCGGTTCCGGACCATGCCGATCGCCCGCTCCTCGGTGCTCATCGCGAAGATCGTCGTCGAGGTGGGCCGGATGCTCATCGCCACCGCGATCCTGCTCGGCATGGGCTTCCTGCTCGGCCTGGAGATCCACACCTCGGTCCTCCACCTGTTCGCCGCCATCGGCCTGTCGATGGTCTTCGGCGCCGCCCTGATGTGGATCTTCATCCTGCTCGGTCTCACCATGAAGACGGCCCAGGCCGTCCAGGGCATGGCCATGCTCGTCCTGATGCCGCTGCAGTTCGGCTCCTCGATCTTCGCCCCGCCGACGACGATGCCCGGCTGGCTGCAGACCTTCACCGACTACAACCCGCTGTCCAACCTCGCCGACGCCGCCCGTCACCTGATCAACGGCGGCCCGGTCGCCCACTCGGTGTGGATGACCCTCGGCTGGGCGGCGCTCATCACCGTCGTGACGGCACCGCTCGCGGTGTCCAAGTTCCGCAAGAAGACCTGAGTCCCGATCGGGGGATCATGACTCGGCGCGCTCACTGATCGCGTCGGCGGCGCGACCGAGCAGGGCGGCGGCCTCTTCCACGGAGAGGCCGCCGCCCTCCGCGTGTGCCGCCTCGAACTCCCCGTCCCCGAGCGCGGACCGGCACAGCTCCGTCGCCCGCGCCAGGTTCTCCCGCTCCATCGGCGGCGCCATGTGTCCCGGCGGCAGCAGCCCCTCGTACCCGCCGAGCAGGACCGCCGCGGTACGGGCGTGGGGGCCGCCGAGCCCGGCGAGCGCCCAGGCGGCGGTGACCAGGTGGATCGCCGGCATGTGCGGGGCGACCATCAGCGACAGGCCGCCCAGGGCGCGCCCGTACGCCCGCCAGGACAGGTCGAACGCCTCCTCGTACCGGCCTTCGAGGTCGCACACCCAGGCCAGGCTGCCGAGCGCGAAGCCCTCGAAGATGGAGAACGTCTCGGCGCTGAAGAGCTTCTGGGCGCTGAACTCGTCGAGCAGCCGCTCCAGATGCATCCGGGCCTCGGCCGTCCGGCCGGTCCGGCCGAGCAGCAGCCCCAGGAAGATCCGCCCGGCCAGCATCGGCTCGTGGCCGCGCCCGTGTTCGCCCTCCACCACCTCGCGCAGGATCCGCTCCGCCTCCTCGCCACGGCCGGTCTCGATCAGCATGTCGGCGTAGCGGGCGCGCAGCAGGGCCATCTGGGACTGGGCGCGGATCCGCTCCGCGTACGTGATGGCGTCGGCGAAGTCCTGGGCGGCGCCCTCGAACTCGAGCCGCCGCTCACGGGCCTCGGCGCGCGAGGCCAGCGCCTCGGCCGCGCCCCAGGAGTCCCCGAGGCGTACGAAGATCTCCAGGCTCTCCTCGGCGTCGGCGGCGGCCCGCTCGGCCAGGTCGGCACGGTTGGCGAGCATGTTGGCGCGCAGCTGGAGGGCGTTGGCGAGCTCCCATTCGCCGCCGTGGCGGCGGCAGGCGGCGACGTGCGCCTCCAGGGCCTCGCCCATGCGGCCCGGTTCGCCGATGAGGAGGACGGCGAAGACCGTGAAGGAGCCGGGCAGCCGGCAGGTCTGCGGGAGCCCCGGCGGATAGACCTCGTTGATCCGCCGCAGCCGGGCGAGCCCGGCGGGGGAGGTCCAGTGGCCGGTCTCGTAGTCCATGTTGAGCAGCTCGATCAGCCGCACCCCGCGCCGGGCCTCCCAGCGCTGCTCCTCGGAGAGCGGCGGGGGAGTGGCGGTGCACGGCTCGTGCAGGGGGACGACGGGGGCGGCGGGCGTCCCGAACGGGTCGGGCCCGAGCTCGGCGACGGACTCCGCCCAGTACAGGGCGTCGGCGCGCAGGTCGCGCATCTGCCAGTACCAGAGCAGGGAGTGGACGAGGACCAGCGCCTCGTCCTCCTCCCGGGCGTCGACGGCCCGGCGCAGGGCGGCGCGGATGTTCCCGTACTCGGTGCCGAACCGGCCGACGGCCTCGACCTGCCCGGGGCCGCGCAGCTCGGGGTCGGTGCGGCGGGCGAGTTCGCGGTAGTACGTGAGGTGGCGGCGCTCGGTGCCGGCCCGCTCCCCCGCCTCGTCGAGCCGCTCCCCCGCGTACTCGGCGACGGTCTCCAGGAGCCGGAACCGCATGCCGGACTCACCGGGCACGGCGACGACGAGCGACTTGTCGACGAGGGCGCCGAGGAGGTCGAGGACGGGCGGCTCGTGCGCGGACGGCCCGGCGGCGTGGGGCCCCGGGGCGTGGGGTTCGGCCGGGCGGGGCCCGGGGGCTCGGGGGCCGACGGCTCGGGAACCGGCGGGTCGGGGGTCGGTGGCTTGGGAACCGGCGGGTCGGAGGTCGGTGGCTTGGGGGTCGGCGGCTTGGGAATCGCCCGCGCAGACGGCCTCCGCCGCCTCCAGGTCACAGCCGCCCGTGAAGACCGAGAGCCGGCGCAGGACGGCCCGTTCGGCCCCGTCCAGGAGGTCCCAGGACCAGTCGACGACCGCCCGCAGGGTCTGCTGCCGGGGCAGTACCGTCCGCGCGCCAGACGTCAGCAGCCGGAAGCGGTCGTCGAGCCGGTCCGCGATCTGACGCAGGGTCAACATCCGCAGCCGGGCCGCAGCCAGTTCGATGGCCAGCGGCAGACCGTCGAGGCGCCGCACGACCTCGGCCGCGGCGACCGGGTCGTCCTCGACGCGGAACCCCGGACGGACCGCGGCGCCGCGCTCACCGAGGAGCCGCAGGGCCATCCCGGTCGGCAGCGGGCCGAGGGGGCGGAGCGTCTCCCCCGGGACGCCCAGCGGCTCCCGGCTCGTCGCGAGCACCCGGAGCTCGGGGCAGCGCGCGAGCAGCGTCTCGGCCAGTTCGGCGGCCGCGCCGACGAGGTGCTCGCAGTTGTCGAGGAGGAGCAGCATCCGGCGCCCGGCGCAGTGCTCGACGAGCCGGGCGGTGGGGTCGCCACCGCCCCGCAGCTCCTCGGCCCCGGCGCCGCGGAGCACGGTCTCGCGGGCGCCGACGGCCGCGAGGACCGCCTCGGGCACGGCCTCGGGGTCCCGTACGGGGGCGAGTTCCGCCACCCACACCCCGTCCGGCCAGTCCTCGTTCCCCCGCTCGGCCGCCTCCTGCGAGAGCCGGGTCTTCCCGGCGCCCCCGGGCCCGAGCAGCGTCACGAGCCGCGCGCCGCGCAGGTCGTCCCGCACCAGGGCGATCTCCTCGTCGCGGCCGACGAAACTGGTGAGCCGGGCGCGCAGGTTGCCCCGGAGGGGGGCGCGGACGGGCTCCGGGGTCAGCAGCTCGGCGTGGAGGGCGCGCAGGGCGGGTGACGGGTCCGCACCCAGGCGGGTGGCGAGGGAGCGGCGGACCGACTCGTACGCGGCGAGGGCCTCGGCCGCCCGGCCGGTGTCCCGCAGGGCGCGGATCCGGAGGGCCTGGAGGGGCTCGTCGAGGGGGTGGGCGGCGCAGAGGGCGGTGAGTTCGGGGAGGGCGGCCTCGGCGCCGCCGAGCGCGAGGGCGGCGTCGAGCCTCGCCCGGCGGGCGTCCAGCCGACGCGCCTCCCAACGGGCGGCCTCCGCCTCCCGGTCCGGCAGGTCGGCGAAGGCCGGGCCGCGCCAGAGGCCGAGGGCCTCGTCGAGGAGGGCGGCGGCGCGTGCCGGATCGGCCGCGCCGAGTGCGGCCAGGCCCTCGGCGGCGAGGCGCTCGAAGCGGCGGACGTCCACGTCCTCGGGCCGGGCGTCCAGCCGGTAACCGCCCTCGGCGGAGACCACCCGGTCCCGGCCGAGGGCCCTGCGGAGCCGCCCCACCAGGGCCTGGAGGGCGGCGGGCGCGTCGGCGGGCGGCTCGTCGCCGTGCCACACCTCGTCGACGAGATCGGGCACGGGGACGACCCGGCCGGCCCGCAGGGCGAGGACGGTGAGCAGCGCGCGGACCCGGGGGCCGCCGATGGTCACGTCGGAGCCGTCGGGGGTGTGGGCGAGGGTGGGGCCGAGGACGGAGTAACGCACGCCCCCCATTCTCCGCGAGCCCACCCCCGACCTCCCCACGGGCACCACAGCCCGCGCCCGGCGGGGCGGTGCCCCCGCCCACCCCCGTATGGGGCCCGCCTGCTGGGCGGCACCCCCGCCCGCTGTGCGGGGCCCGCGCCCGGGGGGCGTGCCCCCGCCCGTGGGGCCCGCGCCCGGCGGGGCGGTGCCCCTACCCACCCGCCGTGTGGGCAATCGTCCCGCTGGGGCGGGACGGGTGGGCACACGGGACGGCGCCCTTCAGCGGCGCCTCCGCGTCCCGCGCCTGAA
>NZ_JBITXP010000054.1:0-7862 GCF_044544765.1 Streptomyces sp. NPDC053513
GCAGCAGACCGTCGACCTGAGCCCTCGACGGCAGAGGTGAGCACCGGCCCCGCCGCAGCCTTCGACGTCTCACCGCTTACCGTGCACGAGCTCGTTAGGCCGCTTGGACCGCCGGGTGAAAGTTGATGCGTTCACGGATGACGGGGAAGCCGGCCTTGGCGAAGTTCGCGGCCATGGGGAAGTTGCCCTGGTCCGTTGCTCCGCTGACGAACTCCGCGCCCTGCTCGACGAGGAGGTGGGTGCACTCCGCGAGGAGGTCGTAGGCGTAGCCGCGACCGCGCTGTTCCGGGACGACTCCGATGAAGCCGATGGTCGGGCCGGAGGGGTTGTGGGCCGGGATGTGGATGCCGGCCAGGTCGCCCTCCGGCGTGTACGCCGTCTGCCACCACTCCCGTGGGGAGGGGCACCAGTGGAAGAAGTCGAGTTCCTCCTGGGCGGCCTGGTCGAGGCCGCCCTCCTCTATGGCCCTGAGTGCGTGGGCGTCCAGGGTGGCGGAGTGGATGCGGCGCAACGCGTCGAAGAACACGGTGTCGTCGGGTTCGGCGCTGAAGCGCAGGCGTCCGGGCCGCTCGGGCAGACCTCGCTCCGGGGTCCAGCGGTACAGGAAGCGTTCCACCAGGAGTTCGTACCCTGCGGCTCGTGCGGCGGCGAAGCGCGCCTCGGCGGCGGCGCGCAGGTCGGCCTTCTCCCGCCAGCCGCCGGGCAGGTTGATCTCGAGTTCGACCTGCCAGGGAGCGGAGCGCAGGAGTTCGGCCCCTGCCTCTTCCTCGCCTTCGACCACGTCGAACCAGTTGATGTTGACGGGCTCCGAGTCGTCGGGACCGCCCCACCACGCGCCGCGTGCGACGACCTCGCCGTCGCGCAGGGCGACGCGCTTCCAGTCGGGGCGGAACCGGGTACGCCGGTGGCCTTCACCGGCGCCGAGGGGATCGGGGTGTGCGTCGAAAAGATATGCGTCACTCGCGGAGAGCGCGCGGATGACCGTATCGGTCATGGATTCCTCCGGGATACAGGCTGTCTGGAGCGCTCCCGGTCAGAACTGACGAACCACGCCGGGACAGCGGAAGAGGGAGCGCTGGAAAGGTGTGAACCGCACGGCACTCGCCTCCTTCCATCCATCTCAGGGCGTGGAGCCACACAGTACGTGATCTTCCGCAGGTCCGTCCACGTATTTCCGCGCCCCTTGAAGGAGGGGTTCGCGGGACGATGCAGAGCGCTCTCAAAGGCCCGCACGACTCTAAGCGGACTGTAGTGCTCCAGCTGTGTGGATTGTGATCTTGCCGGTGGAGCCGGCGCGGGAACAGATGCGCCCGCCGTTGATCATCGTGGGTTGTGTGGACTGACGACGATACGGTGACGACTGGTCACCACATAAATCCCGCACGTTGGCGGGAGGCGTTCGAGGTGGCCATGGGGCGCATCGCGGGCCGTTCGCCCGCTATGAACCTCGCCTACGGGCCAGGCGATTGGTGCTGGGCCTGCTGTCGGACCTGCCGTGCAAGAACTGCTGGACGATCGCGGAGTGTCGGCGAGGCAACCCCGCACGGCATGCAGCACCTGCTGTGCCGGGCGTCCTGGAGCGCCGATGCCGTCCGCGACGACGTCCGCGAATACGTCGTCGAGCACCTCTACGACGATGCAGCGGTGCTGGTCGTCGACGAGACCGGCGACGTGAAGAAGGGCACCCGCACCGTCGGGGTCCAACGCCAGTACACAGACACCGCGGGACGGATCGAGAACTCCCAGGTCGCCGTCTACCTCGTCTACGCCAGTGCCCGGGGACACGCGGCGGTGGACCGGGAGCTGTACGTCCCGCGCTCCTGGACGGGCTACCCGGACCTCTGCCGGGCGGCGGGGATCGGCGAGGAAACCGTCTTCGCGACCAAGCCGGAGCTGGCCCGCACGATGATCGAACGGTTCATGGATGCCGGACACCGCGTGGACTGGATCACCGGTGACGAGGTCTACGGCGGCAACCCGAAACTGAGATCCGCCCTGGAGGAGCGCCGCATGGGCTATGGCCTCGCGGCGGCCTGTTCGGCCGAAGTGATCACCGGTGCGGGCACGTTCCGCGCCGATGCCCTGGCCCGGAAGATGCCGAAGCGGGCCTGGCAGAAGCTCTCGGCCGGACGCGGCGCGAAGGGACAGCGGTTCTATGACTGGGCGGTCATCGACCTGGCCGATCTCTGCCCGGGTCACCGCCGGCTGCTGATCCGCCGCAACCGCACCAGCGGCGAACTCGCCTACTACCGCTGCTACTCGCCGAATCCGGTGCCGCTGACGACGACGGTGCGGGTCGCGGGGTCGAGATGGCGGGTCGAGGAGACCTTCCAGAGCGAGAAAGGGCCGGCCGGCCTCGATGAGCACCAGGTCCGCCTCTCCCCCTCCTGGATCCGCCGGGTCACCCTTGCGATGCTCGCCCACGCCTTCCTCGCGGTGGTCCGTGCGAACGAACACGCCCGACAGTCCACCTCTGACGACCTGGTCCCGCTGTCCTGCAACGAGATCCAGCGCTTGTTCATCACCTTCGCCATCCGGCCTCTCCGCGATGCGGCCCACCGGCTCGGTTGGTCCGACTGGCGACGCCGCCATCAAAAGCGATCACGCACCAGCCATTACCAGCGACAAGCCGCATCCCAGACATGGAGATCAGGATCTACAGCTGAAGTATTAGCTGCACGGCCCTGAACCTGTTCGCCACGCGTTATGCCGCTGGGCTCTTCGCCCCTGCGGGAGGGGGTCAGGCGGGGGTGATGTTCTCCGCCTGGGGGCCCTTCTGGCCCTGGGTGACGTCGAAGGCGACCGTCTGGCCTTCCTGGAGTTCGCGGAAGCCCGAGGAGTTGATCGCGGAGTAGCGGGCGAAGACGTCCGGGCCGCCGCCCTCCTGGGCGATGAAGCCGAAGCCCTTTTCGGCGTTGAACCACTTCACAGTTCCGGTAGCCATGTCTGGTGCCTTCCAGTCGAGGGACGCCTCCCGCACCATGCGGGAGGCGGGGGTGATCGCCTTGGTCCCTGCGGCACAGAACAGCAAAAAGCCCACGCCGGGGCGTGGGCAAAGGGGAACATCCGAACCACGACAGCTAACAGGAGCGCTACACGCGTGTACCCTCCGTGACCACAGAAGGCGGCGATACGAACGGCTTCGTTGGCCTGGTCTTGGGCGGTGCCGTGGTGGCGTACAGTTGGGCTTTCCGACGCGGGGTGGAGCAGCTCGGTAGCTCGCTGGGCTCATAACCCAGAGGTCGCAGGTTCACATCCTGTCCCCGCTACTGAAGTGGCGTGAGGCCCGGATCCACAGGATCCGGGCCTCACGCGTGCGCCTGCGTCTCAAGCTGTCTGTCCGGTTCTCGTCGCCTGGGCCGGCGAGCCCGGATCGTGCACCGATGAGTTTCCCGCGCCGCGCTGGTCCATACGCCGAACACCCACGGACGGAAGGCTGCGTCATGCGGAAACTGATCTACGGCATGAACCTGTCCCTGGACGGCTACATCGCCGCGCCCGGTGACGACATCGGCTGGAGCGTGCCGAGCGACGAGCTGTTCCAGTTCTGGTCCGACCAGTTGCAGGCGACCGATTTGACGCTGTACGGGCGCAAGCTGTGGCAGACGATGAGTTCCTACTGGCCGACCGGGGACCAGCAGCCGGGCGCGACCCCGGCGGAGATCGAGTTCGCGCGCCGCTGGCGGGACATGTCGAAGGTGGTGTTCTCCTCGACGATCGACGAGGTCGACTGGAACACCCGCCTGGTCACCGGCGACGCGGTCGCCGAGATCACCCGGCTCAAGGCCGAGGACGGCGGCCCGATGGACATCGGCGGCGCGACGCTCGCCGGGGCGGCCATGCGGGCCGGGCTGATCGACGAGTACGTGCTGGCCACCGCGCCGGTCCTGGTGGGCGGCGGCACGCCGTTCTTCACCGCGCTGGACAACTGGGTGAACCTCAACCTGGTGGAGACGCGGACGCTTCCCTGCGGCGTGGTCCTGACCAGGTACGAGACGAGGCGCTGAGTACCCGTCACGCTTGCTGCTCTTCCGCAGGGCGCACCCGGTCTGCCCGCCCCGTACCGCAAGAACACTCAACTGAATTGACCACTGGCCTTCCCGATCGCACCGGCCAGCAGCGCTCGTGGTGTGCCGTCGGACATCGTCAGGCACTCACTTCTGCCCGCTCCTGTCGTCGTCCTCGCCAGCTTCGGCGCGCCCGGATCGCGCAGTGGGCGCAGGTTCCCAGCGGCGAGGGTGGAGGCGGTGAAGCTGTAGCGGCCGAGCAGGTTCAGGTCGCGGTGCTCGAGCGGGGAGAGCCGGGCGATGTCCTCGTCCTGAAGTTCGTGGCCCTCGGCCTGGAACTGGGCGCGTGCGCCCCGGGGCATGGTGGCCGGCGCACCGGGGCGGGTATTCCTGGGCTGTCTGGGCACACGGGAGGTCATGCACGGACAACATGCGCGTCCCCCCAGCAGCAGTTTGTTCGGCCTGGCCCCCGCAGCCCGGACATCACCACCGGGCTCTACCGGCGCCAAGCACTCGCGGCGCAGCCGGCCCGTCGGCCGCCTGCGCCGACGTATCCTCGCCTACCGGGCGATCGACTTCCTGTCCACGCACATCCCGGACACCTCCGGGCCCGGCGAGGAATGCCTGCTCCTCGTCCACATCCGCCAGGTCGTCGGCCGGGTCCACTACCGGATCTGCACCCACTGCGCCCAGGGCGTCATCACCGCCGTCGACATCGACGAGCGCTTCCACAGCACCGGCCTGGGCACCCGTGCCCTCTCGCACCTGCGGTCCCGTCACCCGGGACTCGCCTGGCGCAGCACCCTGTGCAAGCGCACCACCCGGGATCTCCTGCGCCGCATGCGGATTCCCACGACCACCTCTGCCGCGCCCTGTGCCCACGCCCACCAGACACCGTCGTCTTCGGGTTCGATACTCGCCAACGGCTGATCCCACGATCCGTTCAGCGGCTACAACATCCGGTGACCAGCACCCCTGTTGCACCGGCGCTGCTCAGAAGCGACCTTCGGCACACGAACGGCGGATCTCCTCCAGCGACTGGCGTGCGCGACAGCCAACAGCTCCTCGAGGAGCTCCCGCCGTGTGCCGACCCAGGCGGGGTCGACGAACCAGGCGCCGCCGCAGGGGGCTTGAGCCGGCACCCACATGAAAGCGAGAGGGTGCGGTTGGGGTGGCGGCCTCGGGCATTTGTGCGTGCCTTCTCACGCCTCGGACACGAGGACGATCTGGAACGGCGTACGCAGTGCGCGTCCAGCAGGCATGAGTGAGGCGTGGCAGGGCATCCGGGGGTGAAGGGGCCGGGTCTGCTGCGCCCCTTAACGCCGCCCTGCGACGTCAAGAGCCTGTAAGGAGTGAGAAGGTGAAGGGCTTCCGCAGCTTCATCCTGCGCGGCAACGTGGTCGACCTGGCCGTCGGCATCGTCATCGGAGCGGCGTTCACCGCCGTCGTCAACGGCTTCGTCGGTGCCTTCCTGACCCCGCTCGTGGGGCTGGCGACCGGCGCCACCGGCAATATGAGCCACAAGACCTTCACCGTGGGCGCCACCGAATTCCCCTACGGAGCCTTCATCAACGCGGCGATCAGCTTCCTCCTCCTCGCCAGCGCCCTGTACTTCCTGGTTGTACTCCCGATCAACAAGCTGCACGAGCGCCTCGCCCCCCACCACGACGTCCAGGCCCCCAAGCGGGACTGCCCTGAGTGCCTCAGTCCCGTACCGGCCCAGGCTCGACGCTGCGCCTCCTGCACCGTCCCCCTGCCCGCGGTGCCTGCCCAGGCCGGGGAGACCACCCAGCGCGCCGGGTGACCGGGCCTCCCCGGATCGATCCGTGACAGCCGGGCAGCCTCACGGCGCCGTCATCGGCGACGAGTGTGCTCAACCGCGTGCTGTTGCAGCCCGCTCGGAGCCACAGCGGTCATCACATCAAGCCGCCGATGCGTCTCCTCCTCCGACCTCGTAGGCGGCGAGCGCGGGCTCGACCCGTTCCCAGTGGGCTGGGAGGCGCCATGGCCTGCAGTCCGTGCAGCGGGCGGGGTGCTCAGGGCTGACGGCGGTCGCGCAGGGAGTCCTTCACCCCGCGGGCCTGTTCCTTGCCCTTGTCCGCGACCTCGCGGGTCTTTCCCTTGACCTGGTCGGTCTTGCCTTCGGCCTTCATCCGCTCGTTCCCGGTCGCCTTGCCGGCGACCTCCTTGGCCTTGCCCTTGGCCTGTTCCATCTTGCCCTTGGCCTTCTCAGCCATGAGAAAAGCTCCCTTTCCGAAGAACGGTCGATCGATGGACAAACTAGAACATAACAGGGCATCTCGCGCGCGGAGCCCGAAGGCCGCTCTGTCGATCGAGGCAGCGCCGAGCGCCCGCCGCACCATGGGGGCGGCCTGGAGCCGGCAGACCATCCGAGGGCACAGGCCGAGGAGGTCGAGCAAAACCATCAGGTCCTGGCCGTCGACGCCCGGGAAGCCACCGCGCAGCCGCACGGTCTGCCGGGTCCGGACCGACCAGCAACGCCGACTCACTACTGCCGAAGGGATCTTTCACCCGACCGACGCCATCGCCGCCGACCTCGCCCGTCGCCTGCCCGCCCCATAACCGGAACCATCACGGCGCGGCACGGCGCCGCAGATCAGGTGGGCTCAAAGCCGGGGCCTTTGCGTGAGACGGCGGCCTTGCTGATCGCCACCCCGGACACGGCGGCGGTGATCCCACGACGCTGCAGAGACCTTTGGGGCATACGCTTCAAGATGCTGCGCCACGGCGCTCCCCTGCCTTCCAGCCGCCGACCCGGCGCACCAGACCACAACCGATTTCTTGTTCAGCGGGGCAGGTACGCGTAGTGCACCAGGCGGGAGCGTGCCGCCTTCTCCGTCATGCCCAGGGCCTCGGCGACCCGCGGCACCGGGATCTCGTCCCCCGTGGCACAGGCGGCCGCGAGGGGGCCGGCCGACGCGACGATCGCCTCCAGCTCTCCGACCGCCTTCAGCGCCACAAGCGGCTCGTCGCCGACGATCTCGTCCAGGCCCTCGCGCAGCTGCCGCAGCAGGCCGGCCACATCTTCGGGCAACACCACAGCTCGTGCGGCCACCTCGTCCATGTGCCCCTCCCAGTCGGCCCAGGGCCCGGAGGCGTCGTACTCGTCGCTCTCGTCGCCGCGCGCCTTCTCCCAGTCGATCGGGTACGTCGCCGCACCCTCATGTGACTCGAACCCTTCCCGCTCTTCCAGGTCATCCCGGTTCGCCTCCTCGTCGGTCCAGGGCGTGCCGAGCGGCCGCCCCCCATCCACGGTGGAGCATCGAGGCGTCGCAGTGCAGTCGAGTTGGCATATCTCATGGGCAAATGGGTTGCGTGCGGGGTGCTGCGCGCCTCCCGGGCGCTCCTGGACGCCAGCGCTCGGCTATGCCGTCGGGTCGAGAGGGGTGATGCCCGTGGCCGCGTACAGGTGTATTGCCCCGCAGCGTTGTTGACGCGGCTGATGGGCGGGTGCCGGCCTGGGGCACGGGGCCCGGCGATCTGCGGCTGCGCCGTGTGGACGCGAGTGACCGGAACGTTGCCGCAGGCAGCGGCGGGGGCCAGAGGGCCCCGACTGCGTGCCCCGAGACGGTGTGTCCCGGGAAGGGCGTGCCCCGAGACGGTGTGCCCCGGGACGGTGTGTCAGAGGACGGCGAGCCGGTTCACGAGCAGTTCCACCCTCCGCTCGGTGTCCTCCGGTGGCAGCCGTCCCTCCCGGGTCAGGGTGGCCAGCCCGTGCAGGGACGCCCAGAACACCTCGGTGAACAGTCCCGGGTGGACGCCGTCCCCGGCGACCTCGCCCAGGCTTTCCAGCAGGGCGGCGAAGGCGTCCTTCAGCGGCTCGGGGGTGTCCTC
>NZ_JBITXP010000055.1:0-3517 GCF_044544765.1 Streptomyces sp. NPDC053513
GGTGCGGGTCCAGGCACATGAGCCTCGGGCGCCGGCAGGGCGCGGGTCCGTTGTGCCCACCCGTTCCGCCCCAGCGGAACGACTGCCCACAACGGCGGCGGGGCACCGCACCGGCAGGCGCTGCCCACAACGGGGGCGCAAGGGGCGGGATCGTCCAGCGGGCGCAGCCACAGCGGGGACGCGAGGCGTGGGCACCGCCCGGCGGGCGCGGGGTGGGCACCGCACCGGCGGGTGCGTGGCTGCAGCGGGGCGGGCATCGCCCGGCGGGTGGGCGCTCGCAGCGGAGGCGCGGGGGTGGGCGGGGCCGTCGCCCGGCAGGCGCGAGTCCACGGAGGGCGCGGGGGCGTCGCCCCGGTGGAGCCGGGCGGCCGGAGAGGGGCGCGAGGGGTGGGGCGCCGTCCCGCCGCATAGCCTGGCCCGTATGGTCGACGCACCCGGTACGTATCTCGCCGTCGGACCCCGCGTGGGCCTGCGGCACTTCTCCCTCGCCGACGCCGAGGAGTTCACCGCCCGCGCCCGCGAGAGCCGGGAGCTGCACCGCCCCTGGCTCTTCCCGCCGTGCACGCCCGAGGCGTACGCCGCCTACGCGGGCCCCCTGATCGAGGACCCGGCGCGCGTCGGCCTCCTGGTCTGCGAGCGCGCCGACGGCGGCGGGATCGCCGGCTTCGTCAACATCAACAACATCGTCCGCGGCGCGTTCCGCAGCGGAGCCCTCGGCTACGGAGCCTTCGCGCACGCCGCCGGGCGCGGGCTCCTCACCGAGGCCCTCGGGCTGGTCCTGGAGCACACCTTCGGCCCCCTGGAACTGCACCGCCTGGAGGCGAACATCCAGCCCGGCAACACCGCCTCCCGCGCCCTCGTCCGCCGCGCCGGCTTCCGCCTGGAAGGCTTCTCGCCCGCGATGCTGCACATCGACGGGGCGTGGCGGGACCACGAACGCTGGGCGATCACCGCGCCCGACCCGGACTAACGCTTGTAGTTGATCTTCATCGTGTCGAGGTCCGTCACCGTCGAGCGCAGCGCCTTGTACCCGTGGCCGAGCCCACCGAGCGCCTTCTCCACCCGGTCCTCCGCGATCGCGCCCGCCATCTCCTCGCCGTCCTCGGCGTCCGAGACGACGACCAGGCGGTACGAGAAGTGCTTCAGCGCCCGGTCGTAGGTCAGCGAGCCCTCCTCCGTGAACTGCATCGCCGTCAGCCCGTGCGCGTCCACCTCGGCGAGCAGCCGGGACCGGCTCTCCTCCGACAGACCGTCGAACGTGCCGCGCACGATGACCCGGTAGGTGTGCTGCGTGCCCATTCCTCGTACTCCCTGTGCCACTGGTCCCCGCCCGCCCAGGCGGCGGGCCGGCCCTCCACACTACGGCGGCGGACGCCGCCCCCGCCGGGAATATCCGGGCACCCCAGCCCCGCGGCTTTGCCGAAGCCTGACGCGGAGAACCCCTGGTCAGGACCGGCTCCGGCGTGTTCCATGGATCGATGACGACCGTACGACGTGCCGTACTGACGCTGCCCGCGGCCCCGTTGGGCCCGGACAACCCCCTTCCCGCACTGCGGGCCCCCGCCGGCGCCGGGGCCCACGCGGTCGACGCGCGGACCCTCGCGGAGCTCCCGCGCGACATGGCCCGGGGCATCGGACGGGCGCCCCTGCGCAGCCTGCTCCCGACCGCCGTCCGCGACGGCTACGGCCGCGAGCGCACGCCCGCCGGCCTCGACGCGATCGTGATCGAGAACGACCGGCTCCGGGCGACCGTGCTGCCCGGCCTCGGCGGCCGCGTCCACTCCCTGCACCACAAGCCCACCGGACGCGAACTCCTGTACCGCAACCCGGTGTTCCAGCCCGCCGCCTTCGCCCTCAACGGCGCCTGGTTCTCCGGCGGCATCGAGTGGAACATCGGGGCCACCGGCCACACCACCCTCTCCTGCTCGCCCCTCCACGCGGCAGTCGTCCGCGCCCCCGACGGCGGCCCGATGCTCCGCCTGTGGGAGTGGGAGCGCCTGCGCGACCTGCCCTTCCAGGTCGACCTGTGGCTCCCGGAGGGCTCGGACTTCCTGTACGTCGGCGTCCGCGTCCGCAACCCCCACGAGCGGACCGTCCCCGCCTACTGGTGGTCCAACACCGCCGTCCCCGAGGAGCGCAGGGTCCTCGTGCCCGCCGACGCGGCCTGGCACCACGGCTACGAGCGCGGCCTGAACCGCCTCCCCGTGCCGGTCGCCGAGGACGGCACCGACCGCTCGTACCCGCTGAACGGCGCCCACGCCGCGGACTACTTCTACGACCTGCCCGAGGAACAGCGCCGCTGGATCGCCGCCCTCGACGCCGACGGCCGCGGACTCGTCCAGACCTCCACCGACGCGCTGCGCGGCCGCAAGCTCTTCCTGTGGGGAACCGAGCGCGGCGGACGGCGCTGGCAGGAGTGGCTGACCGAGCCCGGCACCCCCGGCTACGCCGAGATGCAGGCCGGACTCGCCCGCACCCAGCTGGAACACCTGGAGCTGGCGGGCGGTGCCGAGTTCAGCTGGCTGGAGGCGTACGGGCCGCTCGCCGCCGACCCGGAGGCGGCGCTCGGCGACGACTGGGCGGCGGCCCGCACCGACGTCGAGGACCGTCTGGAGGCGGCGCTGCCCCGCGCCGCCGTCGACGCGGCGTACACCGCCTGGCGGGAGGGCGCAGCGGACGCCGGACCGGAGACCGTCCTCGCGACCGGTTCCGGCTGGGGAGCCCTCGAAGTCCTGCGCGGAGGGTACGAGTTGCCGGGCACGCCCTTCCCCGAGTCGACCCTCGGCCCGGACCAGGAACCCTGGCGGGAGCTCCTGCGCACCGGCGTCCTGCCGCCCCCGGCGAAGGGCGCGGGACCCGGCGCGCCGCTGGTCGCCACCCCCTGGCGGGACATGCTGGAGACCGCCCCCGCCGACCCGTCCACCGAGTACCACCTCGGCATCGCCCAGTGGCACGCGGGAGACCGCGCCCAGGCGGTACGGAGCTGGGAGCGCGGACTCCACCGGGCCGAGGTGCGCTGGCCCCTGCTGTACTGCCTGGCCGTCGCCGACCAGGAGGACGGCCATCCGCGACGGGCCGCCGAGCGGTTCGCGGAGGCCTTCACCGACCACGCCGACCATGCCGACCACGCGGATCGCGACGGGAGCGAGCCCGTGGCCGCCGCCCTCGGCCGCGAGGCCACGGCGGCGCTGCTCGCCGCGGGCCGGCCCGGTCCGGCGCGGGAGCTGTGGGCGCGGTTGCCGGACGAGGTCCGGGGGAGGGGTGCCTTCCGCCTCCTGGAGGTGCGGATACTGCTCGCCGAGGGCCGGACGGACGAGGCCCGTGCCGTCTTCGACGAGGGCTTCGAGGTGGCGGACCTGCGCGAGGGCGCGGAGGTCCTCGGCGAGCTCTGGGCGGAGCTAACCGACGAATCCCTGCCGGACGCCTAATCCGTAGTTATGAGCGTTCCGCAGACGCGGGTGCTTCTCGGAGCGTTCGAGTACCAGACCGTGACATCCAGGTGCAGCCGGGCTGTCGA
>NZ_JBITXP010000056.1:0-2897 GCF_044544765.1 Streptomyces sp. NPDC053513
GCTGCCGCCACGTGCAGCCCGACGTTGCCACGAAGATGATCGCCGCCAGGGCTTCACGGTCACCGGCCCGGCGCCGGCCACCGCCCTGCGGACGTTTCACCTCGGTCGGCGGCACCACTCGCCGGAACAGCACCCACAACTCGTCCGGCACCAGTCGCTCCACGAGATCCGTCATGCACCGCCCAACGAACGGTCACACCAAAGGAAACGCCGTCTAAAGCCGACCAGTACGCCAAGGACGCCGAAGCCTCGGCAGCCCGCGCCGCCGCCTCGGCAGTCACCGCCCGCAAGGCGGCCAACGAGGCCAACACCGCATCCGAGGCCGCGGCGATCTCTGCCACTGACGCCACACTGTCCTCCGAAATGGCCCAGGCATCCGCCTCCTCCGCCTGGGCTTCCGCCGAGCAGGCACGCCAGTCAGCTGTCGCCGCCGGTCAGGACGCGGACGCAGCGCTCAAGGCAGCGCAGGAAACCTTCATCGTCTCGGTGAAGAAATACCTGGCGGAGGAGGAAGCCCGCCGCAAGGCAGCCGTCGAGGCCAAGCAGAAGGCCGAACAGGACCCCGGTTACCAGGCCCGCAAGATCTACCGGTGCGGCCAGGCGATCGTGCCCTGCAACCCGTATGAATTCGCCCGCTGGTGCCAGCACAACGAAATCGGCTGCGACATCATCTCCATGGGCCCGGAGTTCAAACAGGCCATGGAGGAGCTCCACGCCTTCACCAGCGCGGTCACCGGACTCGGGGACCTCGAAGCATGCATCGACAATGTGAGCTTCAAGGACTGCGGAAGCCTGGTTGCCGAGGCCCTCATCGGTGCCAAGCTCAAGGCTCTCGAAAGGGCATGGGACGGCCTCCAGCTGATCCGGCGCGGCTGCAAGATCATCGGTGCGGTCACCATGAACGCTTCATCCGGCATCGCACCGATGATGGGCACACAGGTGGCTGCCGCGTCCGCCGCCAAAGGCTGCCTTGAGGGTAAGGAGGAATGGGAGGTCTTCGACCCCGTCACCGGGAACCTCATCACTGACATCGACCACATCGACGGTGACGTCCTTTGGGAGCTCAAGAGCGCGATCGGAGGCTGGGACGACACCAAGTGGCTCGACAAGCACATCAACGGTAAGTTCGCCAAGTATCTAGCTGCCCGGAAGCAACTCCCCGAGTTCTATGCGGACGCCCCAATCGGTTTCCGGTTCACCTATGGGAACCAGGATCAGCGATTTATCGACGCGGTTGAGGCCCGGTTGCAAAAGCTCAGAGAAGAGCATCCGGGCGTCGTGATCATGACGAGGTGGGACTAATGGGCTATCCGTTCCAGACCGACGACGGTTCGAGGATCATCTGGGATCCCGGCTTCGGTGTGGGCCAGACCTTCGCCGCCCTCGCCCAACAGACCGGTGATCTGCTGGGCGTGCCCACCGGGCTGGCCTTCAACCAGCGGCTCGGCGGGAGCGACGTGGAACTGGCGGTGTTCCAACGGTTCACCCAGGCGCTGTACGACAGGTACTGCAACACCAACAGCTTCGTCCTGCACGGTCTCCTGCGGGGGCTCCTACTGCCCTCAATGGTGATGCTCGAGAATGGTGGCGGCTCAATCATCCGGACTCCGGAGGACGAGGCCGGGCTTCTGAACGAACATGAGGCCTACGTCCGCGCAATGTGGACGGAAGACTGAGAGTAGCCCCACACCAAAACAGCCCCGACCGATACGATTCGGCCGGGGCTGTTGGCTGCCGATCGCGTACGCAGGCGAGTAGTGGACCACAGCGGTCCATGACCGGGGCGGTCGTGCGAGAAACGGTGGCCTAAGAGGTCCTAACAAAGGCGTTGGACGTGTCGGTGGGTGATGAGGCAGGTGGCGAGGCCGAGGAAGGCCTCGTGGATGTCGTCGCGTCGCTCCCACCGGACGCGGAGACGCCGGAAACCGTGCAGCCAGGAGATCGTCCGCTCGACGACCCAGCGGTGGACACCGAGGCCGGAGCCGTGCGGGACACCGCGCCGGGCGATCACCGGTTTGATGCCCTGGGCCCAGACAAGGCGGCGGTATTTGTCGTGGTCGTAGCCTCGGTCGGCCAGCAGCACGTCCGGTCGCCGCCTCGGTCGTCCGACCAGGCCGGCGACGGACGGGATCTTCGCGAGCAGGGGCATCAGCTGGGTGACGTCGTTGAGGTTTCCGCCGGTCAGCGACACGGCGAGCGGGATGCCCTGCCCGTCGACGAGGACATGGTGTTTGCTGCCCGGCCGTGCACGGTCGACCGGGCTGGGACCGCTTTTGGGCCGCGTCGAGCGGCCCTGACATGGGAGGAGTCGATCACCGCCCGAGACCAGTCCAGCTGCTTGGCCGACCGCAGCTTCTTGAGCAGGACCAGGTGCAGCTGGTCCCAGACACCGGCCTCGTTCCACGCGGCAAGCCGTCGCCAGCAGGTCATGCCAGAGCCGAAGCCGAGCTCCTGGGGCAGGTACTCCCACTGGATCCCGGTATGCAGGACGAACAGGATCCCGCACAGAGCCTGCCGGTCGGGCACCCGCGGCCGCCCCGCCACCAGCTTCGGTGCCGGGGCGGGCAGCAACGGCTCGATCAGCGACCACAGTTCGTCCGACACGTTCCACGGCCGAGAGTTCCTCTTCGCCACGAACGGACCAACGAGCATCCAAGCCGACAGTCACACCATCAGCGGCTTCTGTTAGGACCTCTAAGAGGGCATCTGATCTACGTTGCGGGCGGTTTGATCCGTTCGCTGTGACCAAGCCGGACGTGCGTCGTTACACCTTGAGTGACTTCTCGACGCCCGTATCGCAGCGACGTCTCCGACGCCCGATGGGCTTTGATCGAGCCGGTGTTCACGGCTTGGCGTGCCGGGCGAACCGGTCCCGGAACGACCGCGCGGGTGCATGA
>NZ_JBITXP010000057.1:0-1980 GCF_044544765.1 Streptomyces sp. NPDC053513
TGTGGTGTGGAGCCTAGACACCTCCACCACACCGGAGGTCTTCGCCATGATCAAGACCAGCCGGCGTTAACAACGCTCATGATCAATACACCTAGCCGAACTCCACGGCCGACGCGTCGTGGTCTGCTCCGAGGTCAAGCCCGGCGACAAATTCGACGAGGCCCGCGTTAAGCTCCTGACCGGTGGCGACCGCATCAAGGCCCGCCGCATGCGCCAGGACTTCTTCTCCTTCAGCCCCACCCACCACCTCTGGCTGCTGGGCAACCACCGCCCCGAGGTCGGCACCGGTGGCTTCGCCTTTTGGCGTCGCATGCGCCTGATCCCCTTCGAGCGCACGGTCTCCGACGACCGCAGGATCGACAACCTTGCCGACATCCTCGTCGCCGAGGAAGGTCCCGGCATCCTCAACTGGCTCATTGACGGCGCCCGCCGCTACCTCAACGGCCAAAAAGACCTCACCGGCCCTGACAAGGTCCGCATCGCCACTACCGCCTACGCCGACACCGAAGACCACACCGGCCGCTTCTTCGACGAAGCCTGCATCCAAGGCCCCGACTGCCGCACCGAGCAGCGCACCCTCTACGACGCCTACCGCGACTGGTGCACCAGCGAGGGCTGCCTGGCCATGAGCAGCCGTACTTTCGCCGCCCGAGCTCGTGAACTTCTGGGACTGTCCTCCCCGAAAGAGATGATCTTGTCGAATTCGAGGAAGTACTACCCTGGCATCGGACTGCTCGCCCACGAGGAGACGTCATGAGTTCCCTGATCAGCGAGAACGATCTCAAGCACGAGACCGAACTCGTCTGGCTCGAGGACGTCTCCCGCCTCGAATACGTCCGCCAGAGCCTCGACCGCCTACCCACCCGCTCAGGCAAGCCCGCCTACCACCGCGACGGCCGCATGGTCGGCTACGCCATCCTCGGCACCGCCGCAAAGGCCTCCCGCGCCTCCGGCACCTTCCGACGCCGTGTCTTCTGGCTGCTGCCACACGACCGCGACACCGAGCCCCAAGGCCTCTACGCCGGCTCCGCCCCCGCTGAAGCTATCGACCCCGCAACTCTCGCACCGACCATCAAGGGGCGTAAGACCGAACGCTCCGAAGGCGGCCCGCCGTCCAACGCGATGCAGGAACTCGGCATAACGCTTCCGCTTTGACTCGTGCACAGCGACCGAAGCGACCAAAGCGACTGAACTTCCGACACAGGCCAACGGAAAAGCTCTGGCCTCGATCGCACCTGATATTTATCCGGCAGTCGGCAGCTTCTACGCTGACCTGCGCAGCATTCGCACGGCGCGGGGGCCAGTCCTCATAGAGGGAGCGCCTCGCGTCCCAGAAACCCTGGGGCCGGGTGGTCTCGCAGTTGGGGGCGTTGAGCCCCTGCCTGGGGAGGCGAGGGGCGATACCGGCTGGCAGCGAGCGGCGTCGCACGCCACTCCCGTCACAACCTCAAGGAACCAGTAAGACGTCGTTTCTTATGGCTGTCAGAGCGGCATGAGAGCCTCCTGGCATGAGCTACGACCTTGCTGTCTGGGAAGGCGATAGGCCGGCAGATGACAAGACCGCCGGCCGGGTCTTCGACGACCTGTACGACCGCTACATCGACAGCGAGGTGGAACAGCCTCCGTCCGAGCACATCGCGGCTTACGTGGCCGCGCTGCTTGAGCGGTGGTGCGACCTCACCGAGGACGAGGAGGACACCTCTCCCTGGTCAACCGGGCCGCTGATCGGCGAGGCCAGCGGTCCGCTGATCTACTTCCCCATGCGGTGGAGCATGGCCGAGGAGGCGTCGGCCTACGCGGCGGCCGTGGCGGAGTCCATGGGTCTGATCTGCTTCGACGTGCAGCAGAACCGGCTCAGGCCGTGAGAAGGCTGGCCAAGCGGCGATAGCCGATGAGGGCTGCGGCTATGCCGATGAAGGCGAGGAAGTGTTCGGCCTTGCGTTCGTAGCGGCGGTGGAGCCTGCGGCAGCCGGCCAGCCA
>NZ_JBITXP010000058.1:0-1499 GCF_044544765.1 Streptomyces sp. NPDC053513
AGACTTCCTCCACACCTACAACCACCACCGCTGCCACACCGCACTCGACGGACACCCGCCCATCACCCGCGTCAACAATGCTGCGGGTCAATACAACTAGGCCGTTTCTTTCGGATCATCTTGCCGACCAGATGTAGATGGCGGCGATGTGGAGTCCGGCGGGGTAGCTGGTAGCGGTCTTGTCGTATCGGGTGGCGAGGCCGCGCCATTGCTTGAGCTTGTTGATGCACCGCTCGACGGTGTTGCGCTGTTTGTAGGCCTCGAGGTCGAAGGCCGGCGGACGGCCGCCCCGGCTGCCGCGCCGTTTGCGGTTCGCGGCCTGGTCGGAGGGCTGTGGGATCACGGCCCGGATCCCGCGCCGGCGGAGATGGTCGCGGATCGCGCGGGACGAGTAGGCCTCGTCGGCCAGGACCACGTCCGGCGTGATTCGGGGCCGGCCGAGCGGCCGCGGCACCCGCAGGCGGGCCATGACCTGGGGGAACGCGGGTGCGTCACCGGCCTGCCCGGGCGTGAGGACGAAGGCGAGCGGCCGGCATCGGCCGTCCGCCGCAAGGTGGATCTTGGTGGTCAGTCCGCCGCGGGAGCGTCCGAGGGCGTGATGGTCCGGCTCGCCGGCCGGGGCCCCTTTTGACGGGCTCCGGCGGCGTGCTGGTGAGCCCGGACGATGGTGGAGTCGACCGAGACGATCCAGTCGAGGTCGCCCTCGGCGTCGGCCTGGGCGAGCAGGGCGGTGAAGACCTTCTCCCGGGTGCCGTCGGCGGCCCATTTCCGCAGCCGGTTGTGGGCACCCTTCCACGAGCCGAAGTGCTCGAGCAGGTCCATCCACGGAGTGCCCGTGCGGTACGTGAAGGCGATCGCGTCGATCACCTGCCGGTGATCCCGCCACCTCCCGCCCCACCGAGGTGTCCGGTCCGGCAGCAGCGGCTCGATCCTCGCCCACTGGGCGTCGGTCAGCGACACACATCAACCAACGATCAGATGATCCGAAGGCTACTGTTCAACTGCCTTGGCGCCGCTGATGCTCGCGAAGTCGTCGCATGCGCCTGGCGTACTGCCCGGCCTGCGATCGTTGGGCACGGTCAATCGAAAGCACCTGGGGATCTGCCGCACGTTCGTACAGCTCAACCTCGAAGGAGTCCGCGTTCGTTTCGACGAGCTGGGCCAGGGCGTCCCGATCCTGCTCAGCTGTCGGACGTGCTCTGACTTCGTCCCTCCATGCCTGGCCACTCACCCCGGCTTCGTCCACACCGCCAATATATGCGCGGACAGCAGCGTGCGTAGTCCGCCCGGACCAAGATCCGGAAGAAGCTCCCTAGTCGTCCGCCCGCTGCGACGGGCGCAGTCGTCCGAGCGGATAGCCGACCGTGAGCGCGACGACGGCCGCGGTGACGGCGGCGATGTCCATCATCATGTCCATCGCATGCCGATTGTGGCGAGCTGCTCCATCCGCTCCGGCGTCAGCGTCGCGGCCCGGCTGCGTTGGTTGTTGATCCATGCCC
>NZ_JBITXP010000059.1:0-1417 GCF_044544765.1 Streptomyces sp. NPDC053513
GCCTAATCCGTAGTTATGAGCGTTCCGCAGACGCGGGTGCTTCTCGGAGCGTTCGAGTACCAGACCGTGACATCCAGGTGCAGCCGGGCTGTCGAGGCCTCAACGTAGATCGGTGCGCGGTCGTGGTGCTCAGGGTGGTGGCGGTCACGTGGGCGCCAGACGGACGCCTTTTGGACGCTGGGCCTCGACGCCTACTCGTAGATCGGGTGGCGTCTGGTGCCTTCGTGGCCGCCACCACGAGCGGTGTTGGCGCCCGTCGGCGCTGGACGGATGCCCAAAACTCACCCGGCATCGATGCCTATTAAGAGAGCGGCGGCGTCCAGGGCCGTCGCGCGTCAACACCTCTCGACCTGACCACTCGTTTGCGTTGGTGGTGCGAGCCCATCGCACGGTGACCTCTCGATACGCCCGAGCCGCCCGAGCTCCCGCATAGACCGAGGCCCGTGGGGTGCGCTGGTGCCACGAACGGCTAGTGAGGTGGCGGCCCGACCGCGCTGCGGTCGAGGCCTGGGATTAGGTCGCTGCGTGGCCCGCATGCGCTCGTGACCAGCGCAAACACCGGACTCTGGGGAGGGGAAATCTTGATCTACTGCGGAATCGACTGGGCGGAACGCACCCACGACGTCGCCCTGGTCGACGACACCGGACAGCTACTTGCCAAGCGGCACATCACCGACGACGCGGCCGGCTACAAGATCCTGCTGGAACTGCTCGCCGAGTACGGCGACACCGCCGAAAACCCGATCCCGGTCGCGATCGAGACCTCCCGCGGCCTGCTGGTCGCGGTGCTGCGGACCGGTACGCGCAAGGTGTTCGCGATCAATCCGATGGCGGCTGCCCGCTACCGCGACCGGCACAGCGTCTCCCGCAAGAAGTCCGACCCCGGCGACGCCCTGGTCCTCGCCAACATCCTCCGCACCGACATGCACGCCCACCGGCCCCTGCCCGACGACAGCGACCTCGGCCGCGCGATCTCCGTCCTGGCCCGGGCCCAGCAGGACTCGCTGTGGAACCGGCAGCAGCTCGCCAACCAGCTCCGCTCCCTGCTGCGCGAGTACTACCCCGCCGCCCTGGCCGCCTTCGCCCCCTGGACCAACGGCCTGTGCCGACCCGAGGCCCGTGAACTCCTCAAGACCGCTCCGACCCCGGCCCGGGCCGCGCGGCTGACCCGCACCCAGATCCAGGCCGCCCTCAAGCGCGCCGGCCGCCAGCGCGGCATCGAAGCCGAGGCCGAACGCCTCCGCGAGGTCTTCCGAGGCGAGTGGGCCCACCAGCCACCGCTGGTCGAAGACGCCCTCGGCAAGCAGATGCTCGCCCTCCTTATCCAGCTGGACGCCGCCTGCACCGCCGCCGACCAGCTCGCCGAAGCGGTCGAAGAGGCCTTCCCCCAGCACCCGGACGCCGAGATCCTGCTGAG
>NZ_JBITXP010000061.1:0-1215 GCF_044544765.1 Streptomyces sp. NPDC053513
GTGAGCTGGGGGTGGCCGCAGAGACCAGCGAGAAGCGACTGTTTACTAAAAACACAGGTCCGTGCGAAGCCGTAAGGCGATGTATACGGACTGACGCCTGCCCGGTGCTGGAACGTTAAGGGGACCGGTTAGCTCTGTTTCGACGGGGCGAAGCTGAGAACTTAAGCGCCAGTAAACGGCGGTGGTAACTATAACCATCCTAAGGTAGCGAAATTCCTTGTCGGGTAAGTTCCGACCTGCACGAATGGCGTAACGACTTCTCGACTGTCTCAACCATAGGCCCGGTGAAATTGCACTACGAGTAAAGATGCTCGTTTCGCGCAGCAGGACGGAAAGACCCCGGGACCTTTACTACAGTTTGATATTGGTGTTCGGTTCGGCTTGTGTAGGATAGGTGGGAGACCGTGAAGCCGTGACGCCAGTCATGGTGGAGTCGCCGTTGAAATACCACTCTGGTCGTGCTGGATGTCTAACCTCGGTCCGTGATCCGGATCAGGGACAGTGTCTGATGGGTAGTTTAACTGGGGCGGTTGCCTCCCAAAGGGTAACGGAGGCGCCCAAAGGTTCCCTCAGCCTGGTTGGCAATCAGGTGTTGAGTGTAAGTGCACAAGGGAGCTTGACTGTGAGACCGACGGGTCGAGCAGGGACGAAAGTCGGGACTAGTGATCCGGCGGTGGCTTGTGGAAGCGCCGTCGCTCAACGGATAAAAGGTACCCCGGGGATAACAGGCTGATCTTCCCCAAGAGTCCATATCGACGGGATGGTTTGGCACCTCGATGTCGGCTCGTCGCATCCTGGGGCTGGAGTCGGTCCCAAGGGTTGGGCTGTTCGCCCATTAAAGCGGTACGCGAGCTGGGTTTAGAACGTCGTGAGACAGTTCGGTCCCTATCCGCTGTGCGCGTAGGAATATTGAGAAGGGCTGTCCCTAGTACGAGAGGACCGGGACGGACGAACCTCTGGTGTGCCAGTTGTCCTGCCAAGGGCATGGCTGGTTGGCTACGTTCGGGAGGGATAACCGCTGAAAGCATCTAAGCGGGAAGCCTGCTTCGAGATGAGTATTCCCACCTCCCTGGAGAGGGTAAGGCTCCCAGTAGACGACTGGGTTGATAGGCCGGATGTGGAAGCCCCGTAAGGGGTGGAGCTGACCGGTACTAATAGGCCGAGGGCTTGTCCTCAGTTGCTCGCGTCCACTGTGTTAGTTCTGAAGCAACGAAC
>NZ_JBITXP010000062.1:0-1191 GCF_044544765.1 Streptomyces sp. NPDC053513
GAGCCGCTGATGCCAGCCGATCCGGTCCGCGGTCGACGGTGGGCCGATCACCGCCGAACCCTGGAGGCCATCGCGTGGAAGTACCGCACCTGCTCGCCCTGGCGGGACCTGCCCGACGAGCTCGGCTCGTTCCAGACCGCCCACAAACGCTTGATCAGGTGGGCTGTGGACGGCACCTGGGAACGCATCCTTGCCGCGGTCCTGGCAGCGGCCGACGACGCTGACGACATCGGCTGGACCGTGTCGGTGGACTCCACCGTCTGCCGGGCTCACCAGCATTCCGCCGGCGCCAGAAAAAGGGGGCTCCAGGTCGGGCCGAACCCGACGACCATGCACTCGGACGCTCGCGCGGCGGCCTGAGCACGAAGGTCCACCTCGCCAGCGACGCCCGTGCACGGCCCCTGGCCCTCCGCGTCACCGCAGGCCAGGCGGGTGATGCTCCAGCCTTCGAGACCGTCATGGTCACCATCCGCGTTCCGCGAAGCGGACCGGGGAGACCGAGGACCCGGCCTGATGCCGTCCTGGCGGACCGTGCGTACTCATCCCGCGCGATCCGAAGTCACCTCCGCCGACGCGGAATCCGCGCTGTCATCCCCCAGCCCTCCGACCAGATCGGCCACCGGCTGCGGCGAGGCAGTGCCGGCGGCCGACCGCCGGCCTTCGACGCCGAGGCATACAAGCAGCGCAACGCGGTCGAACGGTGCATCAACCGGCTCAAGCAGTGGCGCGGCCTGGCCATGCGAACGGACAAGCTCGCTATCGCCTACCAGGCCGCACTCCACTTTGCCGCCATCCTCATTTGGAGCCGGCGCTGAGCCAGACGTCCGAAGGATTCGTCAGGCCTGCCCATGAACAATGAGCTGGTTTTGTTCTCCGTCAAAGATGCCGGCCAGGACGTCGGCCTCCTGCCGGTGCCCGTCGAAGAGACCCCGCTGGTCGACATGCACGATCAGGACGTCGTGACTGTCGATCACCTCGGAGATGCCCCGGGTCTCAATCGTGTCCGACCACGCGTCCAGGTTCCGGCCGAACCACTCTGGCAGTCCGCACGGCTCGCTCACCGCGTCCCAGAAGTCGTTGAGTGTCTCGATCAGCCGACCCCGCAGGTCAACGACCAGCTCGCTGTCCGTCATCGCAGCAGACTAACCAGCCCCACCACGAGAATCACCGGTCAAGGAGACACGCTCTAGT
>NZ_JBITXP010000063.1:0-1139 GCF_044544765.1 Streptomyces sp. NPDC053513
TTCGACCTGTATCGGCCCTCGGAGGAGCACGACATGCTCCGGGAGTCGGTGCGTGCCCTCGCGGAGGCGAAGATCGCCCCGTTCGCGGCGGCGGTGGACGAGGAGGCCAGGTTCCCGCAGGAGGCCCTGGACGCGCTGGTCGCCAACGACCTGCACGCCGTGCACGTCCCGGAGAGCTACGGCGGCGCCGGCGCGGACGCGCTGGCCACCGTCATCGTCATCGAGGAGGTCGCCCGCGTCTGCGTCTCCTCCTCGCTGATCCCGGCCGTCAACAAGCTGGGCTCCCTCCCGGTCGTCCTGTCCGGCTCGGAGGAGCTGAAGAAGAAGTACCTCGGCCCGCTGGCCAAGGGCGACGCGATGTTCTCCTACTGCCTGTCCGAGCCCGACGCCGGCTCGGACGCGGCCGGGATGAAGACCCGCGCGGTGCGCGACGGCGACTTCTGGGTCCTCAACGGCGTCAAGCGCTGGATCACCAACGCCGGCGTGTCGCAGTACTACACGGTGATGGCCGTCACCGACCCCGACAAGCGCTCCAAGGGCATCTCCGCCTTCGTGGTGGAGAAGGACGACGAGGGCGTGTCCTTCGGCGCCCCGGAGAAGAAGCTCGGCATCAAGGGCTCCCCCACCCGCGAGGTCTACCTCGACAACGTCCGCATCCCCGCCGACCGCATGATCGGCGAAGAGGGCACCGGCTTCGCCACCGCCATGAAGACCCTCGACCACACCCGCATCACCATCGCCGCCCAGGCCCTGGGCGTCGCCCAGGGCGCCCTGGACTACGCCAAGGGCTACGTCAGGGAGCGCAAGCAGTTCGGCAAGCCGATCGCCGACTTCCAGGGCGTGCAGTTCATGCTCGCCGACATGGCCATGAAGCTGGAGGCCGCCCGCCAGCTCACCTACGCCGCCGCGGCCAGGTCCGAGCGCGTCGACGGCGACCTGACCTTCTTCGGCGCCGCCGCCAAGTGCTTCGCCTCCGACGTGGCCATGGAGGTCACCACCGACGCCGTCCAGCTCCTGGGCGGCTACGGCTACACCCGCGACTACCCCGTCGAGCGCATGATGCGCGACGCCAAGATCACCCAGATCTACGAGGGCACCAACCAGGTCCAGCGCATCGTCATGGCCCGCAACCTCCCGTA
>NZ_JBITXP010000064.1:0-1087 GCF_044544765.1 Streptomyces sp. NPDC053513
CTAGGTGTATTGATCATGAGCGTTGTTAACGCCGGCTGGTCTTGATCATGGCGAAGACCTCCGGTGTGGTGGAGGTGTCTAGGCTCCACACCACACACGGAGGTCTTCGTGTCCCACCGTAACGCCCGGCTGACCGTTCACGGCAGGCGGATCCTGGTCGAACGCGTCCTCGCAGGCCGTCCCGTCGCGCATGTTGCCGCGGAGATGGGGATATCCCGTCCCACGGCCCACAAGTGGGTGCGCCGCTGGCGGGCCGAGGGCGACGCAGGCCTGCACGACCGTTCCAGCCGGCCCCACGCGCTCCCGCACCGGACCGCCGCCGCCCTCGAGGCCCGGGTCTGCCGGCTGCGGACCGGCCGCAAGCTCGGCCCGGCACGGATCGGCCCGATCCTGGGCCTTCCCGCCTCGACCGTGCACCGCATCCTGGTCCGCCACGGGCTCAACCGGCTGGCCTGGCTGGACCGGCCCACCGGCGAGCCGATACGCCGCTACGAACGTTCCAGGCCGGGTGAGTTGGTCCACGTCGACATCAAGAAGCTCGGCAACATCCCCGACGGCGGCGGCTGGCGAACCGTCGGCAGGACGGCCGGCGACCGCAACCGCCAGGCCACCACCACCGAGCGCAAGAGCTGCACGCCGGTGATCGGTTACAGCTACATCCACTCGGCCGTCGACGACCACTCCCGCCTGGCCTACAGCGAGGTCCTGCCCGATGAACGCCAGCACACCGCCATCGCCTTCTGGCAGCGGGCCAACGCCTTCTTCCAGAGCCACGGCATGACCGTCGAGCGCGTGCTGACCGACAACGGGTCCTGCTACAAGTCGAAGCTGTTCACCCAGAGCCTGACCGCGGCCGGCATCACCCACAAGAAGATCCGCCCCTACCGGCCGCAGACCAACGGCAAGGTCGAACGCTTCAACCGCACCCTGCTGGACGAGTGGGCCTACCTGCGGCCCTACACCTCGAACGACGAGCGGACCGAGGCCCTGGCAGACTTCCTCCACACCTACAACCACCACCGCTGCCACACCGCACTCGACGGACACCCGCCCATCACCCGCGTCAACAATGCTGCGGGTCAATACA
>NZ_JBITXP010000065.1:0-1050 GCF_044544765.1 Streptomyces sp. NPDC053513
ACAAGCTCGTGCACGGTAAGAGGTGAGACGTCGAGCCTCAGATGGTTGATCATGGTTGAGTGGTGGGGAACACGACTCGTGCAGCGATCATCAGCAATCGCCGGATCACGGGCCTGGCAGCTGAGGTGATTGCTGAACTCATCGCCGAGGTCGGCCCGTTGTGGCATGAGCGTCACCAGGCCACGCTTACCTCCCGGCCGCGGAAGCGGGCCGTGGGCGCCGGTGCGAAGCACCGGCTGGTGTTCGTCGACCGGCTTCTGGCCACCCTCGTCCATCTCCGTCACGCGGCCACTCACGATGTGCTGGCCTGCTGGTTCGGAGTGGACCGCTCCACCATCACCCGAGCCATCGGCGAGGTGCGCCCCCTGCTTGCCGAGCGGGGGTGCACTGTCAGCCCCGATGTGCGGCTGCGGACGCTGGCCGAGGTCGTCGAGCACCTCGGCGCCAGCGGGAAGACCGGGATCATCGACGGCACCGAGATCCGGGTCCGGCGGCCTGCCGCCGGACGCAAGGACCGGGACAGGTTCATCTCCGGCAAGAACAAGCAGAACGCCGTCAAATCCATGGTGGTCACGGACGGCGAGGGGCGCGTGCTGTGGTGCAGCCCGACCCAGCCCGGAAGCTGCGCGGACATCACCCATGCCCGCCAGTTAGGGCTGGTCAAGCTCCTGGTCGGCGGGCCTGCGGTGGAGATCCTCGCGGATGCTGGTTACCAGGGCCTCGGCGCCCAGACCGGCGGATGCGTGATGACACCACCGCACCGCAAGTTCAAGAAGAACGCCCCCGACTGGTACGAGGAGATGTACGAGCGGCAGCGCAAGGCACACTCCTCGCGCCGTATCCGGGTCGAGCACGGGATCGCCCATCTGAAGAACTGGCGGGCCCTTACCCGGCACCTCGGCCGCCGCGAGCACATGAGCGACACGGTCCAGGCCATCGCCGGCCTGCTGTCCCAGCAGCAGACCGTCGACCTGAGCCCTCGACGGCAGAGGTGAGCACCGGCCCCGCCGCAGCCTTCGACGTCTCACCGCTTACCGTGCACGAGCTCGT